>JBPCXB010000081.1:0-23249 GCA_051008935.1 Gammaproteobacteria bacterium | reverse complement strand
TAGGTGTCATCGAGCTTACAGTGGCACTGCATTATGTATTTGACGGCCTGCAAGATCGAATTGTCTGGGATGTGGGGCACCAGAGCTACCCGCATAAAATTCTCACAGGTCGCCGAGAGCAGATGTTGAGCCTGAGGAAACAAGGGGGCATAAAAGCTTTTCCTTCTCGTTCTGAGAGCCCCTACGATGTATTCGGCACGGGGCATTCCAGCACATCTGTGAGCGCCGCTTTGGGTATGGTTGTGGCCAGGCCCGACAAACACAGTGTTGCGGTGATCGGCGATGGCGCTATGACAGCAGGCATGGCGTATGAAGCGATTTGTCACGCTGGGCATCTGGATGCCAATCTGTTGGTGATCCTCAATGACAATGGTATGTCTATTTCGCCGAATGAAGGTGGGCTTGCTAATTATCTGGGTCGGCTCTGGGCCAGCAAATTCTATTGGTCTACGCGTCAGACCAGCCTGAGGTTGTTGTCTGTAATCCCTTTCATGATGCACCTTGCCAAACGGCTAGAACTGGCAGTCAAGAGTTTTTTTGTGCAGTCCAGCACCTTGTTCGGAGGCCTAGGTTTTGCTTATACTGGGCCCGTAGATGGACATCACGTCATCGCTCTGGTGCGCACGCTGAAGACTCTGTCTGCTCAATCCGGACCGCGTCTGCTACATATTCGCACGCGCAAAGGCGCTGGCTTGTCTGTTGCTGAGAATGCTCCCGTTACATACCATGCTATTACCAAGCTGGCATCGGATGGCGTTAGATCCCAGAAATCTGCCGCTACTAAGAAAACCACACCGCGTTATCAAGATGTGTTTGGCCGCTGGATCTGTCAGCGTGCACGTTCAGACCCTCGATTGATCGCTATCACTCCTGCTATGCGCGAAGGATCCGGATTGTCTGAATTTGCCCGCGATTTCCCCGAGCGTTATCACGATGTAGCAATTGCAGAGCAACATGCTGTGACCTTTGCCGCCGGACTGGCCTGTGAATCGGATACCAAGCCGGTAATAGCCATCTATTCCACCTTTTTGCAGCGTGCTTACGATCAGTTGATTCACGATGTGAGTATCCAAGAATTGGATGTGCTGTTTTGTATCGATCGTGCAGGTTTGGTCGGGGAAGATGGCCCCACCCATGCAGGTAGTTATGACCTCAGTTATCTTCGAGCGATTCCCGGTATTGTCATTGCCGCTCCTTCCGATGAAGCCCAGATGTACGAACTGCTGGATCTGTGCTATGAGCACCCGGGCGTTGCTGCGGTTCGTTACCCTCGAGGGGCCGTCTGTGCGGATTTGCCACAGAGCCCAGATACTGTGCCTGCTTCTGGCTCAAATTCAGGATCCCATTCAGGATCTAGTGGTATGGGTTCTGCAAGGGTGCTGCGTTACTCACAAACGCCGGCTCATTCAGTGGCTTTTTTGGCCTTTGGTCCATTAGCGCACACAGCGATGGAAGCCGCGCATCAGCTAGATGCCAGTGTCGTAGATATGCGCTTTGTCAAGCCTCTGGACCAGCATACCCTGTCGCAGATTGCGCAATCTCATAAAGCTTGTGTGACCTTGGAAGAAAATGTACTGATGGGGGGGGCAGGTAGCGCTGTCTTGGAGGCGCTCAATGAAGCGGGGATTCAGGCTCCATTGCTGCGCTTGGGGTTGCCTGACCGGCACATCGAGCAGGGAACGCGTGAACAAATGCTGCAAGTCTGTGGCTTGGATGTGGAGACAGTGCTCAGCCAAACGCGCAGCTTTCTGTTGAAAATCGCCGATTAGCGCGCGTTGTGCTTCGATTTATCCTGTAGGTATTTCTGCGCCCGTTCGCTGGTTACTTCCACATCCAATTTGATTTGTTCCACTTCCAGACCAAAGCTTCTCAAGCTGGTAGCCTTATTAGGGTTACTGGTCAAAAGCCGGATGCGGGTGACTTGCAATTCCTTGAGTATTTCGGCAGCGAGACGGTAGTCCCGTGCATCTGCTGCAAATCCCAGAGCCTCATTGGCTGCAAATGTATCGAGCCCCTTTTGTTGTTGCAGACTATAGGCTTTTATTTTTGCAGTCAGACCAATGCCACGCCCCTCTTCGCGCATATAGAGAATAATTCCTGACTGTTCATTCGCAACGGCCTGCATCGCCGCTTTGAGCTGTTCGCCGCAGTCGCAGTGGTGGCTGAACAGAGTATCTCCTGTCATACACTCTGAATGGATACGAGTGAGTATAGGGCGCGGACTATTCGTTATGGAACCCATGACTAAGGCCAGATGCTCTTTTTGAGCCTGGTCTTTGAACACATGGATCTGAAAATTGCCGTACTCAGTTTCTAGAGACGATTCGGCTCGGTCAGTAAAAGTCATATATTTGCTGGAATAATGCAGGCTGAACTAAAGCCCAGCCGTTAAGTGTGCGGTTATTTGTATAGCTAGCCAGCAGATTCCTGCTGCCATCAAATCATCTGAGACGACACCAGCGCCGCCTTTTAGATTCCGTTCGACCCAACTGATGGGCCAAGGTTTCAGAATATCCAATAGGCGAAACAGTACGAAGGACAGAAACAGCCATTGCCAACCTGTTGGCAGGGCAATACAGCAGGCCAGCATCGCGATGAATTCATCTAAAACGATTTTACTGGAATCGGTTTGTTGCAGCAATTTTTCAGCCTGATGGCAGACGGCAATGCAAGCAGGTATTGCGAGTACTATCAGCATCGTTTGTACCGGTACAGATAAAGCTTGCAGCCAGTATGCAAATGGTAGGGCAAGCAAAGTACCGAGGGTCCCTGGCGCCACAGGAGAATACCCTACGCCCAGTGTTGCCGGTGCTAGAATCCAGTTACTGCTTAAACGCATCCCATCCACATCCCGTATAGGTGGTACCGTCTAGTCGCAGGCCGGGCATGGCGCTGATGGTACCTATATTGTGCCAATCGATCTGCAATTTTGTCAGTTTCTCAGGTGCGACTGAAAAGCATAATTCGTAATCATCGCCGGCGTCCATAGCCCGTGTTAGGGCAGTTTCTCGGTCGCCAAAGCGGTAACAGGGAATGCGTGCCGAGTGTAGATCGGCACCGGTTCCTGAGGCTTGACAGATCAGCGACAGATCCTTTGCTAGACCATCGCTCAAGTCGATACAACTGTTGGCGAGAGAACTCAATAGCTTTCCGGTGCGCAGTTGCGGCTCGGGGCGCAGGTAAGCGTTGAGGCAATCCGCTTTTTGGGATCCTGTCAAAGAGAGGCTATTGGTTTGGCTCAACTGCAGTCCAATAGCTGCTTTCCCCAGCACTCCAGTGACGCCAATAATATCTCCAGCTTGCGCACCTGATCGAGGCAGAAAATAGCCGTTATCGATCCATCCACCTACCTGCACGCTGATCGCCAAACTGCCGCAGGTCAAATCGCCGCCGACCAGACGCACGTTATATCGGGTCAGGCATTGGTGCAGGCCTTGGGTAAAGCCGCTGAGCCAGGCAGTGTCTACAGAAGGGATGGACAGAGATATCAAGCAGAAATCTGCATCAGCCCCACAGGCGGCCAAATCGCTGAGTGCTACCGCTAAGCACCTCCAACCGGTATCTTCAGCTGCACAGTCAGCCGGGAAATGGACCCCAACCAGAGAGGTATCCATGGAGAGCACCAGTTGTTTGCCCTCAGGTGGTGTCAGGAGCGCGCAATCGTCTCCAGGTCGGGCCCAGTCGTCTCCGCCGAGAGGCGCAAAGAATCGCTCGATGATTGCTGATTCGTTCACAGGTTCAGGACGAGCAGCTCAGGCTTCGGCCCACAAGACTGGCCGGAGGCGGCTGGCATAAGTCCGGTGCCGAAGGCGTTTCATAAGGGTGTGATAATGCCTGAAGCAATTGATCGAAGGTGGCGCTATTGCCTTGTTCGGCGTCTTCTATGGCCAGTTGCGCTCGATAATTACGCAACACCACTTTGGGGTTGCTGGCATCCATGCGCGCGATGCTAGTGGCGTCAGGGATGCCTGTTCGCTCTAGCCAGCGGCTCTCCCATTGGTCGTAGCCTTTGATATCTGCAAGAGCCATCGGTTTCTCGGGGTGGCGTAGCTTATTGAGGAGCGCAATAAAGCTCAGATGATAATCTTGCTCTGATGTGGCAAGCAGCGTCAGAAAGTCGCTGATCAGCGGCAGATCTTCTGGCCCTGTATCTGCCATGCCCAATCTGAGACCCATTTGCTGCAGATAGCAACGCATGAATTCGGGCTCATAGAGCGCGAGCAATTCATGGCGGCGCGTATCGGCAATCAAGTCTGAAAATGTTTCCGCCAGAGCAGCGCAGTTCCATAGGCCGATCGAGGGTTGGCGGTTATAGGCGTAGCGCCCGCCTCGGTCGGTGGCATTGCAGATGAAGTTAGGGTTGTAGGTGTCCATGAAAGCGTAAGGGCCGTAATCCAGCGTTTCGCCCAAGATGCTCATATTGTCTGTATTCATGACACCGTGGCAAAACCCCGCCGTTTGCCAGTGGGCAATCAGCCGTGCCGTGGCCAGAATAGCCTGTTTGAGAACTTCTACAGCCAGATCTGGTGTGTCTAGATCGGCCCAGGAGGCAAAGTGGCGCCCAGCTAGGTAGCGCAATAGTTCTTCGATGGCTTGGGAATTTTGTTGGGCATAGAAATATTCGAATGTACCAAATCGGACGTGGCTTTCGGCAATGCGTACCAGCAAAGCAGCTTTTTCTAGTATTTCACGCTCTACCAGCTGCTCGGAAGCAATCAGGCACAGGGCACGTGTGGTAGGGATACCCAGATGGTGCATGGCCTCACTACAGAGGTATTCTCGGATCGTAGAGCGTAACACTGCGCGCCCATCAAAACCTCGGCTGAAGTGGCCTGGCCCTGCTCCTTTGATGTGTACATCCTGTAGCTTGCCGCTGCTGTCCCGCAATTCACCCAGTAGCAAGCCGCGTCCATCGCCCAACTGAGGAACCCAGGTCCCGAATTGATGACCGCCATAGGCCATAGAAACAGGATGCGCTCCATCTGGCACATGTGTGCCGTTGAACCAATCCAGCAATAGAGCGGCATCGGCATGCGCAGGGATGCGTAACTCTTGCGCTAGCTCGGCGTTGTAAGCAAATAGAGTTGCATTTGCCAGAGGCTTTTGAAGTGCTGGCCGGTGAAAGGGCTCAGATAGTCCAGCGTAGCTGGCTTCAAAGGAGGTGTTTATATTGGAACAGTCCGCTCAGACGGCGCGTTCAAATAAGCCAGTAGCTCCCATACCACCACCAACGCACATAGTGACGATACCGTATTTGCCGCCGCGTCTGTGCAATTCTCTAGCCAGATGGCCGACTTGGCGCGATCCAGTCATGCCAAAGGGATGGCCAATGGAAATAGAGCCGCCGTTTACGTTGAGTTTTTCCGGATCCAGTCCCAGTTTGTCGCGGATATAGACGACCTGAGATGCGAAGGCTTCATTCAGCTCCCACAGATCGATATCGTCCTGATTTAGTCCATAGTTCTTCAGCAGTTTAGGGATGGAGTACACAGGTCCGATTCCCATTTCATCAGGCTCGCAGCCCATGGTTGTAAAGCCGCGGAAATACAGCAGAGGCTTCAGCCCCAATTCTTCTGCTTTTTTCTGGCTCATAACTAGAGTGGCAGATGCACCGTCTGAGAGCTGCGATGAGTTTCCAGCCGTCACAGAACCGTTTTCAGGGTCGAATACCGGCTTCAGTGACGCCAGCCCCTCTAATGTGGTGCTGGGCCGGTTGCATTCATCGCCGACTACTTCGTAATCTACTTCTTTGGATGCTCCTGTTTCTTTGTTATGCAGCAGCATGCGGGTTTTCATGGGCATAATTTCGTCTTGAAAGTAGCCTTGCTCTTGCGCTGCAGCAGTCCGCTGTTGGCTCAACAGAGAGTATTCGTCTTGTGCTTCGCGGGTGACATTGTATCTTTTGGCGACCGTTTCGGCGGTAATTCCCATGGGGTAGTAGATGCCGGGCGCCTGATCTTTCAGCTTGTCATTGACGTACATGTGCATGTTGGTGTTGCCTTGCATGGTGCTGATGGACTCCACTCCACCTGCAATGACGCAATCGTAGCAACCTGCTTGAATTTGCGAAGCTGCCATGGCTATGGTTTGCAGTCCTGATGAGCAGTAGCGATTGACGGTCACTCCTCCAGTAGATAGATCCAGACCTGCCAGCACAGCTGCATTGCGCGCAACGTTGTGTCCCTGAGGGCCCTCGGGATTACCGCAACCAAGAATAACATCTTCGATCTGAGACTTATCGAGACTGGGGTTCCGTTCTAGCAATTTTTGGATGACAAAGGCAGTCATATCATCGGCGCGCGTGATGTTGAAGCCGCCACGTATGGCTTTTGCCAAACCTGTTCTGACACTATCTACGACGACGGCCGCATTTTCTGAATGATTCATGGCTGGTTCTCCGATCTCAGTCAAGGGGAATTAAGGAACAGAATCTTGTCATTGGAAATCGCTTTCCTAAAATATGAGGGTCTGTTGGCGGATTTGTGGAATTTGGGGGATTCGTGGGATCAACTGCGGCAAATGGGCCGGCAAGTGACCCGCAACACGTTTTGAAATAGCGTACTGGCAGGCTTTTCTGGAGCCTATTATACTAGGCTAGAAAATCTGATGCTATTATAGACTTTCAGTGACCCCTGCATGATGGTTTCTGTAGATGTCTGTGGTGCAAGTGGTTAATTGGAATTAATTCGATCGAGTATGAAATGAAATTTGATCTTAAGAAGCAAATAAACGCACTGGTAGAGTTCTATCGCAGCGTCAAGGACACGATCAGTCGGATTTGGAGTTGGATCCAAATTGCCGCGAGCCGGCTGTGGCAATTGATCCAGCCAATCTTGCGCTATCTATGGATTTTTCTGGCCACATTCCTCGGTATCATCTGGAAGTTGATAGAGCCTGTGTGGGTGCGTATCTGGGACTGGATCAAAGTGCGCTTGCCAGACAAAGAGAAATTCCCTTGGCTGATTTGGCTACAAAAGCATTATCAATTCAGTCTGATGCTGACCGCTCTGTTTGTTTTTTGGCTGGGTCATGCTGTATTAGGCTACGCTCAGAGGCTGGACTTTAGCCCTCTTGAATGGCTGGATACTGCAGACCAGAAGCGCTATCTGGCTCATATCCAACGAGATGATTGGGGGGTGCCGCATATTTCCGGCGCCCGTGACAGGGATGTCGCCTTTGGTATTGCCTATGCTCAGGCTACAGATGCTTTGGAGGATATCGAGAAAAGTTTGCGGCTGCACACGGGGCAGATGGGGCGCCAAGAAGGTTGGTCCGGTGTTAAGACGGATTGGTTAGTGCATTTGCTACGGTCTCATGAACTGGCCGAGACGACATGGACCCAACTTCCGGATGCCGTCAGAAAAGTTTTGATAGGTTATGCAGATGGGCTTAATTATTTTGCTGCCGAACATCCTGCTGCAGTGGATCAGAGCCTGTACCCCGTCAGTGGCGAAGACCTAGTGGCATCCATGCATTTTCAACAGCTGATGTTCTATGGTTTGGGCGATGTAATAGCAGATGCTATTGATGGCGATCTGGGGGTGCAGTTTGCAACGGGCTCCAATGCTATCGCTATCGCACCGGGGCGTGGATGGGGTGCAACACGGCTGCTGATTAATTCACACCAGCCTTTAACAGGGCCCTTCTCTTGGTATGAGATGTATGTTGAGAGTGAAGAAGGGTGGAACATGTACGGCGGCACGTTCCCCGGTTCGCCTTTTATCTACCTGGGTGTGGGCAAGAATCTGGGATGGGGAGCGACTGTCAATAAACCCCAACTCATTGACTGGTACAAGCTTGAGATGCATCCGGATAATTCCAGACGCTATCGTATGGATGGTGTATGGTGGGATATGACCGTAAGAGCTATCGATTTACCCTTCAAACTCATCGGCAATTACTATCTGAGTTGGCCCGAAGAGCTGGAGTTCTCCAAGCATGGGCCGGTGTTTCGTACGGAAGAAGGGGTCTTTGCCCTTCGTTATGCTGGTATCGACAATTTGCAGCAGGCTGAGCAGTGGTACCGGCTGAACAAGGCTCAGACCCAAGAAGAGTGGCAGCTCGCCATGAAAATCCGTGCTTTGCCCAGTCTGAACTTTGTCTATGCTGATCGATGGGGCAACATTGATTATCTGTACAATGCTAACATTCGTGAGCGGCCTACTGGCATGGAAGAAGAGCCCTATCTGCCCGGCAACAATAGCGACTGGATCGACTTGCCTTTAGTGCAGTATGATCGGCTGCCGCAAATCCGTAATCCGGTGTCTGGCTGGCTAGCCAGTACCAACCAGTCGCCGTTTTTGGTCAGCTCACCAAGAGACAACCTGGAACCTTTTCAGTTTCCTCGGCATTGGAATATTGAAACGCATACCAACAACAGAGGGTTGCGCGTTTCCGAACTTCTGTCTCAGTCTGGCCCGGTGGATTTTGAGCGTTTGAAGGCCATCAAACTGGATAAATACTATTCCAAGAATTACGAGCATGTGGCGTGGCGCGCGCATATCGGACCCGATTTTGAACCCAGAGAGCGCTTGCTGGAAGATGCCCAGAGGGAACTATTGCTATGGGATCTAGGTACTCAGGCCGATAATCCGCAGGCCGGTTTGGGAATTTGCATGGTACAGGCCAGCCACAGTACCGTATCAGCTGGAAAAGTCTTTGCGCTCGTACCTGCTATGAGAGGCTGTGCAAGTGAGTTTCTGGAACAGTATCAAACCTTGGCCACTCCTTGGGGGAACCTGCTCAGACTGAATCGCGGAGAGTCCAGCTGGCCTCTGGGCGGCGGGCCAGATTTACTGCGCTCCATACATTTTGAGCCCATTAATATTGGCGAGTTGTCTGCAGTTGCCGGTGACGGTTTGACGATCATAGCAGAGTGGAAGGGCAAGAAACAACAGATTTACGCCATCCATCAGTTCGGCAGTTCGCGAAACCCAGCCGATGCACACTATGCAGATCAATCCCCGCTTTTTTCGCAAGAGGAATTCAGAGGGCCTTTTCCTTTCAAGCGGCAGGAAAAAATGGATATGCAGAAAAATCTGCTGTCAGAGAAAGTGCCGTATTAGGTACTTTCTCTGCACTCAGTAGCCTCCTGACATTTTTTTCAGGATGGGATTTAACGCCAGCAAAATGACACCGAATATCAGCCCCATCCAGCCCAGGCTGTTAAACAGATCCTGATAGGTCGTAAACATTTGCTCCACATCCCCTTGCTGTACCACGCTCACATCAATAGCTGCAATTTTTGCTAGTTGGCTGGCCAGCCAACTGGCGAATGCAGTAGCTAAAAACCAGTTTCCCATCATCAACCCTACCATTCGCGGAGCTGTTAGGCGGGTAATCATGGACAGCCCTACTGGCGACAGGCAGAGCTCACCCGTAGTGTGCAGTAGATAGGCCAGTGCCAACCAGATAACAGCGACCGAGCCATCTATGTGCCCCATATTGATGCCGATCACCAGCATCCAGAATCCCAAACCGGCCTGAATGATGCCCAGTGCAAATTTCACCGGCAGCCCTGGCTCCCAGCCTCTGTGCGCCAGCCACACCCAGAAACCTGCAAAAAGTGGCGCAAGCAGAATAATGAATGCCGGGTTTAGCGATTGGAAGTTAGAGGTTTTGAGTTCGACGCCCCAGATCGTGCGATCTACTACCCGATCGGTAAAGTGCGTCATTGAGGTTCCAGCCTGTTCAAACAGAGACCAGAAAATGACCGAGAAAAAGATGAGTATCAACACCACCAGAAGGCGGGCTCTTTCGGCTCTTGTGCAATGCAACAGGCTGTCAATAAGCAGATAGAGGTAGGTGGCTAGCAGGGTCAGAAAAATCCCGATACCTACTACTTGAGTGAACTGGAGCAGGTACCAACTGGCTACCACCAGTACGGCGCCGAAAGCATAGATCAGATGAGCGCGAGTGAATTGAAACAGAAGGGGCTTTTTTAATAGTTCCTCATCCGGCGCTGCACCTTGATTGTTGAGATGCTTTTGACCCCAGAGAAATACGGCAAGCCCGATTATCATGCCGATTCCAGCCAGCCCGAACCCGTATCTCCAGCCGTATTCTTCGCCCAGATAGCCGACTGCTAGGGTAGCGACAAAGGCGCCGATATTGATGCCCATGTAGAACAAAGTGAAGCCGCTGTCTCGACGATTGTCCGCTTGGTGATACAGGCTGCCTACCAGAGTTGAAATATTGGGTTTCAGAAAGCCAACTCCAGTTGCAATCAGCGCCAGCGCCAAAAACAGGACTGCTTCTGCAGTATGATCCCGAGTGACGCTGCCATCAATTGCCTGTACAGCTGGTACTCCCTCAAAGGCCATGGCTAGATGCCCTAGGCAGAGCAGGATCCCACCATAAATGACTCCGCGGCGTGCGCCCATATAGCGGTCGGCCAGAAAACCGCCCAGTACTGGCAGTGCATAGGTCAGCCCAGCGTAAGCGCCAAAAATCCCTGACGCATGCGAATCACTGTAAATAAAGTGTTTGGTCAGGTAAAGCGTCAGCAGTGCGCGCATGCCGTAAAACGAAAAGCGCTCCCACATTTCGGTGGCAAAGAGCACGTATAGCCCGGGGGGGTGACCAAAGAGTGGAATGTGGGGGGTGCGCCATTGCGGTAGGGTGATGGGTCGCATGTTTAGATTTAAGCAGTCAGTACGGTTGATAAAATGAAAAGATAGTTGTGCATTCTGTTAGCGGTGGGCTATCGAATCCACTCACGAATTTACTCATAGGTACATCCTCAATATATCTCAGAAATTCCATCAGGGATGTATGGAACTCTAGAGTTTTTAGGATGCTCTACGAACTAATAGAAATTTAACGAATCATATAGCTAGATCTGAGATATTGTATGCGGTATTTACTTTTGTTTATGGTGCCTGTGTTTTGGTTAGGTTCTATAGCTGAAGCGCAGAGCGATGCAGATTCTTGGGCGATTCGTGGTCAGCAAGCATACCAGGCACAGAATTACCAGCAGGCGGCTGTGGCATGGCGTCAGGCGGCAGAATCCGGAGCAGTTGGCGCTCAATTTAACCTAGGTCTGTTGTATCAGTTGGGTCGGGGAGTGCCTCAGAGCTATTCGCAGGCGGTGTACTGGTGGAATCAGGCAGCAGAGCAAAAAGATGCTAAGGCGCAATACAATCTGGGCTGGGCTTATGAAAATGGTGCAGGTGTTTTGCAGGATATCGAGCAGGCCGTTTCCTTTTATCAGCAAGCTGCGAATCAGGGTTTGGCGCAGGCAGAGTTCAAGGTAGCGCAAGCCTATGAACAGGGGACTGGCGCTCCAGAAAACAAAAAATTGGCGCTGAAATGGTACCTAAGAGCAGCCCGCCAAGGCATTGAGGCCGCCTTTGTTCATATTGCAGAAATATACGGTGCGCAGAACGATCGCTCCAAGGCTATTCTTTGGTATCTTAAAGCTGCTGAAGCCGGCAATGTGCAGGCTCAGTATCAGGCGGGGAATTACTATACCAGTGCGCCAGACAAAGATCTAGCTAAGGCCAGGCAATGGTATCAGAAAGCTGCTGAGGCTGGCAATGCAGATGCTTGGTATCAGTTGGGTTTGTTGCATGGTAGCAGTCAGAGAATCAGCGATCAAGAGGCGGCTTACCAAGCCTATGGCAAGGCGGCCCGCTTGGGACACCCCCGTGCGCAATACAACCTGGGGCTTCTCTATGCGCATGGACGGGGCGTGGCAGCTGATCCAATCAAAGCATACATGTGGCTCAGGCTTGCTTTTGATAATGCGCAGAGGCCGCTGACCCGAATGATCCGAAAGCTTGCAAACCAACTGAACCCAGAAGAACGTGCCCGCACTTGGCGTCAGGCACAGTTGTGCAGAAGCAGCAACTATACCAATTGTTGAAACTTGCTGAAACTTGTTGAAGCCTGTGTTCGTGTCCGTGTTTGTCACGACGCCATTGTGCCTGGTTGTATCGGCATGAGGGGCTCAGAGATTGCCTAACAAGATTGCCTTGAGCGCTGTCCCGCTGTGGCGTCAGATGCTGGCAGCTGTTTATGACCTGATGCTGGTCTTTGCTTTGTGGTGGCTTGCAGCGGCTCTGGTGACTTTGATGCTCGGCAAAGGTGCCGAACCGAATAGTGCGTCCAGTTATTTGATATTTTTGCTCGGGGTGAGCTTGCAAATGGCCTATTTCTGTATTTCTTGGCGCTATTCAGGGCAGACTATCGGCCAGCGTGCTTGGGGTTTTCGCATTAGTTCCAGATCGCAGGGTGCCGTGACGGGTTATCAATGCCTAATGCGCTTCTTCGTTGCCAGCCTGTGTCTGGTTGTGCTCGGTTGGCTGTATGGCCTGATTTCGCCAGAGAGGCTCAGCTTACAGGATTGGCTCAGCAAAACGCAGCTGGTGCGGCACAGATGATGCCCATGCTGCTTAGTACCTGCGGCTGAGCAGGCGATAACAGAGCATAAGAACCATAGGGTACAAAAGCGCAATAATGACAGTTGGCAGAGAGATGCTTTTTCCTACTACCAGCAGCAGCACTTCCAGTAAATGAAACGCCAGCGCCAGACCCAGGGCGAGCATTAACCGGCTGCCAGCAGTTGAATCTCTACTCATGCCCAGAGGAATCAGAGATACCAGCAGAATAAGTAGAGAGATTTTCAAGGGCAAAATCAGCCGCCTGAACAGCTCCAGTTCGATTTTCTCTCGGTAACGGCTAGGGGACAGTTGCTGGACCTGCTGGAATAGAGTGCGGATACGCATGCGGCTGGGTTCATACTGATGGGATGCAATGCGTTGATGGGGGCTGGCTAGCTGCGTTTGGGGCTGCAGTACTGGCCCAGTACTATCTGCGGTATTTGCCTCCCATACGGTAGCGTTTTGCAGATGCCAGAGCGTATTCTGGTAGCAACCGCTACTGGCATGACCCCAACGCGTCAATGTGCTGGCTTCGTCGGTTGTAAAGCGCCACCAAGACATGGGCTCGCCGCAGGTCTTGCTATGGATCAGCAAACGTTCTTCGGGCAGCCATTGGTATTGCTGCAGTCTCAGATGCTGTTCAGCCAGATGCGATTCATCAGTCAGGTATTCAGAGCCAACGGTCACCACAGATGTCAGCAATAAAGTCGGCAACGTAGCTTTCAGGCAAATGCGCAGATTGCTGACACCTAAAGAGCGCATGGCCACCAGCTCGTTCTTTTGCGCCAGCAGGCCCAGATACCAGATGGTCCCAATCAAACAGGCTTCAGATAGCAGGCTGCGTATGCGCTCGGGGAGTCCATCTAAGACTTGTTCCAATCTTTGGCCGACTGGATCGGATGCGGATGCCCCCAGCAAACCAAAGAGTATATCCAAACCGATGATCGCCACCAACACCACTAGAATCGTGCGCAAGACGCCCATTTCCATAGAGCGCCACCAGTGTGGCAACAGAGGTTTAGGCTGAGGTAGCGTCATCTCTGCTCGCTGTTCGTATCTGTCGGGCGGGTCTGCGCTTTTGGGGCACCGAGTAAACCCGGCTTCAAAAACCTTCGGGTATTGATGTGGCGTGCAATCAGAATGAACAGGGCCAGAGCAAGAAAAAAGCCGTGTGCCCCCCAGATGCCCGCAAACCTCGCAGGCTGTGTGAGTTGTCTGAGTTCGCTATAGAAATGGACGATAGTGCCGGTATAAAACAAAATCAACGGCAGGATAATGGGCAACCAACTCAAAGCCCGTTGGCGCGGCGCCACTTTAGCAGCAGGCCAGACGAGTAGCAGCCCTATCAGACACATCAAAGGCGTGGCGAAATGCCATTGCAGCCATATGTTTAGAGAATCTGTGTCGGTGGGATAGGATTGGGGGCGGGATCCGCTCGGCTTGCTGACCTGCAGAGGGATGCTCATTTGAGTGCTGTTGAATTGGTTCTGGAGTGCGCCTGAAGCCGAAAATTGCGTATGTACGGCTCCCGAAGGCCAATTCAATTGCGGCGTGCACGCGCTCAGCACGGAATTATCACAGAGCTCCAGATGCATTTGGGAGCCCTGTAGTATCTCCACCCCATTACCTCGGCGGGTTTTGACGAAAACAGGCAGCAGAAAATCGTCTCCCTGCTTGTATCCAATATTGATCTGCCAGCCGTTACCTAAAGAGTGGAAGCGCCCGGCTTCCAGAAACAGAAAAGCACTGCGGGCCTTGCTTTCTAGCAGAACCTGCTCAGCCTGCTGGTTGGCTGTGGGGATGACCCAGATGGAGAGGCTGGCAGTTATCAAACCGCATAAAGTACCGGCAGCCAGTAGCGTGGCAACAATGCGGCGTTCGTCGGCAGCTGAAAAAATGGCCGTATAGAGTTCGTTATTGGCCCACATGTTGGCCAGAGTGATATAGTTGCCAGCTAGCCAAGCCAAAGGTAAAAATAAATACAGAAATTCCGGTAGGCGCAGCACCGTAGCCAACAGCGCTGCTGTAATTTCCAGGCGTCCGTCAAAGGCGCTCTGAAAGTACTGCAACAGCCGTGCAGCGAAGATAACCAGTGTGCCTGCAATCAGAATATTGCTGACCGAACGCGCAATTTGTTTCAAAAGGTAACGGTAGAGAGTCACTGGCTATTGCAGTTGAGGCTTTTTCTTGCTATTATGCGCTGAAACGGGTAACCAGCAAATATCAGACATGAACCCCTACCTCACTATTGAAGTCATTCACTCCCCCACCGCCTCGCTATCGTCTCTAAAAGTAGATTGTCTGGCGCTTTTGATTGGCCCGAACGACGCTATCCTGGATGCATTGACTGAATCGGACTCGTTGCGGCAAGCATTGAAGCAATTTGGATCGGGGCAGAAACCCGTCCATTTGCCATTGGCGCCGGATGCAGTAGCGGCTCAGCAATTGTTGCTCTGCCAGTTGGGCACCAGCCCAAACCTACCGATTCAGCGGCACTGCCTGAAAGCATTGACCCAGCTTGCCCATGCAGTGGTTGCAACCCGTGCGCCAACAGTCGCTCTATCCATACCAGAAAAGCTACCTGAAGGTATCGAAGCCCAGTGGCTGATGCAGAATATGGCCAGCGCCTTAGAGCAGGCTTGCTATAAATATAAGCAAACCCTTTCGGCACAGCAAAATCCCGACAACGATGCCGATCAAACTCTGGCCCTTAAACAGGTCAGCCTGATTGTGTCCGATGATTCACTCGAACTCAGCAGCCAGCGTGCTGGTGCTTCTCGGGGTGCAGGCATTGGTGTGGGCATCAATATGGCGCGTGAACTCGGCAACCTGCCACCCAATATCTGTACTCCTGCGTATTTGGCAAATACAGCCAGACAGTTGGCAGAAACTTACGATTGCTTCGAGCTGGATCTATTGAACCAACAGGATTTGGAACAAGAGAAGGCAGGCGCTCTGCTGGCTGTTTCCCAAGGCAGCACCCAACCCCCTTTTCTGTTTCGCCTCAAGTACCGTCAGGGCGGCAGTGCAGCAGCTACCTGTGCTTTGGTAGGCAAGGGAGTTATTTTCGACACAGGCGGTATTTCGTTGAAACCTTCGGCCAACATGGCAGATATGAAATACGACATGTCTGGTGCTGGAGCGGTACTGGGCGTTATGCGTGCGCTGGCTGAATTGCGCCCCCCCATTAATGTAGACGGCGTTGTGGCTGCAGTCGAAAATATGCCCAGTGGCTGTGCGACCCGTCCCAGCGATGTAGTGACCAGCCTGTCAGGTAAAACAGTAGAAATTTTGAATACAGATGCAGAGGGGCGGCTGATCTTGTGCGACGCTTTGACTTGGGCTGCGCGCTCCAACCCGGATATCATGATCGATATTGCCACCCTGACTGGCGCCTGTGTGGTGGCCTTGGGGCATACAGCATCAGGGCTGTACAGCAATGATGATTCTTTGGCACACAAACTGCTCGCAGCTTCAGACAAAAGTGGCGACAGCGCCTGGCGAATGCCGTTGTGGGAGGAGTACAACCAATTGCTTAAGACGAGCTATGCAGATGTTGCCAATATCAGCAGTGGCGGTGCAGCAGGCAGCATTACAGCCGCTTGCTTCTTGCAGCGATTCGTGGGCAACCGCTCTTGGGCGCATTTGGATGTGGCCGGCACAGCGCATAAAGGCGGGACCAGCCGTGCTTCTACTGGACGACCTGTGGGGCTCCTGCTTGAGTTCTTACTGAACCATTTTTACAGTCAGGACGGTGCTGTCTCCAATTGATGGCCGCCACTTTTTATCACGCTACCGAACAAGCATTCCCTCTAGCTGAGTTGGAGCACTATTGCTGCCGTGTTGTGGCAGCAGCCTATATGGAGGCAGCCAAAGTGCTGGTATTTTGTGCAGACGCAACCCAGATGCAGAGGCTGGATGCCGCCCTGTGGGATTTTTCGCCCTACAGCTTCATTGCACATGAGTGCCTGCCGGAAACCATACAGGCTAGTGTACCTGCCCCTGCAAATACTCCAGTTCTGTTGAGCTGTGCGGCACAGCTGCCTTACGACTCAGAACAAAGAGACGCTTTGGTTGTAGCTCCGGGCGCCTCACTGCCAGACTTTGCCGCACGTTTCACGCATGCGCACTATGTGGTCAATACCGATGGCGGCGAACAGCACCAAAGAGCCCGACAAGATCTGAGCCGGCTAAAGCATTTGGGCTTTTCGGTATCCAACAAAAAAATTGCAGCGCGCTCTAAAGCCGCTCCAAGATCTGGATAGCTGCTGTGACCGATCAGATAAGCAAAAGCTTTAACCCCACTGAAATGACGGAAAAATGGTACCGCATTTGGGAGCAGCACGGCTACTTCAAACCTGCGGAAGGATCTGTTGAGCCTGTTGAATCTGGGGAACCTGCACCATCAGAAGCCGCAGAGGCATTCTGTATCCTGCTACCACCCCCCAATATCACCGGCACCTTGCATATGGGGCACGGTTTTCAAGTCAGCATTATGGACACCCTGATTCGCTATCAGCGTATGCTGGGCAAAGATGTGCTCTGGCAGGGTGGAGTCGATCATGCAGGGATCGCTACGCAAATGGTGGTGGAGCGCCAGCTGGAAGCTGAAGGCAGCAGCCGAGAACAGATCGGCCGCGCTGCTTTTGTCGACAGAGTGTGGAAATGGAAAGAGCAATCCGGAGGGACTATCAGCCGGCAGCTGCGCAAACTCGGTGCCAGTATCGACTGGAGTCGAGAACGCTTTACCATGGATGCAGACTACAGTCAGGCAGTCACTCAGGCTTTTGTTGCCTTGCACCAACAGGGGCTGATCTATCGCCAGCAAAAGCTGGTCAATTGGGATCCGGTTTTGCAAACGGCCCTCTCGGATCTGGAAGTGGTATCAGAAGAAGAGCAAGGGAAAATTTATCGGGTGCTATATCCCTTTGTCGAACCTCAAGCCAGTGGCCAGAAAGGAGTGGTCATTGCTACCACTCGACCGGAAACGATTCTGGTAGATGGCGCCATAGCGGTGCATCCCGATGACCAGAGATACCACGATCTGCTGGGTCAGAGGGTCTGGGTGCCGATGACCAACCCGCCGCGCGCCATTCCGATTATTGCCGACCCACATGTCGATCCGGAATTCGGTACCGGCTGCGTCAAGATCACCCCTGCACATGACTTCAATGATTACGAGGTCTATCAGAGACACCCAGACGCCGGCATACCGCTGCTGGTACTCATGGATTCAAACGCCAGCCTCACTGATCAAGCCCCTGCTCAATACAGCGGTCTGGATCGCTACGAAGCCAGAAAGCGCATCGTAGCAGATTTGGAGCAACAGGGGTTGTTGGTTTCTGTGGCTGCGCACACTTACGTATTACCCAGAGGGGATCGATCAGGAGCTGTTTTGGAGCCGATGCTGACCTGGCAATGGTACATGCGCATGGACGATCTGGCAACAGCCGGTATAGATGCAGTACACACCGGCGCAGTCGATTTCATCCCCGAGCAATGGCAAAACACCTACCTAGACTGGTTGAATAATATTCAAGACTGGTGCTTGAGCCGGCAGCTGTGGTGGGGGCATCGGATTCCTGCCTGGTATACCGATCATACCGATCATGCCGAGGCATCTGCAGGGGATACCGAAGGCGAGCAGCCGATTTATGTAGCCCACAGCGAGCAAGAAGCGCTAATACAGGCACAGGCCGATGGCTATACCGGTGCTCTTCGTCAGGATAACGACGTGTTGGATACTTGGTTTTCATCGGCTCTTTGGAGTTTTGCCACACTGGGATGGCCAGATAACAGCAGCTATGTCAATCGGTTCTATCCAACCAGCGTATTAGTCACTGGGTTCGATATTATCTTTTTCTGGGTGGCGCGCATGATCATGATGGGCCAGCATTTTCAGGGGCGCGTTCCCTTTGAAAAGGTCTATGTGCACGGTTTGGTACGCGATGCCAGAGGCCAGAAAATGTCTAAAAGCAAAGGCAATATTCTGGACCCCATCGATTTGATTGAGGGCATTGGGCTGGAGGATCTGATTACCAAGCGTACCCATGGGTTAATGCAGCCCAAGATGCGCAATCAAATCATCAAAACCACCCGTCAGGACTACCCGTCCGGGCTGAAAGCCTGCGGGGTAGATGCGTTGCGCTTCACTTTCTGTGCTCTGGCTACTACCAACCGCAATATCAACTTCGACACATCGCAGATAGAAGGCTATCGCAACTTCTGCAACAAAATCTGGAATGCCGCCCGTCTGGTCGAACAGCGCGTTGCCAGTGCAGACCGTGCATCGATTCATGCCTTCATTCAGACACAGAAAAGCTCGGGCCTGGCTGAATGTTGGATCCTGTCCGAGTTGAATGCTACCGTCATTAAAGTGCGGGAATCACTGGATAATTACCGGCTCGATTGGGCTAGTCAAGCTCTGTATCACTTCATCTGGCATCAATTTTGCGACTGGTATCTGGAATGCTCGAAAGCAGAATTAGAAAGCAATGCAGCATCAGAACGGGTGTTGGAAATCCAGTCAGTCATGGTACAGGTTCTGGAGCAAATACTGAGGCTGGCGCATCCCTTTATGCCCTTTATCAGCGAAGAGTTGTGGCAGAAAGTGGCTCCATGGGCGTTACCTACCCCCGCTGATAGCCTGATGCTGGCTTCTTATCCTGAGCCTAGGGCGCATTATCAGAACGCAGAAGCCGTGCGCCAGTTTGAATGGCTGTCGGCTATAGTCAGCAAAATCAGACAGATGCGCACCGAGCACCAGGTGCATCCGGCTCAGGTCGTGCACTGGTCGATTGCGGATTGCAGTCAAGAGCAACAACAGCGCCTTGAGAAGCATCAGACTTTGATCTGCTCTCTGGCCAAAGTGCATCCGCCTGAGTATCAGCAGGGTTCGGCCCCAACTGCCGCTGGAGAAAACCATCAGGTTGCTGGCCTGGCGCAGACCGCTCTGGGCGAACTGCAGATTTTGTTAAATACCGGTGGTGCCGTCGACGCTGACACAGAACGCAACCGCATAGAAAGCGAAATGGCCCGCCTTGAGAAAGGCGCTGCGATCTGGCGTGCGAAGCTAGCCAACCCCAATTTTGCGCAGCGTGCGCCGGAGCAACTGGTGGCATCCGTGACTGCACAGCTTGAAGAAGCAGACAGCCGCATCACCAGCTTGAAAGTGCAATTACAGGCTCTTTCCTCTTGATTTTCAGGCTTCTGGTGCAGTAGCAGGTATTAATGAGGGACGGCTCATTAGAATAACTTACTCGGAACCCAGTTTATTTGGAGGCGGAATGTATGGCTGATTTGTTTGCTTTATCATCTCAAGTGGTGGATACCGGCAGTACCGACCATTTGCAGGGACCGATTAATCGCATTAGCCAAGAGCTGTCGGAATTGGGTAATGGCATCGCAGTGGTCGAATCCTTTTCACACAGCGTGCTATTTTCAACCGATGCTGGTTTGGTGGTATTTGACGCCAGTGGTGCAGGTACCGGGCAGGCTGTGGTTGAATCCATCCGCCGCTGGAGCAAATCACCCTTCCATACCGTGGTTTATACCCACGGGCACCTCGATCATATCGGCGGCAGTGGTTCTTTTTTGGCAGATGCCAGAGCGGGTTCTGGCCCTGACCCCTGTTTTATTGGCCACGACCGAGTGCGTGATCGCATCCACCGTTACCGGATGACAGATGGCTACAATCAAGCCGTCAACAATCGCCAATTCAAAGGTTTTACCACCAGAGGCTACGGCATCGGCGCACAATCTGACCAGCCCCAGTCCGGCGCTTCGCGCATGACAGATAAGGTTCCGCCTATGTATACTCGGCAGTACTTTGTACCGCCAGATGTAGTGGAGCCCAATCTGACCTATCGTTCAGAGATGAGCCTGAATGTGGGCGGACTGGAAATAGAACTGCACCACTCCAAAGGAGAGACCGACGACCATACCTGGGCTTGGATCCCCAAATCCAAAGCGATTTGCGCAGGGGACTTCTTCATCTGGAACTTTCCCAACTGCGGCAATCCGCAAAAAGTACAGCGTTACCCTGCTGAGTGGGCATCGGCTTTAAGAAGCATGCTGGCTAAGAGCCCCGAAATACTGCTTCCCGCTCATGGGCTGCCAATTATTGGCAAAGAACGCATTCACATGGTGCTGAACAATATTGCCACAGTGCTGGAGACTCTGGTCAAAGACAGCTTGGAGCTGATGAATCAAGGTGCGACTCTGGATGACCTGCTGCATCAGGTCAAAGTACCGGCTGACGAATTAGAAAAGCCTTGGCTACGCCCCCTTTATGATGAACCTGAATTTGTGGTGCGCAATATATGGCGGTTGTATGGCGGCTGGTATGACGGCAACCCTTCGCACCTTAAACCAGCCCCTTTTGATGCGCTGGCGCAGGAAGTGGCTGCTCTATCTGGTGGGGCTTATGCCCTGTGTCAGAGGGCGCAGGCGCTGTCAGATGCAGGCGATCACAAACTAGCCTGCCATTTGATTGAAATGGCGGCCAGTGCCGAGGCCGATAATCTAGACGTGCAAGAGGCGCGTGTGCACATCTATCAACAGCGTCGGGATGGTGAAACCTCATTGATGGCTAAAGGCATTTTCGGCACAGCCGCCAATGACTCCCGCAAAATAATCAGCAAATTGACAAACCAGTAAAGTATTAGCTACAGTCATCTGAAGACAGGTAACAAACCCTGAACGCATACTGAAGAGAGAATATCATGGCAGAGACAGCAGTACAGCTAGACGTATGGGCTGGCAAAAAAATGGCAAAAGAAAAGGGCAGCCTGCACCCAATCATCATAGAAGACGTACGGGATCTACGGCGTTATCAGTTGGAGCGTCTGACAGTAGGCTTTAGGCTGTTTGCCTATTTTGGCTACGACGAAGGGGTCGCAGGCCATATCACCGTCAGAGACCCTGAGCATGCAGACCTGTTTTGGGTCAACCCCATTGGCTTGCACTTTAGCCAGCTGAAAGTATCGGACCTGTTGTTGGTCAACCACGACGGTGAAGTCATTCAGGGCAATCGCCCCGTCAACGCAGCCGCTTTTGCCATCCACTCCCGACTGCACAGCCAGCACCCAGCACTCAACGCCGCTGCCCATTCGCACTCCGTATATGGACGCACCTTTTCAACCATGGGGCGCTTGTTGGACCCCATCACTCAGGATGCCTGTGCATTTTATGAACAGCAGGCACTGTTCTCAGAATTTGACGGCGTAGTGTTAGATACTAGCTATGGCGATGCCATTGCCGCCGCATTAGGCGATAAAAAAACCTGCATCCTGCAAAATCATGGTCTGCTGACTACAGGTAAAAGCGTAGATGAAGCAGTGTGGCGTTTTATTTCCATGGATAAATGTTGCAAGTCGCAACTGCTGGCAGAAGCTACCGGGCACAAGCCCATCAGCATCCCGCACGATATCGCGATCAAAACACGTGAAACGGTAGGCAGTGAGTTGGCTTGTTGGGCCAGCTTTCAACCTCTGTACGACATGATAGCCGAGCAGCAGCCCGACCTGTTTGAATAGCAATCCGGCTGTATACTATACTGACATAGCTGCAGAAAAAGGGAGAGCCATGTCTTACAGTGCAATACAAATCGCCAATTTTTTTCTGGCTCGGCACGGGCCCATCTATAAGGTTGAGCTGCAAAAACTGCTCTATTTTGCGCACGGATGGTATTTGGGATTAACAGATCAAGCCTTAATCAATGAAGAACCAGAAGCTTGGCAACTGGGGCCTGTTTTCCCCACCCTATATCACGCTAGAAAAAGCATCAAGAGCAACGCAGCAACCATCCCCAACGAAACCGGAGCCGAAATCGTTGTTTTGCCGCAAGCGGTTGAAGAGTTTTTAGAAAAGATTTATCAGCGCTATGGCCAGCTATACGGAGGCCAGATGACTGCTCTCACGCATCGGGTGGGTTCGCCCTGGCATCAGATTGCCGACAAACACCTGAGTGATACTGAAGACTTGCCGCACGGCTTGACCATCCCAAATAGCTTGATCCGAGACTCGTACAAAAAGATGGTGGAAGATGAGCAGGGCTGACGAAGACGACCTGCATAGATCGCTAGCGCGGTTTGCTATTACCACCAATGATACTTCAGAAGTAGAGAAGGAAGTCCTGAATAACCCATTCCCCGCCATACAAGACTTGGCCAGACAGGTGAGGATACACAACAATAAGATCTCAGAGCTTGAAGTGCAATCGAAACAGAGTTGGGTGCAAAAACATCCTTACATCACCCAGTTTTTGGTAGCAACTGTGAGTTTGATTGTAGGGGGTATTGTGCTGTCAGTGTGGCAGAGGTGGTTTCCCTCTGGCTGACACGCTGCTAGATTTTCTTTTCGCGCCCCTCCCAGAACGGCTCTCTAAGCTTGCGCTTGAAAATCTTGCCGGTCTCTTCTCGGGGCAGTTGCTCGCTAAAGCGAATAGTCTTCGGTGTCTTAAACCGACCGCACCGCTCTTCAATCCAAGCACGCAGCTCCGATTCGTCTAACACCGCGTTGTGTGGTTGCACATAGGCGCAGATGGCCTCGCCAAACTCATCATCTGGGATGCCAAAAACAGCTGCATCTGCTATGTGAGGGTGTTGCAGCAACACCGCTTCAATTTCGGCCGGATAGATATTGACGCCACCGGAAATAATCATGTCTCTTTTACGGTCCATGATGAACAGATACCCCTCTTCGTCCAGCATGCCGATATCACCGTTGGTAATAAAACCATCGCGGTCGATTTCGCGCCGCGCTTGGTCTTTGTTCTGGTAAGTAAATTGCGGGCTGGTTTTGCGGCGGGCATACAGTTCACCCGTTTCATTGGGGCCGCACAGCTCATTGTCATCGTTGTAAATA
>JBPCXB010000080.1:0-2550 GCA_051008935.1 Gammaproteobacteria bacterium | reverse complement strand
AATTGTCAGAAGAAGACCGCCAAGCGGTAGCCAGAGCACGCAAAATTGAGCGATTCTTGTCGCAGCCATTTTTTGTGGCAGAAATATTTACCGGGCAGCCCGGTCAATATGTGTCGCTTAAAGATACGGTGCAGGGCTTTAAAGCCATTTTGGATGGCGAATTAGACGACTTGCCTGAGCAGGCTTTCTACATGGTGGGTAGCGTCGATGAAGCGTCCGAGAAAGCGCGCACGCTATCATGAACCGACTGACAGACCCATGTATATCGCGTATACCGTTCTTTCAGGTAAGGGTAGACTGACGCCATGAAGTTTCATCTGGTCAATCTGGAAGCAGCGCTCTGGTCGGGTGATGCAGAATTTGTAACTGCAACCGGCTCAGAAGGCGAGTTGGGTATCGCAAAAGGCCATGCCCCGCTGTTGTCTGAACTGGCCCCGGGTTATGTGGAAGTGCGCCAGCCCGACGGTGAAAAAGCCGTTTTTTATGTGTCAGGCGGTATTCTGGAAGTACAGCCAGACAGTGTGACGCTGTTGGCAGATGTGGCAGTCCATGCCGATAAGTTGGACTATCAAGAGCTAGAGCAGCATCTGGATAGCAGGCGAACCGAAGCACAACAGGACGGTTTTCGTCAGGCAGCCGTACGCGCTGAACTGGCTGCTCTGCTAGGGCAATTGCAGGCATTGCGCCGTGCATCCGCCCTGAAAGGCCGTAAGGCTTAAGCGGTTTCGTAGTGGCTACTTCTAAACCAACACGGGTCCGGAAACAGCCGACCACTGCGGTAGTACTGGCTGCTGGTCTAGGCAGCCGTATGTGCTCTGCCACCCCCAAAGGATTGCAGCTGCTAGGCGGTAAACCGCTGATTAGTCATCTGGTCGAAATGTTGCATTCGCTTGAAGGCCCTATGTCTATCTGCGTCGTCGCTTCTAGCGACAATGTGGATTTGCTGAAAGAAGCGGTCGGCCCAGAACACAAGCAAATCAAGTGGGTGTTACAACCTAAACCCAGAGGCACCGGCGATGCCGTCCTGTGCGCATTAAATGAGTTGAGTCAAAAAGCGCTGAAAGGTGCAGTGGTCAGCCTATTTGTAGATGTACCTTTGCTACAGGCAGAGACTATGGAGCAATTGATGCGCGTCTGGGAGCCCGACAGCCTGGCTCTGCTCAGTATGGACCTCGCAAAGCCGTCAGGCTATGGGCGCATCTTGCGGGATAATGCCGATGCCGTTCTCAGGGTGGTCGAAGAGGCAGATCTGACCGAGCAGCAGCAGCAGATTACCGAAGTCAATACCGGCGTTCTAGTTGCCGATGGAGTCAATCTGAAAGCTTGGCTTGAGCAGACAGACTCGCATGCCAACACCCAAGAATACTACTTGCCCGATGTAGTAGAAAAAGCCAGCGCCGCTGGTAACAGGGTTGAAGCGCTGATAGTTACCAACCCAGATGAATTCATGGGTGCGAATGACCGCAGCCAATTACAGACGTTAGAGCGCTACTGGCAATCCTTACAGGCAGAGAAGCTGATGCAAGTCGGTGTCACAATTGCCAACGCCTCCAGCATCGAGATCAGAGGCAACATTAAGGCAGGTCGGGATGTATTTCTGGATGTGGGCGTTGTGCTGGAAGGCGATGTAACGCTAGAAGAAGGGGTGCGTGTTGGGCCCTATTGTGTCATCAAAGACAGCTATATAGCAGAGAGCGCCGTGATAGAGGCTTTTAGCTGGATGCAAGGCGCACAAGTGGCAGCCCGCGCGCAGATAGGCCCCTATGCGCGACTGCGCCCGGGCTCAGAGGTCGGGTCTGACGCTTTAGTCGGAAACTTTGTAGAGCTCAAAAATACCAGCTTGGGGCAGGGTTC
This sequence comes from Gammaproteobacteria bacterium, assembly GCA_051008935.1. GTDB lineage: Bacteria > Pseudomonadota > Gammaproteobacteria > JBPCXB01 > JBPCXB01 > JBPCXB01. The sequence continues at coordinate 696 of JBPCXB010000080.1, read as the reverse complement.
AAAAGTATCGCACCTGTCGTATGTGGGCGATGCCAAGGTGGGTGAGGCCGCCAATCTGGGGGCGGGCACCATCACCTGCAATTATGACGGCAAAGACAAACACGCTACTTTGATTGGAGACCATGCCTTTATAGGCTCAAACTCTGCTCTAGTAGCACCCGTGCAGATTGGTGCAGGAGCTTTCGTGGGTGCAGGCTCGGTGATCACCAGACCGGTAGCGCAAGAAGAGCTGGCGGTGACTCGGGCGCGCCAAAAAAACATGCAATTGAAAAAGACCAGAATTCGCAGTAAGCCCACTGCAGAGAAACCCTAATGTGTGGCATTATTGCTGCTATATCGGCCGAGCGGGACGTAAGCTCCATTCTTTTAGAGGGCTTGGCAATTCTGGAATACAGGGGTTATGACTCTGCCGGAATAGCAGTCAGAGGGGATGACGACCTGCTGCATCAAGTGCGCTCGGTCGGAAAAGTCATCGAACTGGAAAAACGCTACCGAGCTGAGCGGTCCACAGGGCGAATCGGCATTGCCCACACCAGATGGGCCACGCACGGCAAGCCGTACGAGATCAATGCCCACCCCATTCAGGCAGGAGATCTGCTGTTGGTATGCAACGGCGTCATCGAAAACCATGCCCGTTTGCGTCAAGAACTGGTCGAAAAAGGCTACAAATTCGCCACCAGTACCGACACAGAGAGC
>JBPCXB010000079.1:0-6109 GCA_051008935.1 Gammaproteobacteria bacterium | reverse complement strand
AGCCCCACGGGCGACTCAAAGCCAGCCACCAGATTAGACACACGCTCAAACCGAGCATAAGCTTCAGCATCTGTGTTTAGATAGGCCTGTGCCTCTTCTACCGCCCCTGGCAGCAACGTAATCTGCTTACTAGGGCTATCCCCGCCATCTAAATAACCCAATGTAAAGTGGCCTTCTATCGCACGCAACACATGGCCTAGATTCTCTGCAAAGGGGCCATACCAGCTTTTTTTGTATTGCAGCCGCAAGGGTTGGCCTGCCTCTTGCATAAAATACAGCAGCTTATGCACTTCAAGCAAAGTCACAGTGGGGTCCATAAGCCCTCTCAGATAGCGATTAATCAGCAACAATAATGCCGCCCGACCAGCTGTCATTTGAGGCCGAACTTTACTCAACATAACTTGATGCAGCCTTGATACCGTACTGGGTTCAAAGACGCTGATTTGCACATCATCGGCTATATCCTTAAGGGCATGCTCAATACGTGGCCGCACGTCTGACCAATCCAAGCCACCCAACCCACAACCCAGAGGCGGTATCGCAATAGAGCGTATGCCACGGTTATTAATCTCATAGGCCAGCGCCTGCAACCCAGCTTCAATATCTGCCATGCGGCTTTTTGCGCGCCAGTGGCTCTTGCTGGGGAAGTTAATAATATATTGAGGCGGGTACAAACTACCGGTCTCATAGACCAACAAGCTACCAGGCTGCACCTCATCGTTTTTACAGGCTTGCGCATAGAACTTGAAATTTTCGGGGAACCTATGCTTGAACTCTAGCGCAATGCCTCGCCCCATTACGCCTACGCAATTAACCGTATTGACTAAGGCTTGCGCTGGTTCATCTAGTATGTTCCCCTGCTTGTAGCTGATCACGCGCTTGCTCCCTCCTCTATATACAACCCTAAACAACGGATGCTGCAAACAGATACACACTAAAGAATCCTGAGCCTATTGTATTAGAAATTGCATGCATCAAGCTAATTTCCGTACCTATAATTAGTTCTTAAGCGGCCGCTTGCAAAAGCACTTTTGGCCGAGGATAGTTGAGCCATGGATGCAGCCCCAATCGTTTATCAGATTTTGAGCACCTTGTGGTTCCTAATCCCTTTAGCTATTGTCATTGAAATCATTAGGTCCATCACATCGCCGCGGTCTAAAAGGCGTAAAAGATCAAGGGGTGAATCTAGGGTCAATAAGGCTATTGGCATCGATACATCCATTGCATCGCCGCAGTTTGAAAGTCTTAAAGGATCAAGGGGTGAATCTAGGGTCAATGCGACCATAAGATTCATGCTACCGAATACTGACTATCATTTGCTGACAAATATCACGCTACCCGCTGAGAACGGCACTACTCAGATTGACCACATCATCGTATCCCGATACGGAATATTTGTGATTGAAACAAAAAATATGCAAGGCTGGATATTCGGCACGCCTCATCAAAAGCAGTGGACACAGCAACTCTTTAGACACAGAAGTCAGTTTCAGAACCCAATCCATCAAAACTATAAACATGTCAAAGCGCTTGAAACACTACTGAACGTGCGCTCTAACATGATTTTTTCCATAGTGGTCTTTACTAGCAACAGCACCATCAAAACCCCCATGCCCGACAATGTGACTTCTATCGTCGGCTGTATTAGATACGTGAAGGCCCATCAAAAAGTGCTATTGAGTGACCCGGAAGTTACTGACATCGTCAACTACATTGAAGCGAGAAGATTTGCCAATGGCTTAAAAAGCAATCGTGAACATGTAGCCCATGTTCGGCAAACTATTGCTGAAAAAGACAACTCGAAAAACTGCTCAAGGTGCGGCTCTATCATGAAAATACGTACAGCGAAACAGGGGCCACATGCAGGTGACGAGTTTTGGGGCTGCTCTACTTTCCCACGCTGCAGAAACATTGAATCGATCCACTAGCAACCTCAAACTTAGCCATAAAGGCTAACCAAGGTTGAATCCTTGCCCCCCAGCCAACGCAGCCCCGATACCTATTGTGCTGTAGTATGGGTTCTATGAAGAGTTATTCCCCACTAAGATGGGCGGCAACTTAGTCTTCCACTGCGCAAACATAACTAAGTCACACTGCACGCTGATAGTATCATCCAGCTGCAGGCTGACCTCGCCTACCCGTTGCGCTTGCTCCATATCAAAAGAGTTCGTCAACAACTGCATCATCGCTTGTTTGTATGTGGTATCGGTATTGCCTTCCAGATGCTCCCCTTTCATTTCCAACACACAAATCTTAGCGTTGCCCGCTTTGCTTGCCTGCACTGAGCAAATGAAGTCTGGATAGATTTTGTCTCTGCGCCAACCTTGAAGAAAGTAATGATTGCGCGCCACATTCCTGTGCCACCACTGCACTGCTTGCTGCCCGTCCAGATACACTGCAACTTCTTGCTCTGATGTATTCATATCGCCTGCATACATAGGCGAAAACAGGCTTCTTTCTAATGCGCTGCCAGTACCGCTGAGCAGTTGAGAAGAGCCTGAGGTTTGCCCTGTTTGGGTCTTGTCAGGCATCTTCCAATTTACAAAATTCAACCTACCATCGCTTCTCAATCTGAATTGAATGCGCCCTGCATCTACTTCTTTCCTGAAATATGTCTCAGCCTTGCTGTCTCTTTGTTTCAATAGCCATTTGCGTAACTCTTCATTAATCAAGGCAGACATCTTGCCAATCTGGTCCGCTGACATTTTTTTTGAGTGCAAGCCTGCTAATACCCGCCCTACAGTCTCTCTAGCAAGCCAAGGGTTTGGAATAATATCGGATATAAACTGCGTTGCGTACACACAATCAAATTGCCTGTTGTCTAGCGGTGTACCTATATAAGTACTCTCGGCCTTGCGTACCCCTTGCTCATCTTCAAGCCAAATTCTGCGCAATTGCCTTTCGACTATCGGAGCATCCTCTGAAACACTCTGGGTAAACTCGGTTACATCTAGATCTTGCCAATCTAACGCACACAGGATATCTGCTTCATAGTCCAATTCAGCCTTGTCTTCACCCAATACGCGCAATACCTTGGGCAAGAAAATTTCCGTATTAGCAAATTTCTGATTCCGTCTGATGATGGACCGGTTAGCCTGGACCGCTCCAGCCGACTCTACGCTAATTGACTGGGCCAAATCACCCATACCGTCTCTTTCCAAGCCTTCCTTGATAGCTGCCACCACGCTATTGGTCTCGGTATGGTGGGTGATAACATAACCCTCATCCAGCATACCGACTTCCGTCTTTTGCGCATAGGGCTGCCGCAATATGCGCCCAACCAGCTGGGTCATAGCCGACTGGTTAGAGCTGGCAGCAAGCGAACACAGCACATAGGCGAAAGGGCAGTCCCACCCCTCTTGAAGAGCCGATTTAGTAATAATCACACGGATACGGTTTGCGTCACTCAGCAAATCTTGATTTTCAGGTTCTTTCAAATCGTTACGGATGGAAGTCTTAATGGCTACTTCCGCTATATCCAGCCCCCCTGTAGTCGTCAGCCAACTCTGCACATCATCTGCATGTATATGCTTGCCATCCCTCTGCTCTTTGCCGGTTCGCTCCACCTGCACCAACATAATAGGTCTGATATAGCGATTGCGATTCGCATGGTAGCGCTTAGCTTGTTGTTGCAAGCCATTCAAGCGATCCAGAGCAGCGCTGAGAGTAGACCGCCAATCAGAGCTCTGACGCGAATCTAGATTGAGCGGCATTTTGATCATGCCTTCCCGATCTAACTCAACGCCAACAACCTCTGCCAATATATTCTGGGTGCGGGCTTTCTGCCGCTTATTTCCTTTGACATCTTTAGGGGTAGCAGTCAATTCCAACACAAAGCAAGGGTTGAAACCATACAGAGTCTCAAAAGCTAAATCCGATACCGCCTTGTGCCCCTCATCCATTACTACAATGGGCCGAATACTGCGTAATGCATTGCCCAGAGAGTCCTTAACGGGCATCCAAGGGTAGGCTGAATCTGCCAGGTTGTAAGTGTCTAGATTGGGGATCGCTTTTAGCGCATCACGGTGAGCTTGCTGATTGCCCTCTTCGGGGCTGAAACCTTGCACATCGCCACGGTCTTGAAACATTTTGAGGGTATCTTTAGTCTGCCGGTTAGCGGACTGTAGCATCAGCAGCATCACGCACAAATGGGACTCCACATCATTGGCATTCAGTGGCGTGTGCTTTTCCATCAGCTTGACCGTATTGCCAGACAGATTGTCCAACAGCTGGCGGTACGGGTGGCTCCGGTCGTTCAGCTGCTTCTTGGTTTGGGCGTATATGGCTTCATTGGGGACAACCCACAACACAAAGCCGGTGCTTTGCCGCAAATATTTGTGGCAAATTTTGGCCAGAGAAGAAACTGCCAGATAGGTCTTGCCGCCCGCTGTGGGGATTTTATAAACAATGTTGGGTACCGGGCAGCCAATACCGTCTGGACGCGGTGAATGAGGTATGCCTACACGCGACTGTGGCAGCTTGCTCTGCTGGGCCAGCGCCTGCCAAGCTTGCTGGGGGAAATCCAGCGCAGGCACCTTCAAAAAGCAGGTTGCATCTGGATCATCCGGCGAAGTTTGGCGCAATACCTGTTCCAGCTTGTCAGCTTTGGTTTTTTGAGCGACTAATTCATCCAGATAGTCATCCAGCAGCCTCAGTACCCGCTGCTGATAGGCCAGTTCACGCACCTCCATTAGAGCTAGATTTCCTCATCGTCATCGTGGGACTCAGCTTCCTGAACGTCATCGCCCTTTTGCCACTTCTGGTTCTCAGCAGGCACTTCAAAAATCACCCTCAACAATAAAGTGATGAAAGCCAGCATCTGCTCGGCTTTTTTTCGGGGTATTTCCGGCAACTTATGCACGGCATCGTTGCCGATCAGGCGCACACGATCTGCCCACTGGGCAAGATGAGGTGTCAGATAGTTATGCTTTTCCAGATATTTCACATATTCGGTAAAGGCGCGTCTATCGTCTAATTCGTGTTGAGATTGCTCAGCTTTGTCAATGGCGATATGCATCAGCAGCGTGCGGCACAGCATGACAGTGGCAGAATAGGCCCCAACACCCATGCAGCGGCCCGCCTCTGTATAAATAGCCTGTACTCTTTCGCCTAAACCCTCTACGGATTCAGCCATGCTGGGGGCCGGGAATTGCTGAAGAGGTGAGGTGAGTGAAATACTAGAAAACAATGAGTGCCCGCCACAGTTGGCACAACGATGCAGTGATGGGCTGTCGATACCCTCAAAGCCCAAGTGGTAGTCGCGATCACTGCTAAAAGAGGTTATTGCAAGTTCTACTTGAAGATTCCAGCGCCTATTACCACTGGCGTGCACACCACACCAGCCGCAGACAAAACTAGTCTTGATGCGCATCTAACTGCCAGCCACACGGTAGAGCGCCCAAGGCAGCGGCTGATAGTCCACGCGCACCCCTTGGCCAAAGTTGGCTTCATCCAAGCGTTTTTTTGATACAAAGGTGGCCGGGGCAAATACCAAATGGCGTTTGCTGCCCTGCTTGAGTTGGGCAATTTTCTCGGCTCTGTCCAGCGTTAAAGCTGCACGATCGGATTTAAGAAAATCCAAATTAGGCTCGTAGATCAGCCATACATGGTAGCTTGCCGTTGCACCCAAATAACCTGTTTTTGTATCGATTTTTTTTGGCTCGATCACTTGGTTGGTGGCTGTATGAAATAACAAAGCCCCCAAAGCTTCAAAACTGGGCAGTTTTTCACCGGTTAAAAGCTTATCAAGCTCTAATGCATCCCCCAAGGTGCAGTAGGTGAAGCTGCCCCCCAAGCCGTGTTTTAGAAACACGTCTTTGGCCTTGGGCACGCCTTTGATCGCGTTGCGCACCCGCTGAGCGGTGACGGTATCGGCATAATCCTCACACTCCACCAGTATGAACCGGCGATTGCCGTTATCCTGCTGGTTGGCAGACAGCACAGCATGGGCTGCAGTACCAGAGCCAGCAAAAGAATCCAGAATGATGGCATTCTTATCTGCACCCACTTGCAGTATTCTGTCTAGCAAACCCAATGGTTTAGGATTGTCAAACACCTCTGCAGCATCCGCAAAGACCTCTTTCAGCATCTTACGCGCGCCATCTGTATG
>JBPCXB010000078.1:0-4121 GCA_051008935.1 Gammaproteobacteria bacterium | reverse complement strand
TGGACGGTGAGGAGTTTGATAATTCTTACACACGGGGCGATCCTATTGTCTTTCCGCTAGAGGGCGTGATTCCAGGTTGGGCCGAGGGGATGGCGCTGCTCAAGCGCAAGGCAAAGGCGCGGCTTTTTATCCCGCCTCATCTGGCATACGGCGATCCGACACCAGATGGTAGCCCATTGCCTTTCGGGCCTAATTCACTGTTGGTGTTTGATGTAGAGCTGCTTGATTTTGCGGATGACCAGCAAGCGTTGGATTAGGGCGGGTCTTCCCTTCTAATCTTCTAGCCTTTTTTTAAGAGCTGGTATGCGGTCTGCACGAGCACGTAGAGCCAGATCAGCAGCAATAGTCCAAAGGCTATAGCGGACCAGCCCGGGATGCTGAGCGTCAGCAGGGTCCACTGTACTTGGGCACAGTTGCCATCCCCTTGCAGGATGACCGCAAAAGCGTCCATGATGGGCAGCATCCTAAATAGCGTGTCGATATCTGGGCCGCAGGAGGGAATTTGCCCTGGGGGTAGATTCTGCAACCACAGATGGCGGCCGGCTAGCGCCAAGCCGATGGCTGCAAAAGTGCTGTTTGTGATTGCCAGCGCGATGCGCCCGAAAGAGCTGGGGATGGGTGCAGCCAATTGTTTGAACAGCTGCGTGCGCCATGCGGTATAACCGAGGGTCAGGGCGGATAGTATGCCGATCAAGGCAATGGGCATGCGTTGCAATAGACACAGAGGGCATGGAGCCAGCCCCACCGAGTATTCCAGATAAAAGATAGCGGCAAAGACTAAGGGGATGCCGGCTGCGCTTGCTGCTGTTGCGGCCAGAAAAGGATCTTGAAGCAGTCGGGCAGGAAGCGGCATCATCGTGGCTTTTAGACAGATCGTCAGATAATCAGGGGGCTGGATCAGGTGCCGGAGCTTGTTGCCGTCCGTCGGAGGGTGGAGCAAGATATACTCAAGGCAGTGCTAATTATAGATAGGAGGCTATCAGTGGCGCAGCAAATTCTGGTAGACGGCTCGGCTCTGCTCTATCGCGCATGGCATTCTATGCCGGATCTGAGGGCGCCGGATGGCAGGCCTTCAGGGGCGGTGCGCGGCTATATTAATATGTTGGATGCCTTGGCTGCTGCTTATCCAGATGCGGAGACGGTGCTGGTGTTTGACGCTCCCGGGCCGACCTTTCGCCACGAGCTTTATGCACCCTACAAGGCCCAGCGCAAGCCTATGCCGGATGATTTGCGCAGTCAAATCGATTGGATCCATCGTCTGACGCGTGCGCGCGGCATTCCGGTGCTGCTTTTGCGTGGCTGGGAGGCCGATGATATTATCGGTACGCTGGCCCGTAAAGGCGTTGAAGATGGCAAAGAGGTACTGATCTATAGTCAGGATAAAGACCTGACACAGTGTGTGGGCGAAGGGGTTTTGCTGCTGAAATCGCTGAGCGAGAAGCCGCTGGATGCAGCTGGTGTTGAGAAGCAGCAGGGGGTTGGGCCGGAGCTGGTAGCCGATCTTCTGGCACTGACCGGTGATACCGTGGACAATATCCCCGGGGTCAAAGGGATCGGCCCGCGCACCGGCCGGCAGTTATTAAAGCGTTACGGGAGCTTGCTGAAGCTGATAGAAGAAGCCCCTCACATGCCGGGCAGTCAGGGCGATAAATTGCGGGCAGCTCTCGATGACTTGCCGCTGTTTCTGGATCTGGTGACTATTAGCCGGGACGTGCCTCTGGAGCAATTGCCTCTGGATCAGCCAGCTGATGACAAAGAGCTAGCGACGCTTTATGCAGAGCTGGGTTTTGCCGAGCACAGTCAGCAAGACGATGCGGATTGGCTCAGTTGGCCTAGGGCGGTAGATATGCTGGATACACCGGCGGCTTGTGTTGCATGGTTGCAACAGGCGCAATTGCCGGTATCGCTCTATTTTTCAACAGCGGATCCGGCCGAGTTGCACGGGGTGCCTGTGGTTCTGGGCCTAGCGGATGCCGAGGGGCGCAGAGGTTTTCTGGAGTTTGGTGAGCAGCAGGCCGACCTGTCACCGCTGCAAGGGTGGCTGCAGCAACTGAGTGCTGCTTCTGATTTGATACTGGCGGATGCCAAACTCCATCACCTACGTGCCCGCAAGCTTGGTTTAAGGCTCCCCGAGCGCGTGGATGATCCTTTGTTGTGCTCCTATGTGCTGAACCCGAGTGCAGTCAAGCATGAAATGGAACCTGTGGCGCGCTTTTTGGGGATTGGGTTGCGATCCTTTGAAGACGTAGCAGGAAAGGGCGCGAAGCAGAAGCGGCTTACGGAGCTTGCCCCTGAGCACACGGCTGGTCTGGTGGCTGACTGGGCAGAGGCGGGGGTTAAGATGCAGGCCATTTTCGCTAAACAGCTACAAGAAGCGGTTCCTGAACAGATGCGCCTGTATCAAGAATTAGAAATACCGGTGTCGATGGTGCTGGCGGATATGGAAGAAGCAGGTATCTATGTAGACTGCGCCGAGTTGCAGGCGCAATCTAAGGAAATTAATGGCCAATTGGAAACGCTCAGAGAGCAGGTGTTTGAGCGCGCAGGTTCTGAATTTAATTTAGATTCACCCAAGCAATTAGGTGTGGTGCTCTTTGAAAAGCTCAATTTGCCAGTGCAGGGCCGCACCAAGTCTGGCGCACCGTCCACTGCCGAATCAGTGCTGGAGCAATTGGATGTGCTGGGGCATGAGATTCCACGTCTGATACTGGAATACCGCAGCTTGCATAAGCTCTATTCCACTTATACGTTGAAGTTGCCTAAAGAAGTTGATGCAGCGACGGGGCGCGTGCATACCAGCTATCACCAGAGGGTCGCTGCTACCGGCCGGCTTTCTTCTGCTTCTCCTAACTTGCAGAATATTCCGATCCGTACCGCGCAGGGGCGTAAAGTGCGCAAGGCCTTCAAAGCGGTGGCTGGTTGCCAATTGGTGGCAGCAGATTATTCCCAGATCGAGATGCGCGTTATGGCGCATATTGCCGCTGATCCGAATTTGGTGGCTGCCTTCATTCGCGGCGAAGATGTGCATCGGGCGACTGCCCAAGAGTTGTTTGGATCTGCAGAGCCCGAATACCGTCGGCGCGCGAAAGCGGTCAATTTTGGCTTGATCTACGGCATGTCGGCTTTTGGGCTGGCCCGTCAACTGAGTATCAGTCAGCCAGAAGCTCAAACGTATATCCAGACCTACTTCCAGCGTTTTCCCCGTGTGCAGGAGTTCATGGAGCAAACACGGGAATCTGCTCGCCAGCAGGGGTATGTAAAAACCCTCTGGGGGCGCAGATTGTATTTGCCCAATATTCATGCCGGTAATGCTGCGCTCAGGCAGGCATCAGAACGTGCTGCTATCAACGCGCCGATGCAGGGTACAGCGGCTGATATTATCAAGCGCGCCATGATTGAAGTGCACAGTTGGCTACGCACTTCTGGCTCGCAGGCGCGCATGTTGCTGCAGGTACACGATGAATTGGTTCTCGAAGTACCGGAGGGCGAGTTGGATCAGGTCAGTCAGAACCTGTGCACACTGATGGTGCAAGCGGCCGACTTGTCTGTGCCTCTGGAAGTTGATCTAGGTATAGGTTCGGATTGGAACAGCGCCAAAGCCTAGCTGAACAGTGCGATCAGATGGTCCAGATGGCGCGTGCCCCGTTCGGTGGGTTGGAAGCAGTCTGGCTGTAGTAGCTTGAGTTCGCGCGCTTGTTGCAGGGCTTGCTGTACTTTGGGATGGTCGGGGTGGATTCCGGTCCGTTCTTCTAGCAGGTGGCAGGGGGGCTGAGACAGTCTGAAGGCATTGAGAAAGAATTCCAAGACCAAGTCGGATTCGGTCAGAGGCTGATTGCCTTCAGGCCGACCTAAGGGGTGCGCGTGCAACAGATTTTGTGCTTGATGCTGCAGCCAAGCCTGTGGGTGGCGTAGCTGGGCAAAGCGCACCACAGCTGTATGGCGCCCCAGACTCAGTTTGGAGTGCGCACCGGGGCCCAAGCCGATATAGTCACCAAACTGCCAATAATTGAGGTTGTGCTGGCACAGCTGCCCGGATTTTGCCCAGGCAGATATTTCATAGCGTTGGAAGCCGGATTGGCTGAGCAATGCGCGCCCCTCCTGCTCTATGGCTTCGATCAGGT
>JBPCXB010000077.1:0-2838 GCA_051008935.1 Gammaproteobacteria bacterium | reverse complement strand
AACAATTTTTGGGTCTGTAGCTCAGCTGGTTAGAGCGCACCCCTGATAAGGGTGAGGTCGGTGGTTCAAATCCACCCAGACCCACCAGATTTTTATCTGGTGCTATCCAAAATACCTATCGATACTTGGCAAAGCCCCTAGCAAATTTTTATAGACCCCAGCGCATGGCAAACAGTTATATCCCGTGTGTATCCAGCCATATCCTGTGCTTCTCAGCATGCCGATTATGCGGCTCGGAAGGCTATAATCCTGAGGGTATAAAAAGCTGTTGCCCCCAAAAACAAGACTGACCAGCTGCCTGAAAGTGCGAGTGTTTATCTTGAGTGGCGTATGGCTTGGTTTCGTTCTATTTAATGCTTTTTCTTTTTTGGCTCAGGGCTGTTTTTTTTTGCTCAGGGCTGTTTTTTTTTTGCTCAGGGCTGTTCAAGCCTGCTTTTTTTGCTCAGGGCTGCTCAGGTTTTTTTTCAGCTCAAGGCTCTTCAGGGCTTTTTTGCTCAGAGCTGCAACACCCCGTATTCCCTACAAGCCAACCATCAGGCTGATCCTACCACCGCCCAAAAAGAGACAACATGTCCATACACGCATTGTTAGAGCACATCAAACAAAATGCAAAATCGCCTAAAGAACAAGGCACCGCCTTTGAAAATCTCTGCAAGCGCTTCTTAGAGAAGGATAAAACCTACTCCCCGCGTTTCAAGCAGGTTCAGACCTATACCAACTGGGCTAAAGCCCAGCAGATACTCAGAAGAGACATTGGTATAGACCTGGTCGCCACCAATAGCAACGATAGCGGCTTTACCGCCATTCAATGCAAGTTCTACGATGCCAACAGCCCGATTAGCAAGGGCGGCATAGATAGCTTTATCGCCGCATCAGCTGGCCAGAAATTCAATGCCAGAATCTTTTTCGACACCACCAATAAAGGCCCCAACAATAATGTGCTGGCGCAATTAAACCAAGCGCAAGATCTGGACTTTACCCGCATAGGCATAGAGGCCTTAGAGCATTCATCCATTGATTGGAGCCAGTACCTTTCCCAGCCAACCATCCAGCAAAAACCCAAAAAACAACTCAGACCCCACCAATCAGCGGCATTAAAAGCCGTGACACAAGGCTTAGCGCACGAGGATAGGGGCAAGCTGATCATGGCATGTGGCACCGGCAAAACCTTCACTGCCCTAAAAATTGCCGAACAACTAGCAGGTAACAATCGCAGCGTGCTATTCTTAGCGCCATCCCTGGCCTTGGTATCGCAAACGATTACCGAATGGACGATTGAAAGTGAGGCCGACCTGCACGCCTTTGCCGTTTGTTCGGATGCTCAAGTAGGCAAACGCAAAGTCGGGCAAGACGACCTAGTAGATATTGACACGCATGATTTGGCCTACCCCGCCACTACCAACGCACGTACACTCGCCCAAAAATGTGCCCACAACAGTACCGATAACATGCAGGTGGTGTTTGCCACCTACCAATCAATAGATGTTATCAGCAAGGCCCAGCAGCAACACGGTTTACCCGAATTTGATCTGATTATCTGTGATGAGGCGCACAAAACCACTGGCGTATCAATCCCTGGGCAAGAGGACTCGCATTTTGTCAAAGTGCACGATCAGGGCTTTATAAAAGGCCATAAGCGCCTCTATATGACCGCCACACCCAGAGTCTATGTGACGCAAGTTAAGAAACAAGCCGATAAAACAGGAGCCATTCTGCATTCGATGGACGATGCAGAAAAATTTGGCAAAGAGCTCTACACGCTGGGCTTTGGCGATGCCGTACAGCAAGACTTGCTGTCCGATTACAAAGTCTTGGTGTTGGCGGTAGATGAAGGGGAAATCGCCCGAGACATTCAAAGCGCCATAGCAGATTCAGACAGAACGCTGAAGCTGGACGATGCCTCAAAAATAGTGGGCTGTTACAAAGCCCTGCTGAAAATTGGCGTCGAGCAAACCGAGGGCAAGCAGCCGATGCGGCGCGCGGTGGCCTTTTGCCGCAGTATTAAAGAATCTGAACTGTTTCGGGATGCCTTTGACCAGGTGATTAAAAAAGGCTACCTAAAAACGCAAGACCAGTACAGCCAAGACCAACTGTTGGACTGTGAAATCAAGCATCTGGACGGCACCATGAATACCGCCGTTAGAAACGCCGGTATTAGCTGGCTAAAGCACGATCACAACGACGACACCTGCCGTATCTTGACAAATGTTCGCTGTCTATCAGAGGGTGTGGATGTGCCCTCCTTAGATGCCGTTTTGTTTGTGCACTCGCGCAAATCCAAGGTGGATATTGTGCAATCGGTCGGGCGGGTGATGCGCAAAGCCGAGGGCAAGCAGCTGGGTTATGTCATCCTCCCTATTGTCGTATCAGCAGGTGTACTGCCAGAAGAAGCGCTCAATAACAACAAAAACTACGAAATCGTCTGGGATGTGCTCAACGCCCTGCGCTCACACGACGAGCGTTTGGACGCTGAGATCAACCGCGTGGAATTTGGCGGCCTAACCAACCGTATCGAAGTAGTATCAGAAATCAGCGACATGCCCCAGTCAGGCACAGGCACAGGCAAAACTACCGAGGCCCCAGGCGTGGGCGGGGCAGGTACCGCAGCCGAACCAGAGGATCGACAGCAGAACCAACAATATGAATTGACCTGGCACAGTAGCTACGACAGCGTGCAACGCGCCATTCTCGCCAAGATAGTAAACAAATGTGGCACACGCACCTATTGGGCCGACTGGGCCGTCAATGTCGCAGAGATTGCCCAAAAACACATCACCCGCATCAACGGCATATTAGCGCATACAGACAGCGAGGCATATCGGGCCTTTCAGGCATTTT
>JBPCXB010000076.1:0-1140 GCA_051008935.1 Gammaproteobacteria bacterium | reverse complement strand
TTCGGCGTCCTTCTTGCAGGCGGCTTTTCCGAAGCTTGCCTTGCCTGTGAATGTTGTGTGGCTAAAGTTGACGTCCTGCTCGAAGGTGACACTTCCGAAGCTTGCTCCGCCTGAAAATTTGGCATAGCTGAAGTTGGCCTCGCCTGTGAAGGTAGCCTCCCTAAAGTCGGCGGTTGGAAAGCGATAGCCGTCAAAATCCACAGCCTCATTAAACTGGTGGTCTTGAAAAGAGACCGCGCTGATGGATAGATCGCGGATTGCACGGTTCCAAGCCTGGGCGCCATTGCCGCTCGGGTCTGCGTTGCGGCACTCTGCCCATAAATCTAGTGTTTGTGCTGTATTGAGTTCGGTCATACTGTCCCTGAGAATGAAGTGCTGCTAAAGGTGATTCCGCTTGCGCCTACATTAGAAAGCGGTTGCGTGCCCCCAGCCCAAACAGAAACAGCAGCAACACCGCGATCAGGCTGTGCACCATAGACAAAAAGCTGATGACGCTATCTGGTTTGCAGTCGGTAGATGTATCGATTTGCTGGGCCGATGTGCCACAGTGTACCGCCTGATATGTGGCCTGGCGTTGTCTCTGGGCAGCGGGCACCCAGATAAAGGTCTGCCCCAGCGAATAATCCCGTTCAGTCGGCCAAATAGACGATTTAGCGTTTGAGTTGGCCGAGTCAGTGTTCGGTTTTGGCGATAGACTGTCGTACACGCTGGCCATCCCCAACACCAGGACTAACAACCAGAAGGCTGGCAGCAGCATCGAGCGGCCGTAATTGCTAAAGAGCCAGAACAGGCACTCAGGCACTGCGCGTATGAACTTCAAGGCCCAATCACCTGAATTGCCAGCCAGATTGTGCCAACGGCTGGCTTGAAGCTCTTGTACGCGGTATTCCAAAGCCCTGGTGTGGTCTTTGTCTGCTTGGGCCAGCTTTTTCAGACATCTCAGGCGCTTAATATCTTCGGCATCTGCAGCCGGACTCAGGCCGGGCAGCCACCTGAACAGCCAGATATGGCGTTTGCGGCGCAGGTGGCAACTCACGCGTTCCAGACTGAAGGGATATTTGATGTCGGCGCCTGTCACATCCAGCACGCACCCCAACCGCTGGTTGGCACTGATATTGAACGTTTTGTTAAAGGTGCAGC
>JBPCXB010000075.1:0-1501 GCA_051008935.1 Gammaproteobacteria bacterium | reverse complement strand
TGCCATGCTATGCTCCTGTCGGCTCTTAGCGTTCAGATTGGTATTATAGAAAAACTGGAAGTTCTTGAGCTAGCTTCATGCGCAGGCAGCATTGCCGCTGAACCTGCGTAAAGCGCTTCGCCTAAGACGACGTTGAGAGCGCAAAAAGCGCAAAACGCAAAGGCCCTACGAACCTACACTTCGTTCGGGATCAGCCAACACTAACAGCCGGTCTAAGCTTGCGACCACATCGTATGTGACCTCAACCCTGCGCACTCCAAGCTCCTTTGATAAGCACCCCCCCGCGTCATGCTGCGCGCAGTCGCAGCATCCAGACAACCTGTGCTGTTAGGATGAAAAAACAAGGTTTGTGTACATATTAGCCAGCAAAAAAATGGCACACTTTACACAGGCGTAACCAGTAATTTACTCAAACGTATGACGGACCTCATTGGGCGGCTGCATACTGTCGCAACCTTTGTTACTGGGCAACCTGTGTCAATACATCGGCCAGCTGGGCTGGTTGCGAGAGGAACGGCGAGTGGCTAGTGTCTAGGCTGATGACAGTCTGGCATGGGGTGTGGCGGTAGCAGTGGCGTTGCACTTTCAGAGGGATGGCCCGATCTTGGGTGCATTCAATGTAAGTGCGGGGGATGCCACCGAAGCGACTGTCGCTGATCTGAATAGGAGCGACAAATAACTCGGGGTTTTGCGGTACCAGCAGCGCTTGAGCCAGTGCAATATCGTCAGCTGTGCAATCGGCATAGAAGAGCTCTGCAAGCTGTTCGGGGTTGGGGACGAGGTAGCTGGTGCCCTTCAGAGGCACAAAAACAGGGGGGTCCGTGGCTTCAGGGAATTGGCGCAATACGTCCATGATGGATTGGTTGGCTTCGAGCAGAAAGGCGCACAGGTAGACCAGATGTGATATGCGCTCGGCATATTGCTCGGCGGCTTGGGAAATGACCGCGCCGCC
This sequence comes from Gammaproteobacteria bacterium, assembly GCA_051008935.1. Taxonomy (GTDB): domain Bacteria; phylum Pseudomonadota; class Gammaproteobacteria; order JBPCXB01; family JBPCXB01; genus JBPCXB01. Next base: position 549 of record JBPCXB010000075.1, on the reverse strand, counting down.
CATACTGTGGCCTACTAAGATAGCGGGTTCAGACGAGGCCTGCAAGGTTTCGCCGATGCGATCGACGCTGGACTGCATGCTGGCTTGGTCTGTGGCAGAGCGGTCGGCGCCATGGCCGGGCAAATCAGGCGCGTGTACTCTGTGCCCGTGGCTGCGCAGGTGCGCTGCTACTTTGTACCAGCACCAGCCGCCGTGGGAGGCGCCATGTACCAGAACAAAAGTAGCCATGGCAGTGGCGGGCGGTTTGTTACGCCAGTTTGGCCAGTCGGGAACGGATAATCGTTTCAGCTTCGCTGACGATGCGTTCGACCAATTCTTTGCAGGTCGGGATGTCGTGGATCAGCCCGGCGACCATGCCACAACTCCAGGCTCCTGCTTCCATGGTACCTTCTTTCATGATGCGGGGGTAGACGCCGGCCACTTCTTTATGGATGTCCATGATATTCAGGTCAGCTCCTTTTTCTTGTTCGATAGCCATGATCCGATCGACGCTGGAGTTTTTCAGAACGCGCTCGGTATTGCGCAATGAGCGCATAATGAGGCGTGTGT
>JBPCXB010000074.1:0-3650 GCA_051008935.1 Gammaproteobacteria bacterium | reverse complement strand
CGTCTTTACCCCAACGCAGCACGCCGATGATTTTCGAGTGGTCAAATAGGCCCACGTAAAAATTCATGGCATCTTCTGCTTTGTTGTCCTGAAAGGTCAAAAAGGTAGTGATCTGGTGTTTCATGGTCTAGCTCATGACTGTTGCTGTCGGCAGTATTCTAGACGGTCGATCTGCTCGGGTGCTGACAACCACGGCTCTTTACGGCTTGTAAATGCTCAACAGCCTCACAGCACTAGTAAACCATTGGCAATTCATGCCACTGAGTGGTATAGCGCCTAGAGCGTAGCTTCGAACGTTTCTGCCAACTGCGTTGAATGCCCTGTGCCGCATAGAACACCGCCCCTGTACCCATTGATTGGTTAATGCGATCGACTGATTGCGTCAGTCTACGATGCTCTTCAGATTTAAACGGTGCAAATAAATTATGTTGCACCGCTTGCTCCGGTACTAAATCTTGCAGTACGATCCCGCATTTTTGGTAACGGTAGCCGCTGCGGTACAGCTGGTTCAGCAACTGTTTCCCTGCTCGAATCAGGTGGGCAGTATCTGCTGTTGGGCTCACCAAACCTACTGAAGCCGTGTTGCTGTAGTGCTGATCGGCACGCCTGAACCGGCTGGTTTGCAGCATCACACTGATTTTTTTGGTGCAGCTCTTTTGCTTGCGCAGTTTTTCACAAGCTATGGAGATGTAATTTGCCAGCGCTTCTTGCATCGAAGCCAAGTCGGTCACAGCTTGCCCAAAAGATCGAGAAGAAATAATACTTTGCTTTGGGGCGGCTGCTTCCAAGCCAAAACAGCAGGTACCGCGAAGCTCAGCGATTGTTTTTTCTAATGAGGCGTTCGATAGCGTACGAATCAATTGCGGGCTGGCTTCTCTTAAATCTAACACTGTGTGCAGGCCCAATGCCTTAAGTTTTTTACCCCAACCGCTTGCAACGCCCCAAATACAATCTATTGGCAATTCGCTCATGATGCGAGTTTGCAGTTCAGGATCGGTCAGATCAAAAACACCCGCAGCATCCCATTGCTTGTTGGCGGATTGACTGCGCTGTTTAGCTACATGATTGGCAAGTTTAGCGAGCGTTTTCGTCGGGGCGATACCCCATGATGTGGGCATCCCTGTCCATTGATGCAACCGTGACCTCATAGATGCCGCCTGCTCTGCAGCATGTGCAGCATCTAGGCAATCCAGCTGAATAAAGGCTTCATCAATCGAGTACACCTCCATCCCTACAAACCCCTCTAAATTACGGGCCAACAAGCGCAATGACTGCATGATGCGAGAGGACATATCTCCATAAAGTTGGTAATTCGATGAAAACACAGCCGTACCACTGGCTTCAAGTAGCGCTTTGTGTGAGTAGTAGGGGGCCCCCATCGGGATGCCCAGCGCTTTAGCTTCGTTGGAGCGCGCAATGATACAACCGTCATTGTTGGACAGTATCACAACAGGGCGTTTAGCTAGTGCAGGGTTAAAGACCCGTTCGCACGATGCAAAAAAATTATTACAGTCAACTAGAACAAATAGAGAGCTCATCAACGCTGCTGAAGATAGCTACTCAGGCCAGCTATCAGCAAACAACCCCAAGCAGCGATCAAGCTGACGCCTCCAAAAGGCGTTACAGTACGAAGGGCGGGCCAACTTAACGACACCGACAGGTAGATGCTGAAGCTAAACAGAACTGTGCCGATAACAAACAGCAGGCCGCTCCATTTCAGCCAAAGATTCTTGGCCAGCTGGTTGTTGCCGAGCAATGCCAAACCAACTACGCTAATCATGACTGCATGTAGCTGGTGGTAACGCAGCGCGGTCATTACAGCACTGAGATCTTGTTCAGGCAAGCTGCTGCCATGCCCTAGATAAGCACCCAAAATGACGGACGTAAGCCCCAATAATGCGCCTAACACTAATATCATGCTGTATTCCTCTGTTGGGGCATCACTGTTTGGTGTCTCTGTGCTTTACTTCTTCTGGTCTTCTGGGCCACGCATTCTCACACTTCGTGCAAGACGGCAGTGACCACCCCCCAAATGACCACATCGTTCTCTTCATCTAACGCAATAGGCTGATACTGATCATTATCTGGCATCAAAAAAGTACCTTCGGGGGATTGATGCAATCTTTTGACGGTCAGTTGACCATCCACTGCGGCAATGATGATTTTTCCATGCCGAGCTTCTAAACTCCGGTCAACAACCAGAATATCACCGGGGTGGATTCCGGACTTCAGCATGGACTCACCTGCAGCCCTCACAAAAAAAGTGGCAGTGGGGTGTTTAATCAGATGCTGATTCAGATCAAGGCTTCTTTCAATATAGTCATCGGCCGGAGAAGGGAAACCCGCCTGCACAGCACAAGCATAAAGTGGCAATCGATATGCCGGCGAATCAATCAACGCCATCACCTCTTCTACTCTGCTTTCAGGCACCCTTAGAGGCTTAGTAGGCTCTTGGTATTTGCCCTGACCTTTGGGCCTTCCAGCTCCTGGCCGTGCCCCACCGCGTGTCGTACTTTCGGCTGCCATTTTTATTAAGTGTGACCTTTAATAGAATATTGTACATTAATCAAAAATCCAAACTAATGGACGCACTTTTCTGCAATGGGAGTGTGTTACGGAAGCGGCTATCAATGCTTGCTCATGCCCTACCCCGCCTAGAACACCAGCGCCCTGAGCTTGACTCAGAGTGGGTTGAGCAATATTAGAATACAGCAGGTAAGAGTTGCTACGCCCCTTACGCACCCGGTGTTATGAGCAAAACAAAACGAGAAGACAACAAATCAGCCGACAACCCGCCAGCTGAAAACCCGTTGACCCGCCGCCGTATTGAGCACCGGGGCAAAAATCTGCGTGTGTCGCGCACACAGGGTGCCGCTATCCGCACCGAACACAAGGTGGCAGGGGCCAATGTCTCGCTCAGTTCATCCGAAGGCCTGCGCCTTTCAACCCGTGTTAGCAAAGGCGCGCGCATTGCACTGCAAAACGGCAGAGCCCAACTGATAGGCCGCTGGAATGCCGGCCCTGTAGCCTTCAATCTGTCTAAAACTGGTGCCAGCGCTTCTCTCAAAAATCAGGTGGGGACGTACAACTTCCTCAAACCTTCTTATTCCTCTTTTAAGCTGGGGGGCATACAAGTGCGCGGCAAAAAAGCCAGCCAATTGCAGCTGGCCTACATCGTTATTGTGGGGCTCGCTCTGCTGACCCTGCTGAGTATCCGTATCGCCTGGTGGCTACTGTGGGTGCTGCTGCTGCCGGTGGTCTTTATTAAGGATGTACTCACCTCATTCAATCAGCAACTGAAGCAACCTACAAAATAATCGTCCTTGCCTGCCAACAGGCCCCTGCGCAGGTGTGCGTCGATTTAGAGGGTTCCTGCTTTCGCAGGAATGGCGAATCTGATGCTTATTAACAGCAGCTGTTTTGAGCGTTACCGTCGCTGGAGCAAGTAGCCTTAGCTGGGCAGTCCGTGCTCATGGCTTGCAGTTGAAAGTGCTGGCCGTTGTAACCGAGCCGGTACTTGCCGGTAGTTTCGGTCTGGTATTCCACTTCAACCGGTAGATCGTCTGTCACGCCCAGCCGGCTCTGCGCCAGTTCGATAATAGTCAGCCACTTGTTGGCACTCAACCGGTGGTCTACATCTTTAGAATGCC
>JBPCXB010000073.1:0-2818 GCA_051008935.1 Gammaproteobacteria bacterium | reverse complement strand
GTTTTACTCTCTAAAGGCAACGGCAGACCACTTTACCCAGCAATACGGTAAGAAATTGCGGTTTATTATCTACCAGTCGCAAAAATTAAGCGATGTGCAGAATTTTTCTAATGACAGCGGTATTCATGTGATGATCATTAATGCCCAGGCCTTTAATGCCGACCCCGCCAAGGGCAGCAAGGATGCACGCCGCATTCACCGCGAATTGGACGAGTTTCAGTCCCGCCGCCCTATTGATGTTATCGCCGCCAACCGCCCCATCGTCCTATTAGATGAACCGCAAAAGCTGGCCGGTACAAAGACCGTAAAAGGTATTGCCGCCTTTAATCCGTTGATGCTGTTGCGTTACTCAGCCACCCATAGAGACGAACACAACAAAGTGCACCGTCTGGATGCAATTGATGCCTATAACGCCAAGCTCGTCAAAAAGATTGAAGTATCCGGCATCACCGTGAAGGGGGTGGGCGGCACCAGCGCCTATCTGTATCTGGAAGCAATCGAGATTACCCAGCAAGCGCCGATTGCGCGCCTGCATATGGAAATACAATCAGCTTCGGGCCAGCTGCGGGCACAGTTGCGGCGCATTCAAGCGCACGACAATCTGTATGAGCTATCCAAACAGCTGGACGAATATGACGGATACACGGTCAGCGACATCAACGCGCAGGAAAACTATATCGAGTTTACCAATGGCGAGCGGCTGTATACCGGCGAAGCAACCGGCGATGTCGCCGAGGAGATCCGCCGCAGGATTCAAATCCGCCAGACGATCCGAGCGCATTTTGAAAAAGAAAGGGTCCGCTTTGAGAAAGGTATTAAGACGCTCAGCCTTTTCTTCATCGATGAGGTGGTCAAATACCGCGACTACAACACGGAAGACAACAAAGGCGAATATGCACGCATATTTGAAGAGGAATACGCCGAAGCGCGCAAAGAGTTTCTCGGTGAGCTGCTGCTAGAGCACCCGAACTACAGGGAGTATCTTGAGAATATCGAAGTAGCCAGGACCCATCGCGGCTATTTTGCAATTGACAAAAAATCGAAGCAGTTGGCCGATCCGCGCTCAGACAAAGCCGGCCATGCCAACGACCCTGATGCATATGACCTGATTCTGAAAGACAAAGAGCGGTTGCTGTCATTTGAGGAGGATACCCGCTTTATCTTCTCGCATTCTGCCCTGCGCGAAGGCTGGGACAACCCAAATGTCTTTAATATCTGCATGCTCAAGCACAGCGATAACACCATCTCGCGGCGGCAAGAAGTTGGCCGCGGCTTGCGCTTGTGCGTCAATAACCGTGGTGAACGCATGGATGATCCGGCGACGGTTCACGACCTCAATGTGCTGACCGTAGTCGCCAATGAAAGCTACCAGCAGTTTGTTTCTGGTCTGCAAAAGGAACTCAAAGAGTCGCTATCAGTGCGGCTGCAAAAAGTCAATGCAAAATATTTTGAAGGGAAAGTGATTACAACCGATGCGGGGGACCGAACCATCACCGAAGATGAGGCAGACACTATCAATCACTACCTCATCAAAAATGACTACACCGATGAGAAAGGCCAGCTGACGCCGTGCTATCACCAAGCGCAAGAAGCGGGGTCACTTGCTGACCTGCCAGAACCCATCAAGCCGCTGCAAAAGCAAATAACACAACTGATTGCACAGGCTAGCACGGACGCCGATCTACCGGAAATTGGCAATGCTACTGTGCCAAAAACCAACCCGCTGAATGCGAACTTTAAAAGCGCAGAATTTAAGGAACTGTGGCGCCGGATCAACAAGCAAGCCATCTATCGCGTGGAATTTGATAGCCAAGAGCTGATTGAGCTCTGTATTGCCAAACTCAATACTGATCTTAGGGTTGCCAAATTAGCCATTGTGGTTGAAACGGGCATCCAACATGAATTGATATCTGATAGCGATATTAATACAGGCACTGGCTTTAAAGCAGGAGAAAGCGAACGCAGCTGTTACGATCAGTCGGTTAAATCAAAAGTACGCTACGACCTGTTGGGGCGCATTGCTTCAGCTGTAGACCTGACTCGAAAAACGGTTGCTAGCATCTTGACAGGGATTGACGAGCAAAAGTTTGCAAAGTTTGCTCAAAACCCAGAGCATTTTATTGCCGAGGCTTCCCGCCTTATTACTGAGCAAAAGGCCGCTACGATTATCGAAAAGTTAAGCTATGACGAAATTGCCGAAGAGATTAGCCTCGACATCTTCTCTGAAAATCAACACCGGCAAAATTTTGCCAAGGCAGTCAAGACTCGCAAACACATCCAAGATTACGCCATTTGGGACTCAGTGGTAGAACAGAAATTCATTGCGGCGCTGGATAGCAGCACGGATATAGCGGTTTATGCCAAGCTACCGAGGACCTTCAAAATTCCAACTCCAGTCGGCGACTATAGCCCAGACTGGGCCATAAGCTTTAAAAAAGGCAGTGTCAGGCATATCTATTTTGTGGCTGAAACAAAAGGCAGCCTCTCCTCTCTGCAACTGAGAGAGATTGAGCAAGTGAAAATAAAATGCGCCAAAAAATTCTTTGATCTCATGCAGCCGCCCAATGAGGTTAAATACGATGTGGTCGAAAACTTAGACCGGCTGTTTGAGTTGGCAGATCCCGAACGAAATGTAGGTTCGTAGGGCCTTTGCCTTTTGCGCTTTTTGCGCTTTTTGCGCTATCAACTTCATCTTAGGCGAAGCGCTTTACGCAGGTTCAGCGGCAATGCTGCCTGCGCATGAAGCTAGCTCAAGAACTTCCAGTTTTTCTATAATACCAATCTGAACGCTAAGAGCCGACAGGAGCATAGCATGGCA
>JBPCXB010000072.1:0-5680 GCA_051008935.1 Gammaproteobacteria bacterium | reverse complement strand
GTCTCAGGCAACCTTTAGTAATAAAAATAGTCCAGCCTTTAGTAATAAAAAAGTCAGGCTCAGGGCGCGTAGTGGAGTAAGAGGGGTTTGTGTTTAAGGTGCGTAGTAGTGTAGATGGACTGGTGTTCAAGTCTATCTAGCGCATAACGTTGCCTGAGCTTGTCTCAGGCAACCTTTAGTAATAAAAAAGTAAAAAAAAGCCATCGACTAGCTCAAGACGCCTGGTGGTGTAGGTAAACTAGTGCTTAAAGTCTGTCTAAAGTTCTACGTTGCCTGAACTTGTTTCAGGCAACCTTTAGTAAAAAGTACCAGTCTTTCTAGGGCAACGACACCGATCCGTTCATGACAACATCAAAACAGACTGGCTCACTAGAGGGCGGTCTAGAGGCACCGATACGGTCGCCTGTCGACTGGCGCAACGATGATTTCCATAACACGGATCTTCTGAACGCAGAGTTAGAACGGGTTTTTGACATCTGCCACGGCTGCAGGCGCTGTGTGTCTCTGTGCGATTCTTTCCCCACGCTGTTCGATTTGGTAGACGAATCACCGACCTTTGAATTGGATGGAGTTGACAAAGACGATTACAGCAAAGTTGCAGACCAGTGCTACTTATGTGATCTATGCTTTGAAACTAAATGCCCGTACGTGCCGCCGCATCCATTCAACATCGATTTTCCCCACTTAATGCTACGCGCCAAATCTAAGAAATTCGCCGAGCAAGGCGCCCCTCTTAGAGACCGGCTCATGGCATCTACTGATGGAATAAACCGACTTCTGACTATCCCTATCGTAGACATTACCGTCAATGCACTGACAAGCTCTAAATTGTTGCGCAAGGCTCTGGAGGTCACTGTTGGCGTTCACAGCGAAGCGCCTCTGCCCCAGTACTACTCAAACACCGCGCGCAAAAGGCTGGCAGATAAGCTTCTAGATTCTGGGGAAGCTGGGAGCCAAAAGGTCACAGTAACCGAAAAAACACGAGGCAGGGTAGCCATTTACACGTCCTGCTACTGCAACAGCAGCGACCCTTCAATCATCGAAGATCTGGTCAAAGTACTGGAACATAATGCAATCGAAACCCGTATCATTGCTCAAGAAAAATGCTGTGGCATGCCCAAACTCGAACTGGGCGATCTGAAAGCAGTAGACGCCATTCAGGCTGAAAATATCCCGCATCTGGCGGGCATCATCGAAGCAGGCTGGGATATCATTTCGCCCATCCCCTCTTGTGTGTTGATGTATAAGCAAGAAATCCCACTTCTGTTCCCCGAAAATACCCAAGCGGCACTCGTCAAGCAACATATTTTTGACCCCTTCGAATACCTCTGGGAACGACACCGTCAGCAGTTGGTAAATCTGGAATTCCCTGCCAACGCCGCACAAGAACTGCGTATCTTTTATCAAGTTGCCTGCCACCAGAGAGTGCAGAATCTGGGACTCAAAACCAGAGATGTATTGCAACTCATCCCCAACGCCCAAATCAAAACCATCGAGCGTTGCTCGGGGCACGATGGTAGCTATGCTGTGCGCACCGAAACACGCGAGAAGTCAGTCAAAATCGCACGCCCTGTGATACGTCAGATTAAAAACGAGCAGCCGTCTAATCTAACAAGCGACTGCCCCTTGGCGCTCCGACAGCTGGCCCAACTGAGCGATATGGAACAAATTGCCTCCCATCCTATCTCTATTCTGCGCGTAGCGTACGGTATTTAATCCTTCCTCCACCAACCTCTAGCGACTACCTCATGCCTGACCTAATCCAACTAAAGCGGCACGAACTCCTCACTTTGGAAGACTATGCCATCCAACGAGATGCCTTCCGCACTCAAGCGATTGAAGCGCGAAAAGCGAGGCGTTTTCATTTTGGCGAGCACTTTACCTTCAATTTTGAAAATAAAGTGACCGTACAGTACCAAGTACAGGAAATGTTGCGCATCGAGCGTATCTTTGAACCCAAAGACATTGAAGAAGAACTAAGTTCCTATAATCCGCTGATCTCTCAAGGTCACAGCCTGCGTTGCACTCTTTTCATCGAGTTTGAAGATGTGGGCGAGCGGCAAAAGGCTCTAGCCACTTTAAGCGGTGTGGAACACCAGTTCTGGGTTGAAGTAGAAGGGCATTCCAAAACATATGCCGACGCCAATCAAGATATTGAACGCAGCACTGATGAAAAAACATCAGCTGTTCACTTTCTGAATTTCAAGCTGCCTCAATCAGACATCGATGCCTTTCTGCAAGGTGCCAATCTGCGCTTTGGTATGGATCATGACGGCCCCTATGCTGTCGCCAACCAAAATGTGCCGAGTGCACTGTGTGAAACACTGCGACAGGACCTGAGCTAATCTGCCAGCTGAGCTAGCCAGACATCCGATTGACTTGCACCGGACGCATGAGGACATGCGCGGCTGCTGTCCACTGATAAAGCCCATCGGCAGCTAAAAGAACAGCGCCAGCCGTCCAGGACGGGCGCTCCTCTGGCCAGAAAACGCGGTCAGGCCAAACATAGCCCATCCAATAGCAGCCGGTATCATCCCGATGCTGATGCAGCCAGCCAAATATTTTTGCGGCCAATTCATACTGACCAAGCCCACACAAAGTCATCACCAACTCACTGGATTCGGCAACAGTGACCCACGGGCTATCTGACACACAACGGCAGCCTAATTCAGGTTGCACAAAGGCATGCCAACGTTTCTGTAGCCGATGCATCCCTTCCGGACCCGTATAAAGCCCACACAGAATAGGATAGAACCAATCCATTGAATAGCGCTCTTTGGATTCCCAATGACGATCGAAACGCCAAGGCTTATAACGGATAGCCGTGCGCAACCGATCTAAAGCGCGCTGCCAATCAGGGCGCACCCGACCCAACAGTTGCTCGCCTGCTATACCGCATTCAAGGCTTTTACAAAGATTGCTGCAGGCCGTCAACAGTGCATCGTCCTTCGGGCGGCCATCAGCATCAACAGCCCAAGCAATATCGCCTTCGGGCGTCTGCACAGAGAGCACAAAATCCAGCGCTCGAACAGCATGAGGCCAATACTGCCGCCACCAGACGTCATCACCTGTCACTTGTCTCAAGTGCCAAAGGCCCACTGCCAGATAACCTGCATGATGCGGCTCGCGCCGCTCACAGATTGGTCTGCCAGACTGATAAGCAGACCAAAAGCTGCCATCTTCCAGCTGCTGTTCGGCCAGCCACTGATACGCTTTCTGGCTTGCTTCAATCTCGCCTGCCACTGCCAGTCCCATGGCAGCTTCGACCATATCCCATACATCCAGCTTCTCTTCTGGATCACATAGGATGGATCCATCTAATTGCTGCGCGTTAAGTATCAACTCTACGGAAGGCTGATAAAAATCCAGATCGGCTGAGACGTCAGACTGCCACGCCCAAGATTGCATAACGAACCGCCAAAAAGAACAGGCAGGCTAATCCACCGACCGACGAAAATACAGCACCAGGCTTTTGCCCATCAAAGGTGCCGCTATGGCTTCCATGATCCGAGTCAGCATCGGTTTCTGCATCAGATCCCAAGTCAAAAAGCGCTTGTACCAGCGTACCAGCGCAGAGGTTTCCCGAGTCTTCCACAAGAGGCACTGCAACCACCACCAAGGAGAATGCAAACCATGGGCCCAATGACTCGCATAGTTCTCAAACCCGAAGCGGCTGATGGTATTTTTAAGCTCTCTCTTAGTGAAAATACGCACATGGCCGCCAGGTTGCTTCGGATATTCTCGGCTGAGCTTCCAACAGATCCATTCGGGATAGAAACGTGGCACAGAAGCAACAAAGATTCCTCCTGGCTTGACCACTCGAGAAATCTCTGCCAGAGCGGCTTCACAGTCGACCAGATGTTCCAAAACTTCTGAGCACAAAACAAGATCAAAGGATGCATCTGCAAAAGGCAGATGCTCAATATCAGCACGCGAAAATCGGCATACCGACTGTTCTTGCTGCAAAAGCGAGCTACCTGACTCAGATCCCGTAGTTGCAGTACCGCTATCATGAAAATGATCGTAGTAGCGGCCCTTGGCTATCTTCAGCGAGTCTACATCCAAATCGACAGCCCAAGCCCGTATGGGCAGAATGCGCGTCAACTCCAAAGCATGCCGACCTTCCCCACAGCCGACATCCAAAAGCATATCACCCGGCGAAAAAGGCAGGAGAACTGGGTCAACAGTCAGCATAGACGGCTCACAGATAGTAGATGTGTGGCTAACAGACTATAGCGGCTACGCCGCTGCGCCCGCACTTTCGTCGATCGCTTTGCGGTACAACTGCACAGTCAAAGCCGCCGTCTGTTCCCAGTTATAAATCTCATGGGCGCGCCGCAGGCCTTCACGTCGATATCTGGCTTGAAGAGTCTGGCTGCGCAAAATTTCTACAATTGCAGCTGCCATACTTTCAGGATGTTCTGGCGGCACCATGATCCCAGCTTCACCAATGACTTCTGGTAAAGCGCCTGCCCGGGTTCCTACCAAAGGCACCCCAGAAGCCATTGCTTCTACAGCTGGCAAACCAAATCCTTCGTAAAGAGAGGGGATCACGGCCACGCTGGCAGTAGCATATGTTTCAGCAATCTGGATAGGGCCACGGTCGGCAGCAACAAAATGTACTGCGTCCTCAAGGTTGAGTTCTTCTATCATACGCAATGTATGGCCACCGCGCCTAGGTCTGCCGACAACAACCAGCTCAACATCCTGTGCAAATGCCTGTTTCTGCCGTTTGATAACGGCCACAGCCTGAAGCAGTGTATCCAACCCCTTAAGCGGCACATCGGCACTGGTAACCGTCATGATCCGGAAAGGTATACGCTCCGTACCGGCAATGGGCCGAAAAACCGAGTGATCAACCCCTAGAGGTGTCACTGTCGCTCTATCAAGCGAAATACCAAAGCTAGAGACCAGATCGTGCCGTGAACTGTCCGACGGCGTAATGATATGCTTCAGCTTGGGTGCGATCTTTTGTTGCATGGGTAAAAACGAATACCAGCGTCTAATCAACACACGCCGCATCCAACTACGCGCAAAACGCAACTCCAACTCGCGATCTTTGGTAATCGGATGATGGATCGTAGTGACTAAAGGAATGCGCTTCTGCATGGGCAACAAAGTGGTGCAAAGGCTTTGATTGTCATGCACCACATCAAAATCATCCAAACGCGTACGCAACCAGTGCCACGCGCGGTGCCCATAGCTCCAAGGCTCCATAAAGCCACCCAACATGGCCGAAGCCCACTCCCTCAAAGCCAGCGGAGATAGCAACCAAGACCATCGAAATGCCTTGAGTTTGTCCTGACCGTTAAATAGATCCAAGCCAGGAATCCGCTCTAGGCGAACATCTGCGGCCAGATCTGGGTAAGGCGGGCCTGACAGCACCGTCACCTGATGCCCCTGAGCCGCTAGTTCACGCGATAAATTCGAAACATAGACACCCTGCCCCCCACTCGCCGGGTTCCCTCTGTAACTAAGGATACAAATTCTTAAAGCAGGCCGCAACCCTTCATCAAGAGCCGCATCGACCCTCTGTAAATGAAGCGGTGAAGTAGATGGCTCCAACAAATCCGCCTGTTGGCGCCGGGCCAGATTTCCATCCATGCAATAATTCCTGTCTACCAACGATTACTGAATAGGCGCACGCCAATAGGGGAATTGCGCTTTTGAGCCTTGAACT
>JBPCXB010000071.1:0-5560 GCA_051008935.1 Gammaproteobacteria bacterium | reverse complement strand
CCACACCTTTGAGCGCTATTCGGGCGATTTTGGCCGCAAGCTGTACCTAATACAAAACAACCTCTATGGGGTAGATATCCAACCGGTGGCCTGCCAGATAGCTCGGCTGCGTTTTTTCATTTCGCTGATGATCGAGCAACAGCCCACGTGCGACCCATCTGATAACTACGGTATCCAACCCCTGCCCAACCTAGAGACCCGCTTTGTCAATGCCAACACATTGCTGGGGGTCGGCGTCAGCGCACAAATAACTATGTTTGAAAAACAGGTTACCGACATACAGACCGAGCTGGCCCAAATCCGAGAGCGGCACTTTCACGCCCAAACCCGCCAGGCCAAACTGAATTGCACCGAGGAATTTAATGCAGCACAGCAGCAGCTGGCCCAAGCCCTGCAAGAGAGCGGTGCCGAATCAGCCACCGCAGACAAGATAGCCCGCTGGAACCCCTTTGACCAAAACACCACAGCCGACTGGTTTGACCCCCAATGGATGTTTGGCGAAACTCAGGGTTTTGATATTGTTATCGGCAACCCGCCCTATGTGCGCCATGAGCACATCCAAGAATACAAGCCCCAGTTCAAAACCAGTTACCCACATACCTACACCAGCAAAGCTGATCTGTACGTATATTTTTATGAGCAGGGTATGCGATTACTGGCCGAAGGCGGCCACCTGTGCTACATCACCTCTAATAAATGGATGCGCACACAATACGGGGAAAAATTGCGCGCTTTTCTCAAAGACAAAGACCGTGCCCAGATACAGCAGCTGATTGACTTTAAAGGCCAGCAGATCTTTAAAGCCACGGTGGCAACCAACATGATGCTGTGCGGCAAGGCCTGCGCTCAGGCACAGCATGTGGCCAACTTCAAATACGGCTTTCAGTTGCCCGGGCCGCAATACTCTCTGGCCACTATGGCGCACCAAGATCTGAGCACCAACACCTACATCTTGCAACAACCACATGAACTGGCCCTGAAGGCAAAAATAGAAGCCGCTGGCACGCCGCTAAAAGACTGGGATCTTAATATTTACTTTGGCATTAAAACCGGTTATAACCCAGCCTTTATTATTGATACTGCCACACGCGCCACACTCATTCAGCAAGACCCCAAAAGTGCTGAGATCATCAAACCCCTGTTGCGCGGCCGCGACATCTGCGCCTACCACACCCAGTGGGCCGAGCTGTGGCTGATCGCTACCCTGCCATCGTTCAAACTAAACATAGACAACTATCCTGCTGTCAAGCAACATTTGCTGTCTTTTGGCAAAGAAAAATTGGAGCAATCGGGTGCAATACTAGGAAATAAAAGCAGAGCCCGCAAGAAAACCAAGCATCAGTGGTTTGAATTTCAAGACTCAATTGCTTACCACGCCGAATTTGAAAAAGAAAAACTGGTGTGGAAACGTATTGGCTCACAGTTACGTTTCTCATATCATAACGATGCAACTTACAGCTTGGATAGTACATGCCTCGCTACCGGCGAAGTAGGCATTAAATATCTGTGCGCCTTTTTTAATAGTCAAGTAGGCCTTTATCAATTACAAACGGCCCCTAAAACAGGAACAGGAGATTTGCTCATTAGCGTACAAGCATTAGAGCCGATACACGTGCCCCTCTTAAACTGCTCTGAGCAACAACCCTTTAACGATTTAGTCGATCGCATCATCGCCGCCAAACAGGCCGACCCCAATGCCGACACCTCAGCACAGCAAGCAGCCATCGACCGACTGGTGTACGATCTATACCAGCTGACCCCAGCCGAAATCCAAATCATCGAGCAAACCCTAGCCTGATTCGTTTCTTTACCCTAAAGCAATCAGCCCCCCTCCAGTGTCATTCTGCGCGTAGTCGCCGTATCAGTCAGCGTGAGGTCGCAGCATCCAGAGAAAAAGCACACTCTGAGCGCCTTACGCCCCATGCATCGAGGGTTATATAAAAAGCGCTAACTTTAAGGTAAATAACTCAGCTTTCTAAGAATTTTTTTAATTTCTTCCTTCCTTTCTAGGTAGAGTTCCTGGTGATTAAGCCAAAATTCTAGGTGAGCCATATCGCAGTCGGTGTAATCTGTAACCTTACACAGTTTGCATTGCCATTGCAAAGTCCCTGAAGGTGACTGCATTAGTGATGAAATGAGAGTTTGATCCCCTTGACGATAGATCTTTATATGAGGGCAGATATTTTGAAGTTGCCCTATGCGCTTCTTGTCGCGCCTGTCTAGAAATGCATTCACATCGAATTTGATGCTAAACGCCAATGTTCCAGCTATACCAATCACGAGACCAATCAAGAGTTCTAATATGCCTGATTGCACAGATAATAAATCATCCATTTTTACTTTTCCTCTTCATAGCTGCCATTTGTTCCTGACGGTAGCGATTTGCTGTTGTCATGCTAGTATTGCTTCAAGGATTTTTCTAGGGTCAGAGCTAGCTTCAAGTATGGCACCAAAAGAAAGCCTATGAAAACTGGCCGCTAGAAGCTTTATTTTAATTACTAATGGCTGCCTAGGACATGCTGCGCGCTGTTGCAGTATCGGTCAGCGTTGCGTTCTAGAAAGCATTAAACACATATTCTTGCTACACCACCACGCACTCCGAGCCTGTCGAGGAGTGCCTTTAGCATAAGAGTAAAAATCGCTTGACTCAAGCCGCCGTTAGACAAAAAGAAAAAACAGGGCGCTTTTAGAGAAAGAGTAAATAAAGTCATAATAGCTTTTACCTAAACACAATATCCCACAATATTACAAATGCGTTGGTTCATCAGATGGCTCATTATTGGCGACGGCCAATATTTCTTTGAAAGAGTCGGCTTTATATTCTTATTGGGTGTCACAATAGGAGGATTTCCAGTCGTTATTTATTTCTATTGGGACTGGCTGTCGCAAGATCTTCCCAATGGCGATGCTTTACGCAATATTGTCTTATCTTTTGGTGGGATGTGGGCCATCTATGCTATCTTTTTGGCAGCTTTAAGGGTGCGGATTATGCAACAACAACAGCTCTCAGAAAGCTTGGCTAAAGCGGCTGAACAGCTATCTAGTAACGTACCTTCCATCCGCATTCTGGCCATACGCACACTCAAAAATATTGCCCTGAACGTATCAGATGCCGATGTATTCCAAGATGTGGTCTCCGTTTTGTGTCACTATATCCGTGATAGGGGCCTGACGCAAGAGCCCCAGCTGGATTTGGGGACGATGCCAGCCAGTAATATCGAAGAGGCAGTACGCGCCCTGTCGGCAATCAACACAAAGCGCCATGCAGAAGCCGAGGTTCTGATTTTATTCAAGGCCAACTTATCAGGGTTAGAGCTAAGCTCTGTAAATCTGTCTGGTGCAAACCTAAGCTCTGTAAACCTTTCTAGTGCAGATCTACGCTCTGCAAACCTGTCTGGGGCAAAATTACTTTTGGCGGATCTGTCAAAGGCTCAGCTGAGCGAGGTAAACCTAAGCTCTGCAGACCTGTCTGGAGCTAATCTGTCTGGAACAGACCTGTTCGAGGCTAAGCTGGTCCAATCAGACCTGTCTGGAGCTAACCTGTCTGGAGCTGACTTATCCGAAGCGGATCTATCCGAAACTAACTTGAGAGTAACGGGCCTGTCTGGAGCTTGTCTGCTCAACGCTAATCTGTCTGGAGCTAACCTGTCTGGAACAGACCTGTCCCAAGCTAAGCTGATCGATTCAAATCTGACCAATGCCAACCTGTCTGGGGCAGAATTATGCTCTGTAGACCTGTCCAAAGCTAAGCTGATCGATTCAAATCTGACTAATGCCAACCTGTCTGGAGCTCGTCTGCTCAACGCTAATCTGTCTGGAGCTAACCTGTCCAAAACGAACCTAACCTATGCTAACCTGACTGGAGCGAAGCTGTCTGGGGCAGATTTGTCCCATGCCGATGTAACAAGCATTTACGTTGATCTAACTGACTTCAAAGATGCTTGCCTTGACAAGGTTCGAGGCTTTTCACCCAATGTTGACCGCTGGGAAACAGCTGTCAATCTGCCACCAGAAGTAACAGATAGAATCATACAATACAAGAAAGAGAATGACTTATGAAGGAAGAGATAGTCTGGCTGCTCGCTAAAGAAATACCGAACAAAGACCCTGCTCAAATTAGGGCAGATGCTTACGGCAACGAAATCCACCGCGCCCAGTACAACAAAAAAAATGAATATGGCTGGGAGGTTGTCCACATCAAACCCAAAGCACTGGGTGGTTCTGACCATATCAGAAATTTACAGGCCGTGCAAACTAACTCTCGCAGGTGCAGGCGTCCGCAGCAAAACCCCAGTTTTTGGCAACGGCTCATGGGCAAGACGGCAAGCTGAAACGACAGCGTGTTATGCTGCGACTGTTTGTTTGTGGATCTGTTAGTAAGTAAAGAAACGCTACACGTTATACAAGCGTAACCTGAGAAAGGTTTACTGGATTCTGCGACTCCGTTTCACTCCGCGCAGAATGACGCTGTAGGGGCGCACAGAGTGCCTGTAGAGAAAGAGTCAAAGTAAGGCGTTTTTAGAGAACGCAAAAGTACCGGCTAGTCAATAGACGTTCCTGCTACAACTCCAACTAGTGTTGTCAGTGTTGATCCTAAAACAGTATTCAGTACTATAAGTTCTGGCGGTGTAGGCTTGCCGAGATAGATGATGCCGCAAGTTATGGCTATTGAAACAAAAAAACCTATTCCTACACCTAATAAAACACGCTCAATAATCTGTAATCTTCTAGATTTTCTGGCCTCTTTGCTTGCCACGATAGATGGGCTAACCTTAGCTTGTATTGCTTCTGCTGTTTCTGCCGTACGAAATGTTTTAATTCGCTCTTTTACTGCTTCTATTGCTGTTATTGCATCTACTTCTGAGGGTGTCCTATCCCGTGAAGCCGATACGTCGCTAAGTGGCCTATCACTCATGCCACTTGGGCATAGTCATCTATTAGATCTTTATATTTATCGAATAATTGATCTGTATTGCCTAATAAATCGTTGATGGATTGGTATATCGCTTCGGGTGCGCCTATTACTTTCTGTTTGTCGGCATCCTCGGCGAGCGAATCAACCATGTTTGTCAACATGTCTGTCAAAAGGTCAGCCTGTTCACTCAGTGCTTTAACAGCTTCTAAATTACCCTCTATGAGTTTCTTATAGGCTTCAAACTGTTCTTCAAGCTTTTTCCTTTCCATAACACTAACCTCGTGATCACAAATAGGCTAAAAAGTCAAGCAAAGATTGATGCTTGACTTGTAGTGTATTGTAGAACGAGGAGCCTCAGGTATCAAGAGCTTAGAAGTGGGCTAATCCTTTATGCACAAGGGTTTCAAACACTTAGCGCACTCTCGCATTTAGTTGTGTTTACTTCTGAGAACACGATATTTTGTGTATTGTGAAGCAAACCTGCATGGCATGAAAGCCAAGGTGCTTTGACTCATTATGCGTGTCTTTGCGAAAAGCAAAAAGCCCCAACGACCTAAAGCGGCTGAAGGGGCACCCTACTAAGAGGGGGGTTTGTGTTCATTCTATTATCTGTGTGGTGCTTGTCAATGGGTATGATTCTTTTCA
>JBPCXB010000070.1:0-2454 GCA_051008935.1 Gammaproteobacteria bacterium | reverse complement strand
TCTAGGGCATAACCCCATTCATAGCCCCCTTGCAGGGTGGAGCGGGACGAACGCAGTTGCGTAAAAGGCGAACCCGCTGCAACACCCGGGATCACCGACACCTGACTAGTCTGCTGCACCAGTTCATGGCTGAGCCGCGCTGGGGTCGATAATTGAGCGGGGCGGGCGCCGGGCAACGCACTGAACTGCTTCCAGAACGGAGCTCCCAGTGCATCGGTCAGCATTACTTCAGTGTCGGATACTGCTTGATACAGCCCGAAGAGAAAATCCGATCCACTACCTACCGGCGACCGAATAGCAGAAAACGAAATCGGCCCAGATACAGATCCAGATGCAGATTCAGGAGTCAGCACCACGGACCCTACCGGAGTGATAGCACGCTCTACATCTAACAGACCCTGACCATAAATAATGGTATCGGCATACACACCGGATTTATTAGCCGTTGCAAAGAGGCGGCTGGCCAGAGCTGTTGAACCCAACTGCCCTCGGAACTGCTCTTCCATCAGCGCCAAAGCGCCAGCCACTATGGGTGCTGCAAAAGACGTGCCGTCCAAAAACGCATAAAAAGTATCAACAAAATTGTCTTCCACATCCAGAACAGGAATAGGAGAAATAATCTTTTCTCCGGGAGCAGCCAAGCAAAAGGCGGCGGCCAAACCGCAACGGTTAGAGAAGTCTGATAGCAACCCGTCTGGCCCGACGGCAACAACTGCAATCCAATGGCCCAACAACTCTTCGATACGTGCAGGCAAGGCAGCTAAAATGCTAGGCGAGCTGGGTACAGCACCGTAGCCCAATGCAAATTCACTACCATTTTGATTTCCGGCTGCCCAGACAAACAGCACGCGGTCATCGGGATGCACGTCGCTCTGGGCCCATACATCAATGACATTGCCATACAGACCACGCAATCTACTTTCAGAAAAAGAATTGTCCTCGTAATCGACTGATTCAAGAGACACAAAAGGAGATCCCCAACTCATGTTATAGATCTTGCTGTCTGACTGGCTCATCACTCTGGTAAACAACTCAACCATACCAGCCTCTTCGAGCAGCCAATGATCCCCGAAAGTAACGTTGCCATCGTTAAAGACATGAACAGTCGCATTGAAAGCAACACCGTGGCTACCGATACCGTTTTTTGCACCGGCTACAGCACCAGCCACTGCAGTACCATGCTCTGAGCCCAAAACCTTGTACTGATTACCTTCGGGGTCAGTAATGATCCCAATAACAGTATCGTTATAGTCCCCATCTGGTGCAAACACACGCTCCCGAGGCAAATCAATGTGTGCCGAACTACTGAGCCCGCTATCAAGCACTGCTACCGAAACACAGTTACCGCTGAGGCCAATATCGTAGGCCAAGCCGATATTGATCATGGATTTTGAATAATCCGCGTGGGTTTCATCAGGATCTTGCTCGGGGTTCTGAGAACCCAGGCAAGCCGGATCAGATGCGTCTGCGACAGCAAAACTGGCTGCACCAGTAGACAGGCCAGCCTGAAAGGCAACTGCAGGAAAAGGATCAGGATCTAATTGATATGCTGGGCCAGCATCCGGGAAATTTGGTCCCGCCGGCGGAGCGCTGACTACAGGGCTTGATTGGCAACCGGCCAGAATCAAGGTCGCCGCCAAAGCAATCCATACAGTGTAGCTGATGTTGCTAGTTTTTCTGACAGCGCAGTTATTTTCAAGCATCATAAATACTCTCGCCGTACCCTGATCAATTTGCTTAGTTGGCGGATACCTATCATTTCCAGCGAAAACAGCGATCCCAGAACCGTTTGGATGTTTAAATCACAGCCCTATCAGAACCGGCTGTCTAGACGCATACCCAACGCGTGGTCTACCTCCGCCAGAGCATTGAAGCCGCCCGCTTGTAACAGCGGCTGACCCACATAAAACGCCAACACGGTCTGACGCGGATTGCGGGGTGATGTACCTAGAGGCAAATGGTAACTGCCCTGCACCCTAGTCTGCACCTGATCCGAAAACGCATGGGTCACCGAGCTGTACTGGATCTCCCCCCGATAGAGGTGCGTGGGTAACACCCAAAAACTCTCGCCCAAGGTCATCTGCCAACCCACACTCAACTGCAACCAATCTTGCGCATGCCAAAGCGATTGACCCATCAGCGAAAGCTTCAACTGGTACTCTTCCAGACCCTGAATGTCCTGCAGCAGCACCGACTGTTTCTGATCTAAATCCAGTTGCGACCACGAAAACGCAGCGCCCAGATTCCAACTCGAAGTGCCGGTTTGACAGTGCATAACCGCCGCATCCAGACACCAGATGCCCTTGACACCTACATAGTCCATCTGACTTTTAAAGTCCCCATAAGGCGAATTGAAACTGCTGAGCCCCTGCCAACTGTGCGGCTCATTGAGCATACCCACATCGGCCGACCAAGACAAACGATTGGCAGCAGACTGATACTGCACCACCAATA
>JBPCXB010000069.1:0-12257 GCA_051008935.1 Gammaproteobacteria bacterium | reverse complement strand
TTCATATGGCTGGTACTGCGGTGTGCGTCTAGAGCAGCCTGATTGACGTACTGTTCGATCATCACATAGGTGTTGGGTTCTTCAGATCGATGCATGTCGTAGATTAAGCATCCTGATTCATTCGCTTTAACCTGCTCGCGCATCTTGCGCATGGCGGCTTCAAAAGTTTCAGTTTGGTTGGGCTTGATTTTCAGAGTAGCAACGACGCCAATGACGTGGGGCATGAGTATTTCGTTTTGGCTGATTGTTTCAAGTATAGCAGAAATGATTTAGAGGAGATGCAGGCTGTATAAGCTGTTGTAGCAGTTTATTTTGAATAAAATGAACCAGTCGCATCCATTGGGCGCAAGTGTCTTTTTGCCCATACCTTTTTAGGCCTGTTGCAGGAATCTATGACCAAAACTGCGCTCATTATTGGTATTACCGGTCAGGATGGCTCTTACCTGGCTGAACTCCTGCTGGAAAAGGGGTATTTTGTTCACGGCACCAAAAGGCGCTCGTCTTCCTTGAATACTGAAAGGATCGACCATCTGTTCGATTGCCCGAATCTCAAGTTGCACTATAGCGATCTTTCGGATGCTGTGAGTCTGATGAATCTGATGTCTTCTATTCGCCCGGATGAAATTTACAATCTAGGAGCCCAGAGCCATGTCCAAGTCTCGTTTGATGCTCCCGAATACACGGGTAACGTCACTGGATTAGGTACGCTTAGGTTGCTGGAAGCAGCTCGCATCCTCAACCGCGAAAAGCCGGTGCGTTTTTATCAGGCGTCTACTTCGGAACTCTATGGTTTGGTTCGAGAGACGCCACAGACAGAATCTACCCCCTTCTATCCCCGTTCGCCCTATAGCGTCGCTAAACTTTACAGCCATTGGGCTACCATTAACTATCGAGAAGCATATGGGCTTTTTGCTTGTGCGGGTATTCTGTTCAATCACGAATCCCCACGGCGCGGCGAAACTTTCGTGTCGCGGAAAATTGCCATGGGCTTAGCTGCTGTTGCTACCGGTTCGAAGCC
Source organism: Gammaproteobacteria bacterium (assembly GCA_051008935.1). GTDB lineage: Bacteria > Pseudomonadota > Gammaproteobacteria > JBPCXB01 > JBPCXB01 > JBPCXB01. Next base: position 11,239 of record JBPCXB010000069.1, on the reverse strand, counting down.
CTGTCTCTATTTGGGTAATTTGGACGCAATCAGAGATTGGGGCCACGCTGCTGATTATGTATATGCCATGTGGTTGATGCTACAACAACCCGAACCGGATGAGTATGTCATTGCGACAGGTCGAGGAGAGACAGTACGTAGCTTTGCGGAGCATGCAGCAGCTTATTTTGATATGAAGATCGAATGGCAGGGCAGTGGGGATCAGGAAGTGGGCATTGATAGCCACTCAGGCCGGCAGATCATTGCCATAGATCCTCGGTACTATCGCCCGACAGAGGTGGATGTACTGATCGGTGATGCAGCTCGGGCCCGTCGCGCGTTGGGATGGGAGCCTAAGTACAGCTTTGAGGAGCTGGTGGAAGAGATGTGCCTCAGCGAAAAAGCCAAGGCGGGGCTATGAAACCAGATTCAAAAGTTTTTGTAGCTGGCCATCGAGGCATGGTGGGCAGTGCCATCGTCTCTCAGCTACAGGTAGAGGGCTATCGCAATATCCTCACTGCCAGCCGGAAAGAATGTGATTTGACTAATGCCCAACAGGTCGATGATTATTTTGCGCGCCATCGGCCTGAATATGTGTTTTTGGCTGCTGCAAAAGTGGGTGGTATCCACGCCAATATGACCTATCCGGCTGACTTTATCCGAGATAACCTCCAGATTCAGACTCAAGTCATCGATGCAGCTTTTCGCAATCAGGTGCGCAAACTGGTGTTTTTGGGTTCAGTCTGCATCTACCCTCGTATTACGGCGCAACCGATCAAAGAAACCGAACTACTTTCCGGCGCACTGGAGCCGACCAATGAAGCCTATGCAATCGCCAAGATTGCCGGCATCAAGATGTGCCAGATGTACCGCGAGCAGTATGGCTTCGATGCAATTTCATTGATGCCTTGCAACCTCTATGGACCGAATGACAACTTCCACCCCGAAGACAGCCACGTACTGGCTGCGTTTATTAGGCGCTTTTGCCAAGCGGTCGAGCAGGGCGTCGAATCGGTTACTTGTTGGGGCGACGGGTCGGCGCGCAGGGAATTCCTGCATGTGGCAGATATGGCCAGAGCGGCAATACATTGTGCGCATAGCTATGACGAGGCAGAGATCCTCAATGTGGGAACGGGCGAGGCTGTCAGCATCTTGGATCTGGCCGGTCTGATTGCTGAACTTGTGGGCTACCGAGGCGAGATCCTCTGGGATCATAGCAAACCGAATGGTGCGCCTTGCCGTTATCTCGACATCGAGCGTATCTCCAATTTAGGCTTTAAGCCAGCCATCACCTTGCGTAACGGGCTTGCCCAGACCATAGAATGGTATCAAAAAGAGCATTCAGCTAGCACATCGCCCAGCAGTACTAGGTAGCAATCATGTCGATTCATCCCATTCTACAACCTGTCCTGGTAATGGCCTTCTTTTCGTTGGCTATTTTCTTGTTGACGCATCTGACTCGCATCAACGCGCTTGCTAGTGCACAGGCGCCTTTGCAGCGTTCTATCTTCTTTATCATCACCCTGTACATCTGGTTGTCGGGGCATGCTGAAAATCTGCGCTTATTCATGGCTTGGGGATTTGTATTGACGAGTATGCTACAAACCCTGATCATCTGCTCTTATGACGATAGAAAGCATTTGCTCATTATGAACGTCCTTTCTTGGGTTGCTCTGGCGATCATGATTTACCTAGAGCTGTCGCTCTATATTTGAATGTGCCTGGCTGGGAGTCATGGCATGAACCGCACATATCTACCACCGATCACAGGCACTGAGCAGCCTGTGGGGCGCACGTCGTGACAGGTCGTGCCCCCGTATCGATTCTGAGTCTGGATGGCGGCGGTAGCCGCTGCATTCTGCAGTTGCTGTTGCTGCATGCGCTGGAGCTTGAAATCAGGCGCCAAAACGATAACCCCGATCTGTATTTGGTAGATTACTTCGATTTAGTAGCAGGAACCAGTTGTGGCGGTATCATTGCGGCTATGATGGTTTTGCCGGATTTGGAACATCCCGATCGCCCTGCGTTTTCAATGGCTGATATTTGTACTTCCATACAGCAATATTTGCCCATGGCCTTTAGCAATATTTCAGACAAAGGTCATATAGGGATTTTGAAGGAAAAGTACAACGGTCGCAGTCTGTCAGCCTTGTTACGCAGCGTCTTTTCTGGCGCGCGGCTCTCAAATGCTCTCAAACCCTGCTTGATTCCTGCTTACGATGTCGAGGCTAATCGGGCGCGTTTTTTCTGCTCGCATGACTATTACGATCAGAAGCGGTGTGCCGCGTTGGGTGTGCTGCATAAGGGCAAATCCGTTCAGGATTGGTTGTTGCGGGATGTCTGTCGAGCTACATCTGCAGCTCCAATTTTCTTTGAGCCTGCCAGTATAGCCCCTCTGGCCTATGGCGATGGCGAGCAGACACAGATGGGAGACCCCCGCATTTTTATTGATGGGGGAGTCTTTGCGAACAACCCTGCGCTTTGCGCTTACGGTGAGATACGTTCTAAATGGCAAGGAGGCCTGGGAATTAAAGACATGTTCATGGTGTCTTTAGGTACTGGAATCTCGCCGCTGCCATTAGAGTCTGGGGGCTATATCAGAGCTTGGAAGGGTGGTGTCAAGCTGGTTAATTTCTTGTTTGCCGAAGCTACGCAAGCTATCCATATGGGCCTGGAGCAGATATTCAGCTTGGAATACGCGCACAGATACCATCGATTTAATTGGGACATTGACGAAATGCTGTCCTTGGATGATGTGTCGGATGCTAGCATTGAGAATATGTATCGGACGTTTACAGGTTTGCAGATTCCCCCCCGTTTTTTGGGTCAGAGCGCATGGATAGACATGGGCGCAGAAGCGGCTCGTTGGTTGCCGCCGCATCTTCGTACACAGGTTGAAAACGTTGCACAGGGTTTGAGAATGTGTAGAGAGTTGCGATTGGAGCAGTATGAATAGAATAGAGCGGCGAATCATGCAGCTAAATGTGTACAAGAGAATGGCATCTTTTTTTAAAACCGAATTCTCTGTCAAGATCTGGGGCACTATGCTGGCCATAGCGCTGGCTGGCTGTAGTTTTCAACCCGATGCCGATGACGCCAAAGGCGAGAGCTATCGGGCCGACATTACGCTTACGCCGTATGGTATCCCTCATATAGAGGCGCAGGACTGGGGGAGTCTGGGGTTTGGCTACGGCTATCATTTTTTGAGTGATAATTTTTGCGTGCTGGCTAGACACCTACTCAGGGTCAAAGGGATCATGTCTGCTCATTTCGGCATGGAAGGCGAGCAGGCAGGAAATTATGCTTCTGATGTGATTGTGCGTTACTTCTTGTCCGACCAGAAGATGCAGGAATACTGGCATCAGGTCGATGCACGAGGCCAGGCTCTATTGACCGGCTATGCCGCGGGTTATAACAAGTACCGACTTTCGATCCCGCAGGGTCGGCATCTGACATGCCGTCAAGCGGCCTGGGTTCAGGAGATGACGCCGCTTGATGCATTGCGTCTGGCTGCCTATGTTTCCAATCTGGCGGTGTTGGGTCATCCAGCTCTGGCAGCGGCAATAGTTGGCGTGCGTGAGCCGAGTAGTAGCATTTCAAGCACGGACCATGCATTGCAGCACCTTGCCGATACAGCGGCCGAACCAGAGGGTTTGTTTAAGAATATGGGCAGTAATGCTTGGGGCATAGGATCTGACTGGTCCCAGACCGGGCAAGCGTTGTTACTCGGAAATCCGCATTACCCTTGGCACGGCTGGCGTCGGTTTTATCAGGCGCACCTGACCATTCCGGGCGAATTGAATGTGATGGGTGCCGCAATCTATGGCAGCCCCATGATCAACATCGGCTTCACCGAGCAAGTAGCCTGGTCTCATACGGTATCCAATGCGTTGCGTTTTAGCCTCTACGAGTTGACTCTCAATCCAGATAACTTGCGTGAGTATGAATTCGATGGCGTCTGGTTGCCGGTGCGTTTGGAAAAAGTAGCCGTGGAAGTTTTGCAAAATGGCAGCCTGTCTACCCACAACCATTCGCTCTACTTTACGGAATATGGGGTGTTGTTAGATATGCAGGCTACTTTGCAGGGTGCGCCGCTCATGAATTGGCCCAATCTGCTCAATAAAGCCTATGCACTGCGAGAAGTTGCGTTGGATAATCGCAAGATTATCGATCAGATTTTGGGCATGGCCACCGCCGCGGATCTGGATGATTTCATTGCCGCTTTGGAAGAACACCAGGGATTGACTTTTGTCAACACTGTCGCTGCGAGTGCCGATGGAGATGTTTGGTATGGAGATATCAGTTCTATTCCTTATCTGACGGACCAACAGATAGCAGATTGCAAGCCCAGTGCCATTGGTCAGCGTTTGAGTGCACTTCTGGCGCCTATTCGCAACGGCATGCCAGTACCAGTATTAGACGGTAGCCGCTCCAGTTGTCATTGGAACAATGATGATACTGCGGTTCATAATGGCCTTTTGCCCGCAAAACGTCTGGCGCAATTGCGCAACAGAGATTATGTTGCCAACAGTAATGACAGCTACTGGCTCACCAATGCCAACACTCCTATAGAGGGTCTTTTTCAGGTTCAGGGTGGCGAGGATTATCAGGTTTCTTGGCGTACACAGATGGGGTTGGATACCATTACCGGAAGGGTCGAGGGGACCGACGGTTTGGGTGTGCCAGGCTTCTCGAGCGCCCACTTAAAACGCTTGGCGCGATACAGCAGGAACGGCATTGGAGAGCGGTTCGCTGCTGATGTCAGCGCACTTTGTGCAACCCATTCTTCGGTCAGCAAAACAGCCAATGTGCAAAGAGGTTGCGCGGTTATTAGCCACTGGGATAAGACCAACCAACTGGATTCCAAAGGTTCGATGCTCTTCAATACTTTTTGGCAGCGTATCAATCGGCTGCCCAATCTGTTTGATACGCCCTTTTCTCCGGATCAGCCGATACATACGCCTCAGAGATTGAATATCGAAGACCCAGAAGTGGCGCAGGCACTGTTGGATGCTTTGGGCGCACAGGTTGATTTTTTCGATCAGCACCAGCTGGATCCGGCGGCGAAGCTGGGTGAGTTGCAGTATGTCGTGCGCAACAACGAGCGCATCCCTATAGACGGCGCGCAACCTGGAACGGGCACGCTCAGTATGATAGTACCGATCTTTAACAATGAGCACGGCTGGTCGGAAGTAGAAGCAGGTAACAGCTATATGCAGGTTGTGACTTGGGATGAGCAAGGGCAGGTTCAGGCGGAAGGTATTCTGACTTATTCTCAGGCTACTGACCCAACGAGTCCGCACTACTCGGACCAGACTTGGCTGTATTCTCAGGGCGGGTGGCTCAAATTGCCTTTTTATAAGGATGAAATTGCAACCTATCAGCTCAATTCCTACAGCATTCAAAATTAGAACCCATCCGTATACAGGAGGAAGAAATAGTGAATTATTTATTGACCAGTGACCGAAACAGTCTGAAAGTGGTACTTTGTGTGTTGCTGGCTGCCGCACTTTTATCTGGCTGCGGAGCCGAGCACGATAGTGCCTTTGAAAGTATCGCAACTCTTGATGAGGAGCGCATTGTCTCGGCCGATGCAGAGCCTGAAAACTGGCTTAGCCACGGCAGAACTTACGACGAGCAGCGTTTCAGCCCGCTCGCGCAAGTCAATCGGGATACCGTTCAGGATTTGAGTTTGGCTTGGTATTTCGATACGGACACCAACCGTGGCCATGAAGCATCATCGATTGTTGTAGATGGAGTGATGTTCACCACGGCTCCGTGGAGTCTGGTTTATGCCCTGGATGCCAAAACGGGCGAACTCCTCTGGAAATATGACCCGCAGGTTCCCCGCAGCTGGGGGGCAAAAGCCTGCTGTGACGTAGTCAATCGCGGCGTGGCCGTCTGGGAAGGCACCCTGTATTTGGGTACGTTAGATGGCTATCTGGTAGCACTCAATGCGCGCACCGGTGAAGAGATATGGCGCACTTTGACTATTGATGCCTCAAAACCCTATACCATCACCGGCGCTCCCCGTATTGCTAAAAATCTGGTGATCATTGGCAATGGCGGAGCGGAATATGGTGTACGCGGCTATGTCAGCGCGTATGATGCAACCAGCGGCGAGCTGGTGTGGCGTTTCTATACCGTTCCGGGTAATCCAGCAGATGGTTTTGAAAGCGATGCGATGCGCAAGGCTGCAGCCACTTGGTCGGGTAGCGAGTGGTGGAATGTAGGCGGTGGCGGCACTGTCTGGGATTCGATGGCCTATGATGCCAATCTGGGGTTGCTCTATATCGGCACAGGGAATGGCTCGCCTTGGACGCGTTTTGAACGCAGCCCAGGCGGTGGGGATAATCTGTATTTGTCTTCGATTGTGGCGCTCAAGATAGAGACCGGTGAATATGTATGGCACTATCAGACCACACCAGGCGATACTTGGGATTACACGGCCACTCAGCATTTGATTTTGGCGGAATTGCGCATAGATGGACAGGTGCGCAAAGTGGTTATGCAGGCACCCAAGAACGGCTTCTTCTATGTTTTGGATCGCAAGACTGGCAAACTGATATCAGCCAACAACTATGTGCCGGTTAATTGGGCATCTGGTATTGATCTAGATACGGGCCGCCCTATAGAGAATTTGGCGACTAATTTTCGCAAAGAGGCTAAATTAGTGCTGCCTTCACCTTTTGGTGGCCACAATTGGCAGCCCATGGCTTATAGCCCAGATACCGGCTTGGTCTATATTCCAGCCCAAGAAATTCCCTTCAATTACGGTCCAGATTCGGATTATCAATACCAGCCAGGGTTCTGGAATACAGCTATTGATATTGCAGCCACGCTGCCGCCTAGAGATTTGGAAACAGTGCGTGCGTTGCGCAATTTAGTCAAAGGCCACTTGATCGCTTGGGATCCAGTCCGGCAGCAGCAAAAATGGAGTGTGGCCTACGAGCACCCTTGGAATGCAGGAGTTTTGACTACAGCGGGTGGATTGGTGTTTCACGGCAGCTCAGCCGGGGCATTTGCAGCCTATGATGCTGCAACTGGCAAGAAACTTTGGGAGACAGACGTACAAACGGGCGTCATCGCTCCTGCTGTCACTTACGAAGTAGACGGTGAGCAATATATCTCTTTGTCGGCTGGGTACGGCGGAGCATTCGGCTTGTCTGCTGGTTGGCCGACACGGCAGGAAACCAGTCATCCGGTAGGCCGCATGTTGGTCTATAAACTCGGCGGAGAGGCGGAGCTGCCGGCACTTCCTGAACCTGTGATTCCTCCTCGGCCCCCCGAACAGGACGTCAAGCAGAAAGAGATTGACAAGGGCGAATTGGCTTACCACACTTACTGTAGCGTTTGCCATGGTTCAGGGGCAGTTTCGGGCGGTGTACTTCCGGATTTACGCCATATGACAGCAGAGACGCATGCGCAATTTAAAAACATTGTGCTGAAAGGGACTTTGACCAACAAAGGGATGGTCAGTTTTGCGCAGGTGCTCACAGAGGATGATGCGCAACGCATCCATGCCTACTTGATTCAGAGAGCGCATCAAGATTATCCTTATTGACTTGATAGCAACAGGTTCTGAAGGGTCGGCTTTATGGAGGTTGGCTCTTCTGGTAAGTGTGGTGTTGGCGCTTCAGGTGCCTGTGTCAAGTGCGCAGGAGCCTGCGTCGGATGTGCCGACTATCCACATATATTCCAGCTTCGACTCTTATAACCGTGCCGGTGCCTTTAGTGAGTTGGATCTGGCATCGGATCAATTTGCGGGCTTTGTGCACCCGAACGAGATTTTTTCAGATATTCCGGGTGCGTGGATCAGTAGAGGCTCGGGACAAGAGCATCTGAGTGCTATACGCTCGCCAGTATTGACTGGATCAGGGGCTTGTGGGGCGGTACTTTGGCTGGAGGATGAAGTGCCGATTCGTCCGACCGGATTTTGTAATATCAACAATCTATTTGAAACGACCTTAGAGTTCGCTGACGGAGTTGAGGTCGTGCGTGGCCCTGCGGCTGCTACATTCGGGGGCAACGCGCTGCACGGTGCGGTCAATGTCAAATATCGGGCATCCGGTCGGCCTTCTGAGCGGGTTGGCCTCAGTACGGAACTCGGTCCTTGGAAATACCGCGCGCTCAAATTCCGATGGGTACCTGCCGAGCATAACCGCACAGATTTGGGTATCTTTGTTGCTCAGGATGGAGGCTATCGCGCAGATTCTGGATACGATCTATACAAAATGCGCTTCAGCCAGCAATGGGGTGATGAAAATCAGGTTCAGTGGCATGTCAAAATGAGCGCCATCGATCTTCAGCAGGAGACAGCCTCCTATATTCAAGGCTATGAATCTTATAGCCAATCGGAAGAAGTCAGACGCGCCAATGCCAACCCAGAAGCTTACCGAGATGCCTCAGCAACGCGGGTTATGTTGGAACGGTATAGTTCGGATAAAAGCGCCCAGTTGCGTTTGGTGGCGCGCACTAATGATATGAGTTTCTTGCAGCATTTTCTGCCCTGCCAACCCCTAGAGCAGAATCACCACCAGAGTCTCGCTGTATTTTGGAGCAAGCAGTATCGCGCATCTGGCCCATCTGATTCAACCTATAGTTGGGGCTTGCAGGCTGAAGTGGCGGATATCCATCTGGATCAGTATCAGGAGCTGGCCCCGGATCAGTGTGATGTTTTTGCGGCCGACCGATTTGCACAAGGGGCGCATTACAACTTTGATGTGGCTTCTGAGAATTTGGCCCTGTGGTTCAATGGTTACCAAGAATTTGCTACAACAGGGCTCATATGGAACCTGCGCGCAGAAACCCTGCAATACGATTACACCAATAATTTGCCGGCGGGTCCCGTTACCAATAGCGACGGTCAGTGTGGCACTGCCGAAACCATTTGTCGTTACAGCCGCCCCCCCAGCGGTATCGATGATTTTTCACTAGCTGCCGGCCGTGTTGCCTGGGTGGTGCCTGCGTCTGGATGGCAGTGGCATCTAGCACTGTCATCTGGATACAGACCCCCGCAGATCGCTGAATTGTATCGATTGCAACAGGGCCAGACCACGGCGGATTTGAATCCGGTATTTCTGACCCAAGTGGAGTGGGGCGGTGTCTATGAAGCGGGCACTATCAGTCTGGATTGGTCGCTCTACAGTTCCGAGAAAGACAACTATATCTTTTTGGACGGAGATCGTTTTTTGCAATCGGATGGTGCTACATCGCATTTAGGTGCTGAATTGGAAGCATTATGGCGGTTGCATAGGGCGCATCAGCTTCTGGTCGTGCTGGCAGTTTCAGATCACCGTTATCGCTTTGATAGCATGGATGGTGAAACGATCATGAGCGGCAACCAAGTAGACACAGCACCTCCGGTGCTGGGTTCTGTCAGTTGGAAATGGGCTGTTACACCTCGCGTTCAGACTGAATTGGAAATGCTCCATACCAGTTCGTATTATCTGGATGCAGGAAACGAGCACAAATATTCGGGGCATAATGTATTGAATGCCAAAATATCTTGGCGGATCGATCACACAGTATCCCTGTCTTTGCGCTGGCAGAACGTTTTGGATGTTGAATACGCCAACCGAGCGGATTACACCCTATTTCAAGGCTACCGTTATTTCCCCGGGCTGCCTGCTAGTTTGTACGCAACTGTACGCTGGCGGCTATGATCTGGGGCATGCGTGAAGACTGGCAGAGCACAAGGAGTTAACACATGAGTGAATTTTCGGAAACACCTGACTTTGAACAAGCTCTGGTGCAGTTGGAACAACTGGTGCGCCAGCTTGAAGCAGGCGATTTGTCCCTTGAGCAGTCACTCAAATGCTACGAGCAGGGCGTGCATCTTATAGCGAGTTGCGAGAAGGTTCTGGAACAGGCAGAGCAGAGAATCGCAGTGTTATCTGAGAATATAGCGGGTGATGTCGAGCGCAAGCAGATCACACAGACAGAGCTAGATGGTCCAGCGTCCTGAGCATACTCCCAATGATTTGCCTGTCAATTCAGAGGATGGTATGTGCGGTGCTGCGTTCCTCAAAAACGCCCGTACGCATCTAGAGTCTGTTCTGCCGGCATTTCTACCGCCCCCATCTGATGACCGGGTGGCTGAGGCCATTCACTATTCAGTTGTAGGTGGCGGCAAGAGATTACGCCCGTTGTTGGTGTATGCAACGGGTGATCTATTTGGTGTATCACCGCAGCAGCTTGACCCGCTAGCCGTTGCTCTGGAGTTGATACACTGTTATTCCTTGATCCATGATGATCTGCCGGCAATGGACGATAGTGCGTTGCGGCGCGGCAGGCCCAGTTGCCATATCCAGTACGGTGAAGCTACGGCCATTCTTGCAGGAGACGCACTCCAATCGATTGCTTTTGGGCTGTTGCCTCGTTTGACTCAGACTCTGTCGAATAATGGTCTGCTCGCCGATCTGCTAGTGGAATTGAGCCAGGTCTGTGGCTTGGAAGGTCTGATCCGTGGGCAATCGATGGATTTACAGCTTGCAGGAGATGCGCCTGCGACCGAAGAAAATGTGCAGCAGATGCATTGGTTGAAAACAGGAGCTTTGATCTGCGCTTGTGTCTCTATGGCTGCCAAGGTCTGTAATGCAAAGCCAGAATCGCCAGTTTTCTGCCAATTGGTCCGTTTTGCTGAAGCCTTTGGGTTGGCGTTTCAGGCTAAAGACGATCTCCTCGACGCGACTGGCAAACAAGAGGTGCTGGGGAAACAAGTCGGTCAGGACCTTGCTGCGGGGAAACACAATATCATCAGCCTGATAGGCATTGAAGCGACCCGGGTCCGTATCGAACAGCTGATACAGCAGGCAGAAGCTGCCCTCGCTGTGTTGCCGCAGGAGCATGCAGCACCGGAAGCGTTGCGCACGCTGCTGTTGACCCTGAAAACAGCCTGAATAGCAATGACACCATCAGACTGCGATCGCCCTGAAAACAAGACCGGGTTCCGCCCGAAAGTATTTGAGCAGCTACCCACAGAAAAGCCAGAGACCCCGCTGCTGGATACTTTGGACGGTCCAGAGCAACTGCGCCAACTGAGCGTTGAGCAATTGCCGCAGCTGTGCGATGAATTACGTGCCGAGATGCTGTATCTTGTTGGCAAAACAGGTGGTCATTTGGGTGCAGGGCTAGGTGTCATCGAGCTTACAGTGGCACTGCATTATGTATTTGACGGCCTGCAAGATCGAATTGTCTGGGATGTGGGGCACCAGAGCTACCCGCATAAAATTCTCACAGGTCGCCGAGAGCAGATGTT
>JBPCXB010000068.1:0-1333 GCA_051008935.1 Gammaproteobacteria bacterium | reverse complement strand
TGCCACAGAGGTTCGATGGCATCGGGGTGGTACCACGCATAAAGCAGCCCGTGGCACTCCGTAATCGGGAAGGTCTGTAGCCGTACCTGTTGGGCTCTCAGTGGGATCTGCTTTGCATAAGGCACGTCGGCGCACTGGCCGTTGGTATCCCAGGCCCAGCCGTGAAAGGGGCATCTCAGACAGTCGCCATCTACTTTTCCGCCCTCGGCCAGATGTGCCCCTAAATGTGGGCAATAAGCGTCCATCAGGCAAAATGCGCCGCTTTCGGTCTGGAATAGCACGAGATCGCGATCAAAGTAGCGCAGCGCACTGACCTGTTTTTTCTCTAGATCTGCTTTGGTGCCGATGCAGAACCAGCCATGAGGCATGGGCAATGGGCAGCGCGGCGCCGTTGCTTTTCTGCCAGCCAGCACGGGCCGATTGGATGTTGGAATTTGTTGGGCTAATTGTGCCATGATAGTACCTTAGTGGTGTGGATCTATAGGAACCGAAAGCCTTGCTCCCGGTACTGGAGTATGCGAGGCGACTCATCACTTTATTCTGCGCTGTCATTTTAGATTGCAAATGCACTTTTTTTATGCATGCAGCACAAGTAATAGTAGATAACAATACTATCAATATGCGAGAATAATTTGTGGATAAAAAAATGTTTGCAATTCTCTGCGCTGTTTTAGAGAAATGTGCCGAAGAGGTGCTGGCATCAGCTCCAGCAGCAGACAGCTATACCTCTAGCGATAAAAAACAAATGCAGATATTGCGTATTAAATAGGCTTTGCATAGGGTGCCTGCCCTATAGGCGTCGCTGAAGTAAAATGGGCATAGCTTTTATGCAGCGCACTGTGTTGTAAAAGGGTAAATGCGATCATTTGGCAATGATAGAGTGTGTCATTTATTGCCCGATACAAACCCTGAAGAGAACAGAAAAACAGCCTGTGAAAGCTCGAAATCCCGAAATACCAAGACATCAAAATACTAGGAGACCGGATATGGTACAACAGCCTATCAATTCTGGGTTTGCAGCCAAATCAGAACCGCACGATATTCTTAAAGGAATCGATCTAACGGGCAAAAACGCCATAGTAACTGGTGGTTACTCTGGTATTGGGCTGGAAACCGTTCGAGCGCTAACGGATGCCGGTGCGCGCGTGTGGGTCCCTGCCCGCAGGGTTGAGCAGGCTCGTGCCAGCTTGAAGGGCGTTATTTCCGGAGATCGGGTTGCGCAGATGGATTTGATGGATCTGGATTCGGTACGCGCATTTGCTGCCGGGTATCTGGCATCAGGCGAACCCTTGCACCTGCTCATTAACAATGCAGGTATTATGGCGTGCCCCGA
>JBPCXB010000067.1:0-1092 GCA_051008935.1 Gammaproteobacteria bacterium | reverse complement strand
ACAGTACCTGCTGGCCTTCTGCTAGGTTAATCAATGCGGGGAAGCACAAAGTCGCTGCTCTTTGCCCACGACCTGGTTGTAATACTCGCAGCACACGGGCTTCTTTCAACTGGCGGAGCAGGTGGTTAGTCGTTTGAGGGTGAACTTGGTGGTCTTGCTCCAATTGTGCCGTGCAGGTCGAAGTTTTAAAAATTGGGCGGCTGAATAAAGCATCGAGTAAATAAACCGTGTACTGTGAGTGCGTAACGCTCTGAATTTTTATTTTCATGTCATCGTATAGCGCCAAAATATCTCGAACTCTAGCACTGTTCTGACGTGCCTGCACTGCAATTGCTTTTAGGAAATACGCCACCCAACCGTTCCAGTCGCCATTTGCTGATACATCATTTAGGCGTTGGTAATATTCATCCCGATGTGCCTCCAGATATTCGCTGAGGTAAAACATAGGTTGAGACAGTGCTTTTTTCTGATATAAGAACAAAGGGATCAGGATGCGGCCAATGCGGCCATTGCCGTCTTTAAAGGGGTGAATTAATTCAAATTGCGCATGCACAACTGCCGTCTGCAATAAAAAATCACTATCATCAAAATCAAGATAGCGTTCCCAAGCCTGCAAGAACTCTTGCAAACGTAAAGGGTCTGGAGGCACAAAGGAGGCGTCATCAATCGTACAGCCAGCTTTCCCGATCCAGTTTTGGTCTTTGCGAAACTCCCCTGGGGATTTACTCTGCCCGCGCACGCTGTCCATCAGGATTTTGTGCAACTCCTGCACAAAACTCAGGCGAATAGGGTAAGCAGTTAGATAATCACTGGCACGATGAAGTGCGAGGCGGTAATTTGCAATCTCTTGAATATCTTTGTATTTTTCTCCTTCTTTTTCCAGACCGGCCTCATGCTGCAGCACTTCATCTACTGTGGCTTGTGTACCCTCAATCTTTGAAGACAGCACCGCTTCACGCGTAGTCAGAGGGGAAAGCATAACCGCAGGGTTCGGGATGCCCTGTAACAAGCCATCGTACCGTGCCAACGCGGCATTAGCCTGGCCGACCAACGGCAAAAGCTGCTGGTAGTCCAGCTTGGTAAGTGGTAGTG
>JBPCXB010000066.1:0-125675 GCA_051008935.1 Gammaproteobacteria bacterium | reverse complement strand
GTCAACCAATGCTCAACAATCTGCAGGTATTGTTCTTGATCGGGGCGGTGCAAGCGAATCCACAGGCCGAAACGGTCTGCCATCGCCAGTAGTTCTTCAGCAGATTCGTCGGGATGCAGGTCGTTCTGCCGCTGCAATTCATTGGACGTTTCAGCTAAAAGATGCCTTCGGTTGGCAGTTGCGCAGAGCAAGAAACACTCCGGCAAGCTATAGCCCCCTCCTTGCAGAAAGCTCTTAAGAGCTCTGAATGTGTCGCTATGGGTCTCTTCAAAACCCAAATCATCGAGCAACAGTACAAACCTGTGCCCTGCATGCCGTTGACTATCGAGCCAAGCCCCGTGCGTCAGTAACGCAGATACATCTGTTTGAACAATTTTCAACCCTTCTGAGGCCAGCTGGTTAAGCACGCTGAGGCACAGGCTTGATTTTCCACATCCTCTAGGACCGTAAACCAAGGTATGGTTGGCGGGAAATGCGCACAAATGCTGCCGCAAATTGTCATACAGCAGACCTCTCTGAGGGCTGAGCCCAATGTGCCCCGCCTCGCTCAGAGGAGAGACTGGCTCTAAAGGCTGGATTTCAGGATTCTGCGCTAACCCCGAAAGGCGCACCCTCGGCTGTTGCTCCCAATTCCAAATAGCTTGAGTTGAATTCAATCTCTGGGGCGCAATGTTAGGATGCGCGCTACCCGCCCTCGTCTCAAACTCAACCATGCCGGGCGCCCTTTCGGCAATTGGGCCTGTATTTCATCAAATCGGCTGATCGAATCCAGTTTCTTACCGTTCAGCGTCAACAAAATATCTCCTGCCTGTAGCCCTGATCGACTGGCTGGGCTGGGCTTTTCAACCTCAACAATGACAACACCTGAATCCAGTTTCAGGTCATCCTTCTGGGCACTAGAAAGTTCTTTGACGCTCATCCCTAAGCGGTTTTTAGCTGAAAATTCGGCAGCAGCAGAGGGTTCGGCTTGCTCAGTACCAGAGGTTTCGTCAGGCAAAGCACCCACTGTAACCCATTCTTCCCTTCTCTTGCCATTTCGATACAGCACAAATAGACCTTTGGCACCGGGCGCAATTTGTCCAACTGCTGGGGGTAAATCACGGGCATACTGAATAGGGGTTCGATTCACTTGAACAATGACATCCCCTACTTGCAGTGTACCGGTAGCTGGCGAATCCTCCAGCACCACCGAAATGAGCGCTCCGACCGGCTTGGGCAGGGACATCGATTCAGCCAACTCTCTGCTGACGTCCTGAATATTGACACCCAGAAAACCGCGCGCAACTTTACCGGAAGTCTGCAGTTGCTTGATAACGGTTTTGACGACATTACTAGGCACAGCAAACGACAGCCCCATAAATCCTCCAGAACGCGTATAGATTTGGGCATTGACGCCAATGACACGGCCATCCATGCTATACAGTGGCCCGCCTGAATTGCCAGGGTTCGTCGCGACATCAGACTGTATAAAAGGCACGTAGCGACCTATGGCTGATCTGTTGTTGCTTTCTACAGCCCGACCCAAGGCACTGATCACTCCAGCAGTTACGGAAAAATTAAGCTGAAAGGGTGAACCGATAGCGACTACTTGCTGACCCACGTGCAATGCGTCCGAGTCTCCGAATACGGTATAAGGAAGATTCTCTGCTTCGACTTTCAATAACGCCAGATCAGTCGCTTGGTCCAAACCGACTATTTCAGCTGTCAGCTCCCGGCGGTCTTGTAGCGACACGATAATTTTGTCTGCACCATCCACTACATGAAAGCTGGTAACGATGTAACCGTCTTTCGAAACAATAAAGCCTGAACCCTCTGAGCGTTTTTGGGGTTCTTGGTGTTCCTGATCTCCATCTTCGGGCGTTCTCTGCTTTCTAGGCCTCGGAAACCCCGGCATATCCGGAAAGAAACGGCGCAGCCTTTCTTCTACCGGGTTGGTGTCTGCGCGGTAGTAAATAGAAGAGACGTTGACAACTGAATCTTGGACTTTGGCTACCAAGTCGGTAACGTCTTCGTGGCCTCTTGCGGGCGCAGCCAGTAAGAAGACAGCGCAAAATCCCAGTACCAGTGCATGGGGTAAAGCTTTGAAGGGGCTGAGTAAATAACGCATCATTGCAACAATTCTCCAATGGAATGTGGTCGGTTTCAAGGTAAAACTAATTCTTAGAGTGCTCTGGGGCGGTTTCAGTTGCACCCGACAGGCCAAGAAGATTTTAACCTTTCAGCAAATAGGACTCTGGCGCTAAGGGCTCTGGCGCTAATAGAGCAATAGAGTTGAAGAAACAAGGATAGAATCTAAGCAATAAATCAAGCCCTGAAACTACTGGACTTTTGAAACCGCAAGTCCCTGTATCGTTTGATTTTCTGATTATCGGCAGCGGAGCTGCAGGCTTGGCTTGTGCTTTGGAGCTGAGCCGGCAAGGACATGTCGGCATCCTCAGCAAGGGCCCAGAAAGCGCAACGAAAAGAGCACAGGGCGGTATAGCCGCAGTGCTCTCTAGCAACGACAGTATCGAACAGCATGCACAGGATACCCTGCGCACTGGTGCCGGACTGTGCGATCCTCATGTCGTCGAAGCTGTAGTCAGCAAAAGCCACGCATGCATCCAGTGGCTTCAACAGCTAGGAGTGCGCTTCACAACACAACAGAGTGGCTCGTTGCACTTGTCCCAAGAGGGGGGGCATAGTATTCGTCGGGTTGCGCACTTTAAAGATGAAACGGGCCGTGAAATCAATCGTGCGCTCGGCCAGCTGGTGCATACCAGCGACCGTATTCGTGTTCTAAAGCATAGCATTGCTATTGATCTGCTGACCCAGGAAGATGCAGGCAGCACAAGGTGCGTGGGAGCAAACACATTAAACCCCCAAACTGGCCTGTATGAGCGCTTTTACGCATCTGTGGTCATTCTAGCCACCGGCGGTGCCAGCAAAATATATCCCTACAGCACCAATCCTGAAGGGGCCCATGGGGATGGTATGGCCATGGCATGGCGGGCTGGCTGTACCCTTGCCAATCTGGAATTCCAGCAATTTCACCCCACCTGCCTCTACCACCAAAAGGATCGCAACCTGCTTCTTACCGAAGCGCTCCGAGGAGAAGGCGCACTGTTACGGTTACCGGACGGCAGTGAATTTCTGAGCCGCCACCAGGCTACAGAGCTGTCGCCTCGAGACATCATCGCCAGAGCCATCCATTCTGAAATGGTACAAAAAAAACTTGACTTTGTGCTCCTAGATCTCAGACCCTTGGGATCTGACCGTATTAAAAACCTATTTCCGGCCATCTATCACCGCTGTTTGCAGTTGGGCCTCGATCTGACGCAAACACCAGCACCTGTGGTACCTGCAGCCCACTATAGTTGCGGCGGCATCCAGACGGATCTGCACGGCTGCACGGAACTAAAGAGCCTCTATGCGATAGGAGAAACCACTTGCACCGGACTTCACGGTGCCAACCGCATGGCCAGCAACTCGTTGCTGGAATGTCTGGTATTTGCCCAAGAAACAGCCAAGCACATCCGCATTTCTAACTCAGGCTTTAAACCCGATCTGATGCCCGTTGTCACCCCAGACAATACCCCCCTTCGCCAGACTGTAACCCAAGAGGAGTACACGCGCTGTTGGCAAGATATTCGCGATATTATGTGGCAATATGCAGGTCTAGTACGCTCAGACGCCAGCCTGACACAGGCAAGCAGTTTGCTGAAACAAAAACAAGAACAGATTCGGCAATGGCTGACCGCATCTGCCCTAACGGTACCGCTAGCTGAATTGCGCAACATGGTGCAGGTGGCACAGCTGACTATAGATTGCGCACTCCAACGCAAAGAAAGCCGCGGCCTACACTACAACAAAGATCACCCGAATCAATTGACCGAAGCTGTGAATAGCTACACCCGAACCACTGATTTCAGCGATCCTGTGCTTCCGGGCTAGTGTCCATCACCCGGTACCGGGTTCTGTAAGGCCAGCTGCAGCTGCCGGATACCTTGGCGCCGAATGGTCGGAGCAAAGACATCCGGCAGAAATACCAGCCATATTTTATCTGTGCGGGGTTTTACCGCTGCATCAATGACTAGCGCTAGCTGGATAGAGGTCCACAAAAGATGGCTGTTAAAAGCCATGACCTGGCATACAGATGCCCATTGGAACCGACCCTTGTGCCATTTCAGATAGCGCCAACGACCGGAAGCTAGAAGTTCCAAGCGGCCTTTACTCCATCGCCACTGATGCAGCCCGTACCAGCCTGTCAGCGCTATCGCTACCAAGCTGAGTATGGGATGGACGTGCAGAAGCATCAATGCCAATACCGTAGCCGTAACCGTCGGTACCAGCCAGCTCAGATACAGATAGACCACCGAATCAGCAGGGCTGATGGCCAGCTGGGCTTCAGCAGGTTCGCGTAGCTCGGATTCTTTCAACAATGGGGGTCAAATGCTCCGGCAACCCTTGCCGATTACCGTATTGGAGCCACTGCACCAAATCGGGATCTTCGGACTCCAACAGTATCCGATAAAGCGCTATTTGGTCATGGGGCAAATGCTCCAGCACCTGCTGTACAAAGGGAACTAAAATCAGATCCAATTCCAAAACCCCACGCCGACTCCGCCACGCTAACTGCCGCAACAAAACCGTTTTGCTGGCCGAATCCTGATCAGAACCTGAACTGGATGGTACTTTAGACATACAATCATCTGAAAATACTGGAAAACTGTTAACACTTTAGCTTTGCGCCGGCCGGCACTCTAGTGCGCAGGGCCTGTGGCATCTGAAAATTTTCCACCACCACCGCGCTTAAGGATGAGATACAGTTCACACCATGACCTCTAAACACAGACTGCCGCTGACTGTACTGGAACTAAATGCGCCTTCTGCAGATAAAGTACTCTCTTTTCTGCAAGGTCAAATCAGTTGCCAGCTGTCTCCTGAAACCCCTGAAAAAGCCTCTCGAGGGGCATTTTGCGACCGATTCGGCCGCGTGGTTTCAGATGCTGTTTTGGTGCCGCCTGGCCACCAACTTACCCCAAATTCCTCTTGGCTACTGGTAGTGCGGCAAGACATCTGGCCGCTGCTGGAAACATTTTTGACTCCTTATGCCCGATTGTCGCGCGTGGCTTGGACTCTGCCTGCACAAAGTATCAGCGTATCCTATGCCGCCGACCTGACTAACATGAGCTATCTAGACACGCGCCGCAACCCGGATGATAGCAGCCTGGATATATGCCTAGACACTGCCATGAAAAATGCAACGCAATCTAATTGGGGTGTGCGTCTTGCCCCGTCAGATAGCAGCGCGCAGGATAGTGACACTGGCGCAATGCATCAGCAGGATCAAGTGCTCAGACAAGCGGCTATACAAGCAAAGGCACCTTTTATGCTGCCCGAAACCAGTGGCAAGTTCACCCCGCATGAGCTCAACTACCATGAAACCAACTTGGTGCACTTCAATAAAGGCTGTTATTTAGGCCAAGAAGTGATCGCCCGCATGCAACATCTGGGCAAACTCAAAAAGCATTTTCAAGTTTTGCAGATGCCAGAGTTTGAGCTGGCAGCAGGTGATCGACTGAAGCTCGCCAGCGGCAACCAATCTATTACCGTGATAGATAGCCTGCCTTTGACCAAGGGCATGCAACTGGTTGCAGCCTGTACTCCGGATCGGGCTATTGACAACGGTTATGTGCTGCTTGCCGACCAAATACAAGCACAGCTGGTGACTTTGTGACTTTTACTCTTTCTCTAAAGGCGCCCTTCGTCAGGCTCAGGGCGCTGGTTGGGGTGTAGAGGAAGTTGGGTTTAAGGCTATCTAGTGCACAACGTTGCCTGAACTTGTTTCAGGCAACCTTTAGAAATAAAAAAGTAAAGAATATTCAGCAGTTAGCTCGGAGTGCTTGGTAGAGTGGCAGGAAATTGTGTTACAGGCTATCTAGTACACAACGCTGCCCGAACTCGGACTGGTACTCTTTACTAAAGGCACTTCTCGACAGGCTCGAAGTGCGTGGTAGAGTAGCAGGAAATTAAGGTTTAAGTCTATCTAGTGCACAACGTTGCCCGAACTTGGACTATTACTCTTTCTCTAAAGGCGCCTTGAGTCGAGCTCAAGACGCGCAGCCTTTAGTAACAAAAAAAGTCAGAGGCGCATGGTAGGGGCCAGATGCGCACCCCCATCCAGAAGCAGGGTTTCTCCCGTGGTAACATGCGCTTCGGCAAGCAAGTAGTAAATCCCTTGAGCTACTTGCTCAGCGGTACTGGTTAAACCCAGAGGTGTAGCTTTTTCCAGTTGTCCTTTGACCTGTTCATAGCCCTCGCCTAGCCCTTGTTTCAGCCAATCCCCTTGGATAAATCCCGGACATACAGCATTGATTCGCACAGGCCCTAGCCCACGGGCCAAAGATTTTGTCAGGGTGATCAAAGCTCCTTTAGAAGCGCTGTAGGCGGCTGAGCTGCCCATGCCCGACAGTCCGGCAATGGAAGCAACATTGACCACCGATTTCAGATCACTCTGCTTTAGCAACGGCAATGCTGCTCGGATCAATTGAAACGGTCCTATGACATTAGTGCGGTAGATATGCAAGAAGTCTTCATCATCTAAGCCGTCCATATCGGAGAGTGCGCAAAATTTGGTGGTACCGGCATTATTAACAATACCGTCAATGCGCCCAAACTGCTCTTGCGCCGCATTCGCAAGTGCTTTGCATCCCGCATCTTGGCCTATATCGCACTGAACCAGTACCGCTTCGCTACCGAGGTCACGCACACTTTGCAACACCTGCTCGGCCTGATCTACGGATCGGGAACAGTTGAGAATCAAATTCCAATTTTTACCGGCTAACAGCTGAGCCGTAGCGGCCCCAACGCCGCGGCTTGCACCTGTAATAATTGCTACCTGTCGCTCATTCATGCTTTATCTACTCCTCACTTATTGGTTTTTATGAACGTTCAAGCATCCGCACCCTCAACACGCCTGATACATTGCTCAGAGCGGTCTGCAAATCTTGAGAAAATGCTTCGGATTCGTCGCTTTTATAATCCACCAAAGTCCAAGCAACCTGGCCTTGACTCTTGTTTGTCATATCAACGACGTTGATGGAACGCTGCGCAAGCTCTGCAGTAATACCGCCCAACACACTCGGGATATTGTCATTTGCAATGACTATACGCTTGTCAGTCAACCAATCCATGGCAACATCTGGAAAATTAACCGAATTTTTGATGCAGCCTGTCTCCAGAAAATTCATCAGCTGGGTAGCTGCCATCACCGAACTGTTGGCTTCAGCCTGTGAGGTGCTGGCACCCAAATGAGGCGTCAGAAAAACATCTCCTGATTCAATCTGCCTGTGCCTGAGAGCCTGAGTCGGGAAATCACAAGCATACATCCTCAGCGGCCCACTCTCAAGGGCGGCTAGCACCGCAGACTCTTGCACGATAGGACCACGAGCGTAGTTCAGCAAAATAGAGCCAGGCTTCATACAAGCCAGGGTTTCTGCATTCAGAAGATCTACAGTAGCCGGCAGAACTGGCACATGAAGGCTGACTGCATCTACCGAAGAGAGCAACTCTTTGAGCGAATTGCATCTTTTGACATTGGCTGGCAGTCTCCAAGCATTTTCAACGGTGATGGCTGGGTCATAGCCATAAACCTCTGCGCCCATTTCCACTGCGCAATGAGCGAGTCTGGAACCTATCGCTCCCAGTCCTACCACTCCAAGAGCTGATCCATAAAATTCCGCGCCTCTGAAAGCTTTTTTGTTGTCTTCGATGCCCACTTCCAGCTCTTCGTCCGTAGCGGCCGCAAAGTCCGTGACAAATCGAGCAGCCGCAGGCACGGTGCGCAATACCATCAAAAGAATACCCACAGCCAGCTCAGCTACAGCATTGGCATTGGCACCCGGGGAATTAAAGACGACGATACCTCTTTGAGTGCATTCTTCGACTGGAACATTGTTGGTGCCGGCACCCGCTCTACCGACCGCGAGCAAGGACTCTGCCATCTGTGCGGGCTGCAATTTATGACTGCGCAAAAGGATCGCTGACGGGTCGGCTAACTCCGGCTCCACTTGATAATTCGAACCAAAAACTGCCAAACCTTCAGGTGCAATCCTGTTATAAGTACGTATCTTGGCAATCATGCGCTATTCCATTTCAGCAAAAAGAGGTCTGTAGACATTGCGATTGCCCAGTACAACTTCTGTGCTGAACGCGCAAGCGCGTCTGCAAGCACCTCTACAAGCACACCGGACGGCAAGCGTCAGTAGTGGTATTTTATGCCTGATTCAGAGCGAGGGGATTATTCGTCGTAACGCCGCCGCAACAAGGGTATGGCGTTCACATAGTGATTCGGCAACAACCTCAGGACGAATGACAAAAATTTCGCATCAGCGCCTACCAGGATGCGTTTTTTCTTTTTGAGTACCCCTTTGTAGATTTGTGCCGCAGCTGAAGGGGCAGTGGTGCGGGCAACCGCGTCAAATGCCTCAGCAAAATCCCGATTGGTTTTCACATCGACACGAGCCAACCGGGCAATATTCGTTTTGACACCCCCAGGGTGAACGCTGGCAACATGCACACCTGTGCCATACAGTTCTGTCCAAAGCACTTCACTGATTGCTCTCACTGCAAATTTGGAGGCATTGTAGGCGCTGTTGTAACTCGCTGCAGCCATACCAAAGATGCTGGATATGTTAACTATTGATCCCTGAGTTTGACGCAATTGCGGTAAAAACGCCCGGCATCCCCAAACGACCCCATAAAAGTTAACTTGCATGACCCGCTCAAAATAATCCATATCTTGCTCGTCAAAGCCTGCAACATAGGCTATTCCGGCGTTATTGACCACCACATCAGCTGGCCCCATACTGTTATTGATGCGCTCTGCCCACTGATAGACCTCTTGACGACCAGCTACATCCAGTTGCTCAGCCTGCACTTCGCTGGCACCTGCGTCTCTACAAAGCTGGGCAGTCTCTGCAAGGGTTTCGGGATCGATGTCGCACAGTGCCAACCGCGCCTGATCGGCGCTGTAACGCAGCGCTAGCTGGCGGCCAATCCCTGACCCGGCCCCTGTAATGACGACAATCTTCTCTTTGTAAGGTAATTGGGCTGCCATCTTGCGCTACTCTCTGCCGCATGGTAGGTAAATCAGGATAAATCAGATAAGTCAGATAAATCCTATTGTGGTGGACTATTATATAGTTGCATCCGAAGATGGTATTTAATAATATGTGCGACGTAAGAAAGAGATTCAATCAGATGCATGCGCAGAGAGTAGTTATCGGTACGGGAATCGTGCCTCCTATAGGGCCTAGGGGATGCTGGCGTTTCAGGACTAAACCCCAGCAGGCAATTGAGCAGCTACAAAGCGTTGGAAGTATATAATTAGTGTTCTTTTCTTGGCTACTCGCGGATTGATGAAACCGGATTTCCTGAGCCTCAAAGACCTGACCGGTCTGGTTAGCTTAAATGACCTGCTGGCACGTGCTCTTGAGCTTAAGCATGGAGCAACCGCTGCTAACCTGGAGGGTCGCACGCTGATGTTGCTTTTTGAAAAACCTTCTACCCGCACCCGGCTTTCGTTCTCGGCCGGTATGACTCAAATGGGTGGCCAGTGCCTCTATATGCCGCCTTCAGATGCACAACTCAGCCGTGGCGAGCCGCTGGAAGATGTAGCCAGAGTGGCGGGAACCATGGTCGATGCTGTTGCGATACGCACCGCCCAGCACGAACGCCTGAAACTTTTCGCACTCTATTGCCAAGTGCCTGTCATCAATGCGCTCAGCGATTGGTTGCATCCGTGCCAAACGCTTGCAGACCTACTAACGGTCATTGAAGAATACGGTTCTTTCAGAAATATCCAGTTTGCTTGGATAGGTGATGGCAATAACAGCTTGAATTCTTGGCTAGAAGCCAGTGCGCTTTTGAACTTGAAACTACGGTTTGCCTGCCCCAAAGGCTACGAGCCGGATGCCGATCTTCTGGCATCTGCACCTTCGGCGCAAGCAGTAGATCACCCACATCAAGCGATCAGGGGCGCCCAAGTAGTGAGCACTGACGTCTGGACCTCCATGAATCAAGAGGCGGAACAAGCACAGCGCGACAAAGACTTTAAAGGGTATCAGGTGAGCAGTTCTCTGATGTCGCAAGCAGCACCCAATGCCATCCTATTGCACTGTTTGCCCGCCTACCGTGGGAAAGAAGTAACGGCAGAGGTGCTCACCGCGCCCTGCTCGCGCATCTGGAAACAAGCAGAGAACAGGCTGCACACCCAGAAAGCATTGCTGGAACAGTTGATTCTGCCGCGTACAAACGTTGGCAACCCGCAATCCACATCCCCTCCTCTGAGTTAATGCTTAGGCTGGAAGCTGTAACAATCTCTAGGGGGTCGCAGCATATCCTGTCTGATATAAACCTAGACCTCAAACCAGGCCAGACAGGCACTTTATCTGGACCGATCGGCGTCGGAAAAACAACGCTTCTCAGAGCTTTAGCAGGGCTGACCCCCATTACTGCAGGCTCCATTAGCTTGAACGGTGTGGTGTTCAACCAAACAGCCCCAAATGGGCGCCCCTATATGCGCCCGCCTCATGTGCGCAAAACTGCTTTGGCACCCCAGAGCATTGATTTAATATCGCACAAAACGCTGGCTGCCAACATCGCATTGGCATTGATCAATTGGCCACAAAACGCATACCGGTTGCCGACACCCCAAACACAAGAGCACAGGTTGCAACAACTCCTCCGTGCATTTCGCCTAGAGCCCTTGAAAAATCGACTTCCTTCTGGGCTATCAGGCGGGCAGCAGCGATTGGCCTGCATTGCACGTGCAGTGGCTTGCGCACCGGATTTGCTATTACTGGACGAAGCCTACAGCAATCTCTCTGCCTCAACTCGACGACAGCTGCCTGAGCTGATCCGAAAACTACTGCCCGACCATACTGCGATTCTGATTTGCACGCACGAGATTCCAGAAGCTTTGGAATGGAGCGATCAAATAGGCATCTTGTCGGATACCAGTTTGCTTTGCTGGCAATCGCCCGCCGACCTGTGGCATAGACCCGCTTCAGAGAAGATCGCACGGACAGCCGAACTGGGCACAGCTGTAGACGTAACCATCCATAAAACGCCTTCAGGGGGCCTTGTGGCTGCGACTGCTTTAGGCCAGTTTACTGTGCCGGCGCGCCTAACTCCCAGCTTATCTGCTGGACAGCAATACCGGTTGTTACTACGCCCCGGAGATCTGAAAGTCTACCGAGAAGACAGTACACAACCCTTAGCCGTCAGCGCACGTATACTAAAAACAGTGCCTCGACAGGGGCGTCTTTGGGCTCTCGTGCAACCGCATCGCTCAAAACTGCATGTATGGGCTGAATTGGGGGCTGAATTAGATGCCAGCTACCCAGAGATACAGCTGTGCCTACAACCCCTATACCCTGTTTTCTGGAAATCTAGTGACAGCAGCCTTTCCCAAGGGGAAAGCGCCTGATTCTCAGGATTAGCTGTTCCCGGGGATCTTATTAAAAGGCACGCCTTTGTCGGCACGCGGTTCTTGCGGCAAACCCAGCACTCTTTCCGCCAGAATATTGCGCAATATTTCGTCGGTACCGCCAGCAATCCTCAGGCCTGGGGCACCCAGATAGCCCTGATGGAAGATGTCTCGACCTTCATCTGCATCATCATGCATCAACATCCCCGCCATACCTCTGGCCTCGATGCCAAAGCTACCGATATTCTGTAACTTGCTGGCACTCACTACTTTGGTGATGCTAGCTTCCGGGCCGGGCGTTGCGCCTCGGGATAAGGCTGAAATGGTGCGGTATTTGGTATATTTGAGGCCGGTCATCTGTACGTACCAATTGGCTAAATCTCTGCGGACTGCACTGTCTTCAATCGCATAGCCCTCTGCCATTTTTTGCTCCTTAGCCAATGCAAAGGCCTCATCAAAATCTGGCCCCGGAGCATCTCCTACCGCTAAACGTTCGTTCATGAGCGTTGTCAAGGCAACTTTCCAACCGTCTCCTACTGCTCCCAGCCGCTGGCTATCCGGAATGCGCACATCTTCAAAATACACTTCGTTGAAATTAGAAGATCCGGAAATTTGGCGGATGGGGCGTGTCTCGATGCCCGGAGACTTCATATCCAGAAAAAAGAAAGTAAGGCCCTTATGCTTGGGCAGATCTGGGTCATGGCGCACTACCAAGATGCCGTAATCAGAATAATGAGCACCGGAAGTCCAGATTTTCTGCCCGTTGATAATCCAATCGTCACCATCTCTGACTGCCCGAGATCTGAGGCCTGCTACATCCGATCCCGCTGAAGGCTCACTGAATAATTGACACCAAATGTCTTCGCCGCTAGCCATAGGGGGCAAATAACGCTGTTTCTGCTCTTCTGTTGCGTAAGTCATCAACACCGGCCCGCACATGCCCTGACCGATATCAAAAAAGCCGCGCGGCACTTTATAGCGCGATTCTTCCTGCCCCCATATCACGCGTTCCATAGGTGTGCTTTCGCGACCGCCGTACGCCTTAGGCCACTGCAGGCAAGCCCAACCAGACTGCTGTTTTTTCTGCTGCCATTCTTTGGCTGCCGCTAGAGCAGACTGTTCACCTGAACCTGTTGCACGCCACACATCTCTCGGGTGCTGTTTAAGCGGGGCGTTGGCATCGAGCCAAGCTCTGGCTTCTTGCCGAAAAGCTGCTTCCTGTGTCGTATCATCAAAATTCATCTGACTGTTCCTCTATGTTGACCAGTAACACCAAGTAAAAGGCTGGATTACTTGGGCAGGTTCGATTCCTCAAGCGCCGTCATCAAACGATTCTGCCACTCTGGCAGTGCGCCAATGACCAAAGATTGCACCTTGCTACGGCGGTAGTACAGATGGCAATCAAATTCCCAAGTAAACCCCATACCACCGTGCAACTGAATGTTCTCTTTGGAATTGAATTCGGAAGCCTGAGTAGCAGCGATGCGTGCGCCAGCAGCTGCCACAGGCAGTTCTGCTGCATGAGTGCTAAGGGCCCACGCGGCATAATAACAATTAGAACGTGCCAGTTGCGCGCCAATATACATATCGGCCAGACGGTGCTTGACGGCCTGATAGGAAGCAATGGGACGGCCGAAGGCGTGACGCTCCAAGGCGTAGTTCTTAGCCATCTCCAGCGTGCTATCTGCCAAACCCAACTGCTCGAAAGCAAAGAACACGGCCGCCCGGTCCAGAGTTTTTTGCCACTGGTTCCAACCTTGCCCGACCTGACCTACGAGTTCTGCCGGTGCGGATGAGAATTCGATGCGCCCAAAAGAGCGGCTGCCGTCTAAATTGCTGCTTTGCTCTCTGCGCACGCTCTGGTCGTTCAAATCAACCAAATACATCGCCAGCACCTTGTCTTGACGCGCCAAAACCAAGGCTACATCTGCTACATCACCATCTGGAACAGCGATCTTACAACCATCCAACTTGCCATTGGCAAAGGCGCATTCGATACTGTTTTCCGTAGGTGAAGCGGTTTCTTCTACCACAGCCACTGTGCCGATCAATTTCCCCTCAGCGATTTGCGGCAGGTAGCGTTGTTTTTGCTCCTCCGAACCGTAGGCGAGCAGCGCCTCGCTAAACAGATAGAGCGTCGATGAAAATGGCACTGGAGCGAGAGAGCGCCCCAATTGCTCAGCCAGCACACAAAGTTCCAGCGCCCCCATGCCCACACCACCATAGGCCTCCGGGATAGCGGTACCCAGCCAACCCATCTGTGCCATTTCCTGCCAAAGTTCCCGATCAAAGGGGGCATCACCCTCCAAAACGCTGCGAGAACGCCCTAGAGCTTCTTTGTCTGACAAAAAGCGCTGCGCCTGATCCCCCAGCATTTTCTGCTCTGCAGAAAAATCTAGATCCATGTTACAAATCCTCCATGATTGAATGACGATTCATTCAGGCTAATATCCCCAACGGCTTCAAGCGTTGTATTTACCAATTTCATGGCGAGCCACGGTACGCCTATGAACCTCGTCAGGACCGTCTGCTAGGCGTAGTGTGCGCATACTGGCATACATGCGAGCCAGAGGGAAATCCTGAGACACTCCCGCAGCGCCATGCATTTGAATCGCATCATCAATAATCTGCAGTGCCAAATTGGGTGCTGCAACCTTAATCTGCGCAATCTCACTGGCTGCCAACTTATTGCCGACTGTATCCATCATGTGTGCCGCTTTGAGCGTAAGCAATCGGGCCATTTCAATACTGATACGCGCATCAGCTATCACATCAAAGTTCCCACCCAATTGCGCCAGCGGCTTGCCAAAAGCAACGCGGCTAGAGGCACGTTTACACATATATTCCAGCGCCTTTTCTGCGACGCCGATACAGCGCATGCAGTGATGGATGCGACCCGGCCCCAAACGCCCTTGTGCAATCTCAAATCCGCGCCCTTCGCCCAGAATCAAATTGCTAACAGGCACCCGAACGTCTGTAAATGTAAGATGTCCATGGCCATGAGGAGCATCATCATAACCAAACACGTGCATCATCCGTTCCACTTTTAAGCCCTCTGTGTCTAGAGGCACCAGAATCTGAGATTGGCGCTGATGCTTGGGAGCGTCAGGGTTTGTAACACACATCACGATCAGTATCTTGCAGCGCGGATCACCTGCACCCGAAGTCCACCATTTCTGGCCATTGAGCACATAATGATCGCCGTCTCTGACTGCTGACAGGCTGATATTGGTAGCATCCGATGAAGCAACACCGGGTTCGGTCATAGCAAATGCCGAGCGAATGCGACCGTCCAACAAAGGCTTGAGCCAAGTTTCTTTGTGCTCTTCGCTTCCGTAGCGCTCCAGTACCTCCATATTCCCTGTATCTGGGGCAGAGGAGTTAAACACTTCAGAGGAAATGGGGTGTTGCCCCATCATTTCTGCCAAAGGGGCATATTCCAGATTGCTTAATCCGAAGCCATGATCGCTTTCGGGCAGAAATAAATTCCATAGATTCGCCGCTTTAGCTCGGTCTTTCAATTCTTCCAGAATCGGTGGCGTAAAGTCCCATCGGTCGGGAGCATTGGCCATCTGATCTACATAAAGTGACTCATTGGGAGCAATTTCAGCCTGAATGAAATCATGCACTTTCTGGTGGCATCGCTGCGCATGGTCGCTGATTGGAAAAATCGAAGGAATTTTGGTAATGCTGGTCGCCATTGTTGAGTATGCTCCTGTGCCGCTAGTTCTCGATAAGGCCAGAGCGATTTTACAAGAGAGTGCTGGGCTAATAGCTCAAATAGCTTCTGCAGAGAAAGCCAAAGCTTTATACACTCTGTGGGCCTGCAGCCTTAATAGACTCTGCCACTCCTGAAAAACGCTCAAAGTTTGCTGTAAATTCTTTGGCAAGTCTGATGCCGGTAGCTTCATAGGCAGCCTGATCCTGCCACGAACTACCCGGATCAAGGAGGCTCGGATCCAAACCCTCGATTGCCAACGGGATCTCCAAATTGAGAGGCTGAAGGGTTCGCAGTTTCGCATTTTCCAGCTTTCCATCCTGAATCGCACGAACAATCGCACGCGTCACCGATATATCAAAACGCTTACCGACGCCATAGCCGCCCCCAGTCCATCCGGTATTGACCAGATAGGCTTTGGCATCAAAGTTGTGGATGCGCTTGATGAGTAGGTCGGCATATTCCCTTGCCGCTCGGGGAAAGAACGGCGCTCCAAAGCATTGCGAAAATGTAGATTTAACCGCTGCGCCGACTTCGACTCCGGCCATACTGGCCGTATATCCAGATAAAAAATGATACGCCGCAGCTTCAGGCGACAAAACCGACACCGGAGGCATCACCCCGTTCAAATCACAGGTCAGAAAAATAACTGCAGAGGGTTCTCCAGAAAAATTCACAGAGATCCTGTTTTCTATGTACTCTCTGGGGTAGCAGCAACGGGTATTTTCAGTAATACTCCGGTCCGAAAAGTCGGGTACTTTATTGGCATCCAGAACCACATTCTCCATGATGCTACCGCGCCGGATGGCATCCCAGATAACGGGTTCGTTTTCGCGCTTGAGGTTGATGCATTTAGCATAGCACCCTCCTTCAAAGTTAAAGACGCTGCCTTCCCCCCAACCGTGCTCATCATCGCCGATCAACGCACAGCTCGGGTCGGCCGATAGCGTGGTTTTTCCTGTCCCTGACAGCCCAAAAAACAAAAACACTTTGCCCGATTTAGCGACATTGGCGGCGCAGTGCATGGGCAACACATCCTGCTCAGGCAATAAATAGTTAAGAGTCGAAAATACTGCCTTTTTCATCTCGCCTGCATAGCGCATGCCCGCCAACAGGATGCGCCTGCGGGAAAAATCCAAAATGACTGCGCCATCACTATTGACCCCATCGCGATGGGGGACGCATTCAAAAGAAGGCGCATTCAATATCTGCCACTCGCCATAATTTTTCGGATTAAAGGATTCTGGCCGGATGAACATGTTATGCGCAAACAAACTGTGCCATGCTGTTTCGGTGCGCACATGGAGCGGAAGGTAGTAGCGGATATCAGCACCTGCATGCAGGCTCTTGTAGTAGTAGCTGCGATCCTCAAGCCACTCTTCGACTCTTTGCCACAGAGCATCCATCTTCTCCATCGCTATGGGCTGATTAACAGAGCCCCAGTCGATATGCTGCTCGGTGTTGGCATCATTGACGATAAAGCGATCATGGGGGCTACGCCCCGTGCGCTGGCCTGTCACTGTGGTCAAGGCACCGTTGCTGGCCAACTGCCCTTCACCATTCTTGAGCGCGAGCTCCAACAGATCTTCGGCAGTCAAATTGCGGTGAACGGCTAATATATCGGAGTGTGTGGACATATTGACCTGACAGCGTTAGTGCGATTCGGATAGCCCTGTGCTATTGCTGAATTCGGTCAAAACCCGAAGCGCTACAGACAACGACGCAAGCTACAATCTCTGAGATTCTACACATTGCATCCTGTGTCGTTAATTTAAACACGGCGTCCGCAGCAAATGTTTAATAGGAAGCACACAAGTCCGGAAAAAATGATGCGTGCAAAACGATCCCTCGCAACTGCAATGAGGCAAAATAGCTTTGAACAACACGCCACAATTTCGGTGAAGCCAGAGATCCCAGCAACCCATGCATCTGGATACACTCATCAGCCGCCTCAACAAGCTCCAGGAAGCAGGCTGCATCGAACAACTGCGGCACATCAAGCGCGGTATTGAGCGAGAAGCACTCCGAGTAACTCCAGAGGGGGCGCTATCACAAAAACCCCACCCCAAAGAGCTGGGGGCACCCCTGTGCCATCCTCACATCACCACCGATTTCTCTGAAGCGCAGATCGAACTTGTGACTGCACCTCAAGAGAACCTCAATGACATGCTGCAGGAATTGCAAGACATCCATGCTTTTGTAGCTAGTTGTCTGGGCGAAGAACGGCTCTGGCCCCTGAGTATGCCTTGTAGTTTATCTACAACAACTGAAATACCTATAGCACATTACGGCACTTCACATCTGGCCCATTTCAAACAGCTCTACCGAACTGGGCTTCAGTATCGCTATGGGGCTGCCATGCAAACCATCAGCGGCATCCACTACAACTTGTCTCTGTCCGATCAGTTTTGGCTGAACTGGGGACAGTGCAACAATCTGCAAGGTTCTTTAGTCGATATCAAAAACATCGGATATCTGCATATTGCCCGCAATTTTCAGCGGTTCCACTGGGTACTCCTCTATTTTCTGGGCAATTCGCCCATGACATGCGACGATATGGCAGGATCGCTGGTATCAAGCGAGCTGGTATCAGAATGGCCGTATGGAGGGCTATACAACGCAACGGCTACCAGTCTCAGAAACAGCGATATCGGCTACAGCACAGAGGCGCAACCTGAAATCAAACTGGATTACAGTGATATCACAGCCTATACGCGCACACTCCAACAGGCTATCACTGACATCCATGCGCCTTGGCAAAAACTCCAAAACCGATTCTCAACACCCATACAATTGGGATGCGGCAAACTGCAAATAGAAAACGAGCTCTATGCGCCTATCCGCATCAAGCCTGCCGCTAGCAGGAGTGCCCGACCCGTTCGCCTGCTGAAGGATAACGGAGTGGAATACATAGAAATCCGTTGCATCGATCTAAACCACACGGCGCCCGCCGGCATTACCGAAGATGCCTGTCGCCTCATCGATCTGTTAATCCTGTACTGCTTGTGCCTGCCTGCGCCTGAAGATGGAGATGGATTACGCACTCTGTTTCTCAACAACAATCAGGCTGTGGCTTTGCGCGGCCAGATATTGGCTCAGACGCTAGCAAATGCAGATAACAGCTCGGCTGATGAAGCGGACGAATGGCAAAGACAGCTGCGCCATATCTGTGAAGGCATGGCGCTGATTGCTGAAGTGATGCCCCATGAGCGCACTGCCTGGATACAAGCTGCTCAAATAGCTACTGAACAAGCCAGCGGCCAGCAACCCATACCCTCATGCGCACAGCTAGCTGCAGCGCAACAACAACAGCATTCACTCCTCGAACTGGGTTTGGAACACGCCCTTGCCCATCATCGACATTGGCAGACGCAGCACACCGACGCTCTAAATCAAAGGATGACCCAGCTCAGCCAGAACTCTGTAATCCAGAAAGAGCAACTCGAACAGAATGACCAGGCGCACGGCCAGAGTTTTGCGGAATACTGCCGCCAATACTTCACGCCCTAAGCTGCTTGTAGGCATGAGTGGTCGGCAAGCGGCGCATTTATAATGTAGTTTTTTTGCATCTTAAGCGGCGCGCTCACCCAGCCTTTGGACAGAGAGGATGCCAATCCGGTTCGGCATGCTATAACTAGACTATGCCCACCTTCCAAATCATGCACATGCGCGCTGAGCAAACAGAAGCCCCCTCCCTTTACCGCCAGCGCATTTGAAACGTACATACCTTGAATTCGTCTCTCTACGACTCTGCTACAGCCTTTAACTTGGCACAGGCTTTTACCGCCCAATCGGAAAATGTGGCAATCGCTTTGTGCCCCGATTCCCGGTACTTACACCAGTTACACTCGGACCTGCTGGTGCTGCTTGGTGATTCCGCCTGCAGCATCTTCCCCGATCTAGAGACCCTACCCTACGACCGCCTGCCTCCTGCCGGCAAGCAGATTTCGCAACGCCTGACAACCCTCAATCTGCTGCTGAATGATTGGACGGGGCTGGTACTGGCAACGCCATCCTCTCTATTACAGCGACTAGCTCCTGAAAGCTGGCTCGGTGCCAATTGCTTGCAACTGAGTTGCGGTGATGTTGTAAGCCTAGAAAGGTTACAGAAACGCCTACTAGATGCGGGATATAGCCAAGTCAGCCTCGTAGAATCCCCGGGCTCCCTAGCGGTCCGAGGCGCCGTGCTAGATTTTTTCCCAGCCGGATCTTCCGACCCGATCCGGGTCGAATTTTTCGATGATTCCATTGACACCATGCGGTTTTTTGATCCTAATAATCAAATGACTACCCGGCCCTGCGAATCTGTGCGCTTTTTCCCCTCTAGAGAATTCTCTTTAGACCCTACCAGCCTGCAGCATTTTCGCCATGCATTTCGAACCTGGTTCGACATAGACGAGACCACGAATGCGCTCTTTAATCAGGTCACACAGGGGCAAATGCCTAAAGGGGCTGAGTACTATTTGCCGATGTTTTTTCCAACAACGGCACTCTTACCCGATTATCTCAAGCATTCAGCAGATCAGCCGCACCAAGGAGTGACCACTTTTATGCTGCCAGGGGCTCTGGCCGCGGTCGAACGCTTCACGGCTATGCTCCAAGAGCGATTTGATTTACTGCGCCACGATCCGCAACACCCTCTACTTCCCCCAGACACCATTTTTACCACTATAGATGCACTTCAAGGTTCTGACGGTCAGCGCCCTTTGATTGCTACCTGCAACCTAGACGAGTTGCCCAATACCGCCATCTGGCAGCCGCTCAGCACGGCGACACAACAGGCAGACAGCGCTTCTTGGCAACACCAGTGCGCCGCTTTTATCAACCAAAACCCACAGACGCGTATTCTGTTCAGTGGCTGTTCTGAGGGCGGTATTGCAGCCGTCAAAAAGAACTTTAGCGAACAGGTTCAACCTCTGCTCGCCCCAAAATCTGATCTGGCAGCAACAATCTCTGGCCTGAACCAGAAACTGCCGCAACCTGCAAACTGGCGCCATTTTATCGAAAGCGATGAGCCAGTTGCCGAAATCCTCTGTGACATACTGGGCAGTACTGGCTACCAACCCCAAGCAACAGCTAGCTGCGACAATCTGTATGCGCCTGCTACGCCGGTGATGGTGCTAGGTGAAAGAAACGAGTATGGCCAGCAGGGCGCCGGCCCAAACCGCATTCAAAACGCCATGGCTGCAGCATCAGATGCAGAAGCCCCAAACCCTTACACGATCTTGGCACATCTCGAACCTGGGCAATTAATTGTCCACCGAGAGCAAGGCATCGGACGCTATCAAGGGTTGCAGCATATGGAGATCGATGGGCGGATACAGGAATTCGTAACCATTGAATACCGCAATCATTCATTACTCCATCTGCCCGTCTCTGAATTGGGGCTGATCAATCGCTATCATCTGCCGGAACAAGAACAGCCACAGCTGGACCAGCTAGGCAGCGGCAAATTTTTGGCAGCACGCAAAAAAGCTGAGCAACGCGCGCACGATGATGCAGCAGAACTGCTCGCCCTTTATGCCCAGCAAAAAAGCCGCGCAGCGCCTGCGATGGTTATTTCAGATGAGCTCATAACGACATTCTGCAATCAGTGCCAATACAACGACACTGCTGATCAAAAACGCCTGACGGCAACAATTCAGCAACAGCTGGCTGATCCTCACTCACGCCCACTGCTGATCTGTGGAGATGTGGGCTTTGGTAAGACCGAGCTGGCCTTAAGGGCGGCCTTTATTGCCATACAAGCTGGATATCAATGTTGCATACTGGCCCCAACCACGCTGTTATGCCAACAGCATTATCAAAAATGCTCCCAACGATTTGCGGGTTGGCCCATTCAGGTTGCCTATCTGGATTCATCCCTAACAGGCAGCCAAAAAAAACAACTGCAACGCCAACTCACCGAAGGCAGTATCGATTTACTGGTGTCCACACATTCAGTCGTTAAGGGCAAGTGGGATCTACCGAATCTAGGTCTAGTAGTGATTGATGAAGAACACCGATTTGGCACCTCAGACAAAGAAAAAATCAATACGCTACAAACGAGTGTACACACCATCAGCATGACTGCTACACCCATTCCCAGAACGCTAAACAGAAGCCTATCTGGGTTGAACGAAATAGCCCTGATGCATGAGCCCCCACCTGGACGTTTACCCGTGCATACATTTGTACGTGCTTGGAACGACGAGCTGGTTATAGAAGCGATGCGCCGAGAGCTCATGCGTGGTGGGCAGATTTTTGTTGTCAACGACCGCATACAAGGGCTGGACCAGCTAGCCGATCAGTTGGCTGATTTAGTTCCCGAAGCACGCATCGTAGTAGCCCACGGGCGCTTGCCGGCACTCCAACTGCGGGAACGCATGCAATTATTCAGTAAAGGGGAGGCAGATATCCTGCTGTGCACTTCTATAGTGGAATCAGGGCTCGATATTCCAAACGCCAATACGATGCTGATCACGCGGGCAGAACGTATGGGCATGGCGCAGCTGCACCAACTGAGAGGACGTATTGGCCGCAGCGACAAACAGGCTTGGTGCTGGCTACTCTACCCCCCTGACCACCAGCTGACCGCACTGGGATTAGAACGCTTAGAATCTGTAGAACGCCACAACGAGCTAGGCGCTGGCTTCGCGCTGGCGCGCGATGATCTGGAGCTGAGAGGTGCTGGTGAATTGCTGGGCAAAGAACAAAGCGGGCATATGCACCGAATCGGCTTAGATTTGTACCTTTCGATGCTCAACCGTGCTATTGAAGATATCAAGTCTGGAGCATTGCCCCAGGGTCAGGGCCAGATCATGCAGGCCGAGTGTGAAATCGATTTGGGAGATTCAGCTATTATCCCAGACTACTGGATGCCGGATGCTTGGATGCGGGTGCAATACTACCACCGGCTCATTCAGGCTGAAACGCCAGACGTTGTCGGGCACATTCAATCTGAATTGCAAGACCGATTTGGGCACCTGCCAGCAGAGACCCAAAAACTGCTGCGCAATGCGCGCTTCAGCATCCAGGCGCGCACCTTTGGGATTTCTAAAGTTATGACGACAGACACAGAACTTATCCTAGAAATTGTCAATCAGACACTGGATCCTGAAGCCATCGTGCAACTGGCGGCGGCACAACCGAAACGCATCCGTTTGACCCCGAAATCTATCCGAGTGATACTGGACCAAAGCGGCCCTGAGACGACATTGAACCAGATATTTGCCTTAATACCTGAGCCAGTACCCAGCCATGAATCCGGTCAGGCGTTGCCTCATTAAGAATATCCTGACTACTGCACCCGTGATGGCTCGCTTTATTGTCAGCTTAGCTCTATGGACTAGTTGCTGCTCCATGCTGGCGATTGCTGTGGCTTTGGCACAGGAGCAGGAAAATGAACCTAGCAATGCCTCCTTGACCTCATTGGATCGCGCTGAGCCAACATACCCCTCCGAAGAATTGTTGCCGCAATCAGTACGCAACTTTATCTGGAACATGGAAGAAAGCGCACTGTACCGCATCGAAATCCTCATATTTCGGTGGGCAAAGCCGCAATTTGACGATGAACTGATCTACCCTAGCCCGGATCTAAAACAAGATGCCCGCTTACTGACACTCACCACAGCGTCCAACCTGCGGCCCTTAAACTTGGATTGGGATATTCAGCTGCCAGGCCCTATCAATCAAATCCCTTGGCCCGATACACCAGAGCTGCTAGAGAGCTTGGCCTCTCAACGGGCAATCCTGCCTCAGCTGCCAGCTATCCTAGTCGAGCAACATGAAATTTGCACCTTCCATGCGCAGCCGAGAATACCCTTCAAAGCAATGCATCCGGCCTCACAAACCCTCAGCTGCCTGAGAGCTGACCAGCTACCCTTTGCCATTGCATCCCAAGCAGAACACGAACGCAAACACACGCAGGAAGTGCCCAGGGCCTCTACAAGCCAGAACCTAT
Source organism: Gammaproteobacteria bacterium (assembly GCA_051008935.1). GTDB lineage: Bacteria > Pseudomonadota > Gammaproteobacteria > JBPCXB01 > JBPCXB01 > JBPCXB01. The sequence continues at coordinate 102,542 of JBPCXB010000066.1, read as the reverse complement.
TTTTTCAATCCAGCACTCCTGTTGACAAGTCATCCGAATCCTCTAGCTATGCAGTACAAAAATTACTGGCTACCTGTGACAACTGCAGCACTGAATCTACTGCCGTTAAAGTCGCTCCGGAAATTACCGAGTTTCTCTGGCCACCACTGATCAGCTACGATTTTTTCAAACAACTCAACTTACAGAAAGTCACACCCCTTTTAGCCAATCAAGCAAAAGGTTTGACGCGCTCCACGGACACTCAAGTTCTGGTGCACTGGTCATGGGTGCAACCTTTGCACTTGAATAAAGACAGCCCTAGGGTGCTAATCCACCTACCGCAGCATGAGGCCCACCCTGAACTACAGGGCACTTTCTGGGGATGGAAACAACGTTTTCTACATCTGCAAATGGATCTGAGCCTATTGGACTGGCAATCGGCCGCAGATTTTGAATACCCATCTGCAACCAGCGACCCTCGGGCGATAGCTCCCGAACCCTCCGAGCATGTGCCTGAACACACAAACAGGCTAGACCCGGTTGACCTTGCAGCAGCAGAACCGCTCCCGCACGGTACCAACTACCTCACACTGAAGGCCGAATGGCAACGTACGCTTGCAAGTATGAACTGGCTGCAGAAGCTAAACACGCATCAGCCCCAGAGCAGCCGTTGGTTCCACTGGCTGGAACTGGCACCGCCGCCGGAGTTGGAACTGACGCCGCCTTCAGATCCGGATCCTACACAACCCATAGCCACTGCGCTATCCGAAGATTCCGAGCAGAGTTGGAACAGAGCTCTATCTGAAGACTGGTATCAGAAAGCCGTGCGCAATGGGCTAAGCCAGTTCGTGACGCCACAAGAGGCCCCAAGTGCGCAAAAAGGTGCCCAAAAAGCTGCGCAAGAAGATGCCCCGAAAACCAGACCTCCAGCTCTACCTCATAACTCGCCCACTGCAGAGCCGCAACCAATCACCGCACAAGAAATAATCCGCCCAGCGATCAAACCGCCCGCTATAGAGGGAGCCGTTCAGCTATCGCCTCCTTTGCCCGATGGAATTCGATGGCCGCCCAGCTACTTCGAACACTTCCGCTATTCCAAAAGCGGTTTCACAGCTTACGGGCGATCATTGCTGTCGCAACAAAGGCTTGCACTGCAATTACAAGAAGTGGCAAACCGCTTGCAGCCTCTGAAACACGCTGTCTTGACAGACCGATTCCGTTTAAACGAAGAGCGAAAAGTTGACGAGGATGAAATACACTTTTTTGACCATCCCGCCTTTGGGGTTATCGCGATTGTTCAAAAAATTGCCCCAGAGACGTACAATGAACTGCTACAAAAATCCTCTCTGTAACCAACTCTCCAACCCCTCAGGCTTTTGTTGCTAGTGAAAGAACCAAAGAATTTACTGCTTACAGGTGGTGCGGGCTATATCGGTTCGCATCTGACGTGGTGTGCTTATGAAGCCGGCTACCGAGTCGCTGTGCTGGATCGGCAAGCGACTCAAAGAGCTGCGTTTCTTCCTGCTCAAATCCGATTAATTGACGGCGATCTGAGCAATAAAGAACTGATCTGTCAAATACTCAAAGAAGAGCGCATCGAAACCGTTTGCCATCTGGCAGCTTCGGTACTAGTCAATGAGTCTGTTCAATATCCTCTTAGCTACTACCACAACAACCTGTCTCTCAGCCTAGGCCTGATTGAATGCTGCCTGAAGTATGAGGTGCAACAGTTTTTATTCTCTTCAACTGGCTCGATTTACGGAGACGGCAATCGCTCAGAGGGTGCAACACCATCAGCGCAACCTGTATCCCCATACGCACGCTCCAAATGGATGGTTGAGCAGGTACTGCAGGATATCCAGGGCACACAAAAAAGTACCGCGCAGCCTATGAAAATAGCAATACTGCGTTATTTCAATGTGGCAGGCGCCGACCCGAAAATGCGTACCGGATCAACCGGGAACACTCATTTGATCGATATTGGCTGCGAGTGGGCGCTGGGGATGCGTGATTTTATTGAAATCTATGGAGATCAGCATCCGACGCCCGACGGGACATGCATTCGGGACTTCGTGCATGTCTCCGATGTAGCGCAGGCCCATATCGATACCATCGATTACCTGAAGCGACAGCAACACCACTTTTTTACCGCTGATGTTGGTCTGGGCACTGGCTTCTCAGTACGAGAAATTCTGCATTGCTTTACGCAGTTGCTTGATCGCTCCATGGACATACGAATCGCCCCACCCCGCCCAGGGGACGCTGCTCAAAACCACGCAGATATTCAGGCATTGAGCCGCACAGGCTGGGAACCTACAATTACCCAGCTCACTCAAATCATCGGCACTGCTTTACAGTGGGCCAGAAGCACCCCCCAAAGGAGGCTCTGAAATGTCTCAAACTGCACCTGTTGTTATTATCGGTTCAGGCATGGCAGGCTATGCGGCGGCCAAAGCCTTGCGCAAAGAGGGCTATACCCAAAAATTGAGCATGATATCGACGGATGGTGGCGAAATGTACGCCAAACCCAAATTATCAAACTCTCTAGCTATGCAAAAACTGCCTGAGCAACTGATCGACGCTACTCGTGCAGAAATAAGTAACGACCTGGATCTGGACTTTTATCCCTACACCTTAGTTGAAAAAATAGACATTCAGGCTCATAAGCTCTATGCCGTACCCGCACCCCAAAACCCGCCTATAGCCCCTGATCTCGTCTGGCGACAACACGGCATTGAGGGCGCTACTATACAGCATGGTCAGCCAATAGAATTGGATTACAGCTCTCTGATACTTGCAACCGGATCTGCGCCAGTTCGGCTACCGCTAGAACTGATTGCGCCATCAGGCTCACAGGCAGAAATTTGCTCGATTAACTCCCTGAACGATTACATACAATTCAGAAATCATTTACAAAAACGAAAAATCTCAAAAGCGCTGGTTATCGGCCCTGGACTGGTGGGCTGTGAATTTGCTAACGATCTGCTCACGCAAAATATCCAGGTGGACATCCTTGGCCCCGATCCTTGGCCGATGAGCTTGCTGATCCCCGAAAACCCCGGCAACAAACTCAAACAAGCTCTGGAAAAAGCCGGCGCGCGCTGGCATCTGAATACACAATTAAAGGCCCCCATTTACTACGAAGACGGTCTCTATCGAACGGTGCTGCCCAACGGAGACCGTATTGAAACAGAGCTAATCTTGTCAGCTGCAGGTATTCGGCCAGAGGTGCAACTGGCTAAAACGTCCGGGTTAACGGTCAATGCAGGCATCTGCACCGATTCTTATCTCAGAACCAGTGCGCCAGATATCTATGCTTTAGGCGACTGTGCAGAAATTACAGGCCGTGTAAGGCTGTTCGTGCAGCCTATTCGTATTGCTGCAGCTGCTTTGGCAAAAACCCTCACCAACAACCCATCCGAGGCGGTCTTTCCGCCGATATCCGTAGGCGTCAAAACCAGCCTGCACCCCGTTAACATGCTGCTAGCCGAACCAGGCAGCGCACGAAAGCAAGATCAATGGCATTGCACACTCTCCGAAGACGGCTGCTGGTCGCGCTACTATGACTCTGATGGCATCCTAAAAGGCTTTGTGTTGACAGGCGACCAGGTCGCCAAACGCCAAGAAATGACGGCTCAAGTCACAGCCACCCATTAAACATCCAGAATCCGCCAAAGATAGAGAGCAGCAATGCTGCGCCATGGGCTCCATCTTTCTGCACGTTTGAGCATCGCTTCGCGCGTGGGCAGTTCAGTCTGACTGCACATAACCGCAAAGCCTTTACGCACCCCCAAATCGAGCGCAGGCAAAATATCTTGCCTGCGCAGATGGAACATCAAAAACATCTGCACTGTCCATTCACCGATGCCTTTGCATTGAATGAGTCTGCTGAATACGGCCTGATCATCCAGCTGATGCAAATCTTCCAGCTGCAATTCACCAGACACGACTCGATCAGCAAGAGCCTGTAAATAACCCGATTTAGGGCGGGATAAACCGAAGGAACGCAGCTGTTCCAACGAAAATCTGGCAAGGCCAACTGCTGTCACATCACCTGCCAGCCCTTCTACCAACCTAGTATGAATGGTGCCTGCTGCTTTACCGGACAGTTGCTGATAGACAATTGAACGCACCAAATGGGCAAAATGGCTTTTGCTGGTAGGTTCTGGAAACCGCTGCACCTCTCCAAAATGATCGACAACTCGTGCAATTACAGTACCCAAATCCGGATCCTGATGAGAGAGATGGCCCTCAACATCCGTATCGCTATTGCTGCTCTTTTGAGAATCAAGTGCTACCAATGCCAAACTCCTTTCTGAAGTCAATGATGATGGTCATGTCAGTGTTCTAACATCCTGCTTGGCTACATTCCCTCAGGCAGCACCGCTGAGGTGTTCAACCAGCATGGGCCGGATCCGATTCACGACTTCAGGCTGGAGCGCATGGCCCATGCCTTCAATGATTTCTAAACGGGCTTTAGGAATGCATTGAGCCGTACGAATACCACCTGCTAGATGAATCAAAGGATCTGCGCTGCCGTGAATGATGAGCGTGGGCACACGGATACCGCCTAGGTCTTGGTCCCGAGCTTTTGACGTCAATATAGCACGTAGTTGGCGCGCGGTAGAGGCCTGACTATACCCTCTATCGTATGAGGAGGCTGCCACTTGGCGCAAATGTTCTGTATCAACTGGAAAATGCGTACCGGCGAGACGGCTCCATCTCTGCACAGTTTGCTCAACAAAATCAGCGCGCGTGCGACCTAAAGGCGTCATTAAGGCCAACAAAACATCCCGAGCAGGCAGAGGCAAGCCTGAATATCCAGTGGTCGACATAATAGAAGTCAAACTCAACACCCTTCTGGGGTGCGCTATCGTCAAAGCCTGTGCCACCATTCCACCCATAGATAGGCCCAGTACATGAGCTTTTTCAATCCCCAGTGCATCCATCAAGCCCAGTGTGTCTGCCGCCAGATTTTCTACCCGATAGCATCCAGATAACGGCATCCCCATCCGGGCAGCTAATGCGACCATCCACATTGGATATTGGTAACCCCGCTCATGCATATGTTGCGATTTGCCCGCATCCCTGTTATCAAACACCACGAGGCTAAAGCCGGCTTGCTCCAGCTGCTGCACTAACTTACTCGGCCAGTACACCAGCTGCAAGCCGAGGCCTGCGATCAATACGATGCTAGGATGTTCAGGGTTACCGTAACGCCTGAAAGCTAACTGAATACCATTCGCGTTCGCTACTTCCTCGACAGCCAATGCTGCTTCAAGCATCGTGCACCCTCTCTACTATTCCATATCGCCACGGAGTCTCGCTACGGGCTATCTTAGCTAACCTGGACCCCTGTTCCCGCTAATCCGCAATATCCTTGGGGATTGGCAGCTAAATACTGCTGATGGTATGCCTCTGCGTAATAGAAGGGGGGGGGCGGCTCTATTTCGGTGGTAATAGCCCCAAAACCGCGCTCTGTCAAAGCCTGCTGATAGCTGCGACAGCTTGCTAAGGCCTGATCCAACTGCTCTGTATCTTGGCAATATACCACCGAACGGTACTGACTCCCCCTATCATTTCCTTGGCGCATCCCTTGCGTAGGATCGTGCTCTTGCCAAAATATCCGCAGCAATTGCCCGAAGTCAATTTGCTGTGGGTCAAAAACAACACGAACCACTTCAGCATGGCCAGTAGTTCCTGCGCAAACCTGTTCATAGCTAGGGTTCGGGCGGGCGCCCCCCGAATATCCAACGGCTGTAACATAGACTTCTGGCAACGTCCAAAACAGCCTCTCAGCACCCCAAAAACAACCCATACCAAAGGTTGCGATCTGCATCCCAGCCGGCCAAGGCGGGATGATTGAAACTTCTTTGACCCTGTGCGGGATCAGCCCAGAAGATTCATTTACTTTCATAGCCCATGACAGCTTTGGTCTCGAGAAATTCTGCGAAGCCGTGGCTGCCCCATTCGCGCCCATTGCCGGATTTTTTGTAGCCCCCAAAAGGAGCGGCAAAATCTGCCGAAGCATTGTTGATATGCACATTGCCGGCGCGCAACTGAGCTGCTACATTGCGGGCATGCTCTAAGTCCCCCGATGATACATACCCTGAAAGCCCGTACTCTGTGTCGTTGGCGATGGTAATCGCTTCCTCCTCATTGTCGTAAGGCAATATCGACAGTACAGGGCCAAAGATCTCCTGACGGGCAATAGCCATGTCATTGCTGACATTAGCAAAAACGGTTGGCTTAACATAGTAGCCTTGATTGAGACCAGAGGGCTTGCCAATACCACCGGTCACCAGTTCTGCGCCTTCGTCAATGCCTTTTTGGATCATAGTTTGGATACGATCATACTGCAAGCCGCTTGAAACAGGGCCCATCTGCGTCTTCTCAGATGTCGGATCGCCCACTGTAATTTTCTCAGCCACCTTAGCAGCTATCTGCGCTGCCTGTTGGTGTTTATTACGGGGAACCAGCATGCGCGTAGGCGCGTTGCAACTCTGACCTGAGTTATTGAAGCAATGGCGGGCACCTGCGACAACTGCAGATTCCAGATCTGCGTCCTCCAAAATCACATTGGCAGATTTTCCTCCGAGCTCTTGTGCCACGCGCTTGACAGATTCAGCAGCTAAGGTGGCTACACGAACGCCAGCACGAGTAGAGCCGGTAAAGGACACCATATCTATGTCTGGATGAGCGGCAATCGCTTCACCCACAACAGGCCCATCACCATTAACCAAGTTAAAGACGCCTGCTGGGACTCCAGCCTCATGCAAGATTTCAGCCAAGATCATGGCATCCAATGGTGCCACCTCACTGGGCTTGAGTACCATCGTGCAGCCTGCCGCCAAAGCGGGGGCTACTTTGCAGGATATTTGATTGATTGGCCAGTTCCAAGGGGTAATTAAACCGCATACCCCTACAGGTTCATGCACAATTGCTGTGCCGTTTTGAACGGCGGTAAAAGAATAGTTTTTCAACACTTCAATGACGTTCATGAAATGCGCCATACCAGATGGTGCCTGAGCCGCATTGGCCAGCTGCTTCGGCGCCCCCATCTCGGCTGAAATGGCTTCGGCAATACTGCCCAACCGTTTTTGGTATTCAGCCAAAATAGCCTGCAACAATTCCAGACGCTCTTCCCGGCTTGTGGTTGAAAAAGCCGGAAAAGCAGCGCGTGCAGCTTGCGCAGCCTTATCGACATCAGCCGCATCCCCCAGACTAATCTGGGTAATCGGCTGTTCGGTAGCGGGGTTGATCACATCCAGCAGATTGCCGGGGTTGGTTGGTTCCACCCATTGACCATTGATATAGAACTGGCTTTTAGCTTCCATGCTGTAATACTCCCTGTCTGTAACGTTAACGTTCTAGTGGGCATCCTACCAGTCTCTAGCGGCTGTGCACACTAGAGCCCATTCGGTGCAGATCCGTTGGTCTATCTGGCGGTCCCACCGAAATTAGATTTTACACACTCTATCGGGTGCACAACCCCCCAACAATGCAGGGTCGGCATGCTGCACACTGATCACCTTCTGATAACTGACAAAACCCCTAGCACAGGAGTATGCGGTGCTTTTTTCACTGATTTCGGTCGTGTAGACTTGTATTGCAAGGTTCATCTGATGAAAATGTGCCTTAGAGGTGCATCTTGTGATCGCAACTCGCATAAAACAAACAGAACGTACGGCTATGTAGCTCAGTCGGTTAGAGCGCAGCATTCATAATGCTGATGTCGCTGGTTCAAGTCCAGCCATAGCCACCAAAGCCCGAGCATCCAAACCATTTCCACAAAAGGGTAGCTGTGATCGACTTTAGGCTGGCATTAGAGCAGTTATTACAACTGGCCGACCGCACAAGGCAGTGCTTGCGTATTGAGTCGATCCCTACAACTTCTGCTATCCATGCTCTGAAAGGGCGTATCCTAGCCCAGCCTGCGCGGGCAACAATAGACTATCCACAGCAACCTAAATCCCGCATGGATGGATATGCACTGGCCGATGCAAACATACCCGCAAGCCGATTAAGAATAGTAGACGCGCGCGAACGAGGGACCGATGCAAACAGGCTGGCCTCTGGCTACGCACTGCCTATTGCTACCGGAGAAACAGTGCCCGAAGGTGGCAAGCGCGTCATCCCCAAAGAAGCGGTAACAACGGGGCCGGACTGGATAGAAATCATGGATCTGGATCATACAGAAACTTGGATCCGTCCAGCAGGCGAAGATTTCAGGTCCGGCGATGAACTGCTGCCAGCTGGCATACGGCTGGATGCCAGAAAATTAGCTCTGGTAGGTGCCGCACAGATCCCAGTTCTTAAGCTATATGCTCGAGCCAAAGTGGCAGTCATACGCCTTGGCGATGAATTGATTCCAGTGTCTAGCCAACCACCTGCAAATAGCCAATACGACCTGAATGCCCTCTTTCTGCAAGATGAACTGCAGAGGTTACCGCTCGACTATATGGACTACGGGATTCTAGAAGATGATCTGGATCGTATTTGCGACACACTACAGCAAGCTGCCCATCAATGCGATCTGATTATTACCACTGGCGGTACATCCGCCGGCAACAAAGACTGGATAGTACCAGCCATCCGTAAGTTGGGCCAACTGCTACTGCACCGCATCAGCATACGACCCGGGATGCCTTTTGCTGCTGGCGTTATAGAAGATACTCCCGTGCTCGCATTACCGGGTAATCCGCTCTCGGTATCGGTTGGCTTACAGATGCTCATTAAACCTTTTGTATACCGCATGTGCGGGCGGCAGCACTACAAACCGCAGTCTTTTCCAGCCTATTGCACCCAGTCGGTCAATAACCCCACTAAGAGGCTGCACTTTATGCAAGCGCACTTCGAAGCAGTGGATGTAGATGGCCAGAAGCAGCTGCAGGTCACGCCTCTGATGCCGCAACATTCAGCGCTTCTCACGCCTCTGGCTCAGGCCAACTGCTTGCTGGAGGTGCCCGCACAAACGCATTATGCGCCCTTTGAACGGGTGGCTATTTGGCTTTCCTCTGCCTAATCCCAAGTGCAGGTAAAATAGAGCCATGGAAGTATTAATTAAGTAACTTCGGCTTGTCCATGGAGTTAGATACAGTGATCGAGACCCTAGAGGCCATTCTGCACGATGCGCACTATGAGCTTATTAGGGTATTGCACTGGATATCCGAGCTAGACCCCCAAACTTCTTTTGTTGCGGGCATGGTCTTTTTCTATTTTTTGCACAAAATCTTCATGCGGGCAGTGCTCTGGGGCGTAGTCGCGACTATTGGCGCTGGGTCCTTAATTGGAGGCACCCTGTTGTTGCCTTGGCTGGAAGGCGCTTTACCAACAGCTGAAAATCCAAATATCGAAAGCCCCAACTTTTATAACGAGATCATAGATCAGCACTACGAAAATCAATCAGACGAACTCTATGATGCGTATGAGCCTGAATTTGACGACCCCTACGAGAGCGAGCAATAGCACGCAACTTGCTAATCAGCGCAAAAAACTGTCTGCGCTATACCTCAGAACACATGCTTTTCGACCTAAACGATTGGCTGTTGCCCATTTACCACTGGCTGACTCTCACAAAGATACCTCTATCCTCTAAACTGTATATCTCAGAAGCCTAGCCTAGACGGCAGGTATCTGGAGCATACCACGACTGCCACCATGGCAGCGATAACGAGGTGGAGTAATCAGCTATGAGCAACGAATTTTCATTATCCAAGCGCAACGGGCGCATTCTAGAAATCACTATCAACCGGCCTGAGGTTATGAATGCTGTGCATCCGCCAGCCAGCGAAGAACTTGCTGCGGTGTTCGACGAATTTGCTGCAGATCCCGATCTGTGGGTCGCCATTATTACCGGTGCTGGTGACCGGGCTTTTTCAGCAGGCAACGACCTGAAATATCAAGCACAGGGTCATGCAATGACAACCCCTGAAACCGGATTTGCAGGTCTAACGAGTCGTTTTGATCTCAATAAACCGATCATTGCAGCTGTCAACGGCATCGCCATGGGCGGCGGCTTCGAAATTGCTCTGGCCAGTGATCTAATTATTGCAGATGAAAAACAGGCAGTCTTTGCCCTGCCTGAGCCCCACGTTGGGTTGGCCGCTTTAGCCGGAGGCTTACATCGACTGCCCCGCCAGATAGGTATCAAACAGGCTATGGGCATGATTCTGACAGGCCGCAGAGTCACAGCCTCGGAAGGGATGAACATGGGATTTGTCACCGATATTGCCCCCGCAGGGACTGTTATGGAACGCGCACGGGAATGGGCACAACAGATACTGGAGTGCGCACCGTTATCCGTTCAGGCATCTAAAGAAGCCATACATAAAGGGCTGGAATACGCTAGCCTCGAACAGGCTTATCGAGGCAAATACCCTGCTGTTGCTACCATGCTCAAAAGCGAAGATCTGAAAGAAGGCCCTCTGGCTTTTGCCCAAAAGAGACGCCCTAACTGGAAAGGATGCTGACTATGATGCCATCAACACCTCACCATAGCCTTTGTGCTGAAGATACACACACTTGCCTCAGCTGGATACTCGTAGCCGTTGCCTGTGCTGCCGTTGCTGCAGGGCAGATTGGTGCAACAGAAAATCTGGCCACAGAATCCTATTTTCAAGCCGATGAAACAGCATCTGCCCAGCCCTCCCAAAATTCAGCTACTGAACTGACCCCACATACTTGGGACCTGACTGACCTGTATCCGACCCTAACAGACTGGGAGGAGGCTACTGAATCCATCGGAAGCCAGCTGGAGCAACTCAAAAGCTGCCAAGGCAAAGAGCTGAAAAAGAGGGATTTCGTTACACAGTGCATGCAGCGATTTACTGCAACGCTGGAAAATTTGTTCCAAGCCTATACCTATGCTAGCCTGGCAGCAGATATCGATTTAAGAAACACTGAATGGCAGAGTCGATCACAAAAAGTCGACCTACTGTATAACCAAATCCAAAAAATTGCGGCAAACCTAGAGCCTGCTTTAGTAGAAAATGGCAACAAATTAATCAAGTGGAGCCAATCGAAGCACGGGCCTTTAGCGGTATACGATCAATACTTTTCAGACCTGCTACGCAGAAGCAAGCACATCCTGCCGCCAAAGCAAGAACAAATCCTTGCAGAAGCATCAGGGCCGCTGCAAAAATTTTCAGAAACCTACTCGGTGCTGATGAATGCAGAGATTCCTTGGCCCACTCTAGCCACCCCTGAAGGAGAAGAACTTCTGCTCAATTCGCAAGGTTATTCTGTCGGCCGGCAATCTTTTGATCGGGAATTCAGGCAATTAGTTTTTGCTACTTTTTTCGGCACCTTGCAGAAATTCGGGCAGACTATGGGCAACCTACTGGCAGGTCAAGTGCGCTCCCACGTTGTTCAAGCGCGGGTTAGAGGCTATGATTCTGCCCTCCAAGCCAGACTCTATCGCGATAATTTGCCTATGGAGGTCTACTCCAATCTAGTCGCAGCCGCTAACGACACGCTGCCCAGCTTGCACCGCTATTTCAAATTTAGGCAGCAGCAATTGCGCTTAAACAATCTGACTTACTACGATATCTATCCACCTCTGGTTCCCTCGCTGGATAGAAAATTTAGCATTGATCAGGCGCAGCTACTCATTCTAGAAGCGCTGAAGCCTCTGGGCCAAGATTACATTACCCGACTCAAACACGGCATGTCCCAACGCTGGGTACATTTGTACCCCCAACAAGGAAAAAGGAGCGGCGCGTACATGAACGGGGGCGCCTATCGGATACATCCCTATATCCTGATGAATTTTGACGAAAAATTTAGCGGTGTCAGTACCCTTGCGCACGAGTGGGGGCATGCGATTCACAGTTTGCTGGCGAACGAAAGCCAACCATTCACCAAAGCAGACTACTCCACCTTCACCGCAGAAATGGCGGCGATCCTGCCCCAAACGTTACTGATCGACCATCTGATCCGAACGGCATCCACGCCTGAAGAAGAGCTTTATTACTTGTCTGAAGCGATGGAAGACATCCGCGGCACTTTCTACCGTCAAACCATGTTTGCGGAGTTTGAACAGAAAATCCATCAGCTGGCGGAACAGGATCAAGTGCTCAATTCCAGCGTGCTCGCCGAGGTATACGGTACATTAGTCCGACACTACCATGGTACAGAGCAACATATTGTTACTGTGCCCGAGTACATCAATTACGAATGGGCCTATATCCCGCATTTCTATTACAATTTCTACGTATTTCAGTATGCTACTTCCATGGCAGCAGCTTTTTATCTGGCAGATCAGATTACACAGAACCCAGAGCAGGGTGCAGAAACTTTCAGCCGTATACTAAAAGCCGGAGGCAGTGACTATCCTTTCGAACTACTGCAGGACGCAGGCGTCGATATGTCAGATCTGGACACTTTCAAAGCAGTTGGCAGACGAATGAATTGGCTTCTAGAACGCGCTGAACAAGCCCTATCTAAAGTCGAAGGGAACTACTTTCCATAAAACAGATCATGGAAATCAATGCCCGCTTTAATGTGCAAAATAACCTCCGAAACCGTTACTCAAGGATCTTATATACATGCAAATCCTAGAAAATAAAAAAATTCTTATTACTGGCGTAGCCAACCAATCCTCGATCGCTACAGGTATCGCTAAATCCTGTGCTAAATATGGCGCACAGCTTGCTTTTACTTATCAAAATGACCGGCTCAAACCCCGAGTTGCTAAACTGGCCGAAGAGCTGGGACAAGAACCCTTGTTATTTCCCTGCGACGTTGCTCAAGACGAAGAAGTGAATCAAGTATTCACAGAACTGTCTAAAACTTGGACTGACGGCCTGGATGGCTTTGTACATGCCATAGGGTTCGCCCCTCAGAACCTACTTGCTGGTGATTTCTGTGACGTCACCACCAGAGACGGCTTCCACATTGCTCATGATATCAGCACCTACAGCATGGTCGCTTTAGCTCGAGCGGCACGCCCCTACCTAAAGCCCAACAGTTCACTTGTTGCAATGACTTATCTGGGCTCCATCAGAGTCATTCCCTCCTATAACGTAATGGGAGTAGCCAAAGCTGGCTTAGAAGCTAGTGTGCGCTATCTAGCTGAATCTCTGGGGCCAGAGCAACAAATTCGAGTCAACTCCATCTCTGCAGGCCCCATCAAAACCTTGGCGTCCTCTGGGGTCAAAAGCTTTCGCAAAATGCTCGCTCATGCAGAGCGTCGCAATCCGCTACGCAGAAATGTCAGTACCGAAGAAGTAGGAGAAACGGCTGCCTTTTTGCTGTCTAACATGTCGAGCGGTATAACTGGCGAAACGCTCTACGTAGATTCAGGCTTCCATTGCACAGCTATGAGCCGCCTAGACGTCGAATAGTAAATCTGTATGTCAGAGATCTAATGCTTCTGTCTGAGCAGGGTCATCTGCATAGCTTCTAAACCAGCTGTCTGCATCCTGCTCTAATACATCAATCAAAGATGCCAGTACCGACTGGAAGCGCAGAGATTCAATGCGCTCAACAAGAAAAGCTTGCTGTTCAACAGTTTTATAGTCTGTCTGGGTGCGGAACGCTTTTTTGAGCACGCCCCAAGCTAACCCCCCTGCAACAGGGACTTGTATCCAAGTACCAGGGTGTTCTGATTCCAAATCAAATAGGGCGTCTCGAGCCTCTGCAGCAATGTTCTCACTGAAACGCGTCAGAGTAATACGCTCTACTTCTTCTTCAATACCCTGCTCTGCTGCTATTTCTTTCAGAGATTGCCCCTGAGTCAGAGCCTCATCGATCTTGATTGCCAATACATCCAGTTGTTCCCGAGCTTTGAGTTCCTTGAGCTGCTGCTCTACCTGAGAGCGTGCCTGCTCAAAAGTTTGGTGTGTAGGGGGACGATACGCAATTGGTTGCACCAGAGCAATCCCACCGTCGTTCAGTTGTAATGGGGCTGAAATAAAGTAATCGGAAATCAATTCTTCAGAAAAGGCTATCGCTTGGATTTCGGGTGAAGACACAATCCCGCGGCCACTTTGCCCCGGGCGCACAGCATCAAAGACCGCGACATCTGTCTGAATGGCGGTAGCAATTTCCTCTATTTCCGTCGCTGAATATGCCAACTCTTCTACTTGATCCTGAATATGTTGCTTTAGCTCCTCCAACTGAACCGCTTCTAGCTCTTCTCGCAATGCAACTGCTCGGTCTTCATAACTGCCGGCTTCTGCTTCAATGAGATCCGTCAACTGAATCAAGTGAACGTTTTCACCTATTACCACAGGTTCGCTGAACGCACCAAGCGCAAGTATGGCCAGAGCAGCTTCAAATTCTTCGGGGAAAATATCTCCCGATGAAAACCCGACATCTCCTCCGGCTGCTGCCGAACTATCCAGTGAATGCTCTTTGGCAAGAGCAGCAAAATCCGCACCTTGTTGCAACTGACGGTACAGCTCTTGAGCCTGATCCAATTCAGCGACCATAATATGGGCAGCACGCCGCTCGATACTGGTCTGAGCCTCAAGATATGCTTGATAAGCAGCCAGTACTTGTTCTTCCTCAACAAATTCGGCAGCGCGACGCTCTAGTTCCTCTGTACTCAGTACAACAACCTTCAAGTCAACTTCTTCTGGGAGAAAAAACAATTCAGCATGGTCGGAGTAAAAAGTTTCCAGCTCTTCTTCTGAGAGCTGTGCAGGGATATAGTCTTTCTCGTATATCCGCAGATAACTAACTTCTCGCTTCTGGCGCCACAGGTACAGTAAAGTTTCGCCATTTGCCCCCTGCATACCCCGAGGAAAGCCTTGACCCAACTGCTGGAAAAGCTGGTCTTGAGCCAAAACAGACCGCAGCGAGGCTTGTGTGAGGCCGAGTTCTCGAGCAAAAGTGGCATATCGCTGTGGATCAAACTGCCCAGAACGCTGAAATTCTGCTTGAGCGCGCACTAAATTATCGAGCTGCGATTCTGGCAATTCAACGCCAATATTCTGTCCCCATTGACGAAAAACCGCTGCCTGTACCAGATTATTTTCTGTGAATTCGCGCAATTCGCTTCCGGTAATCTCCGTGCTATCCGAGAATTCTTGCGCAATACGGCCAAACAAACTCTCATACTGGTATTGATACACGGGTTCGCCGTTAATCTCACCCACTTTATCGGTAGCGAAACCCCCGGCCAGAAATGCTTCTGCACCAAATAGCATAAAAGGGATACAGAATAAAACCACCAGTACTTTACCAACTGGTCCCTGTATGCTCTTGCGTAAATCTCGAATCAAAGGTCTATCTCAAGCCATGAATAGAAAGTTCGTTTAATTCTAAATCAAGGGTTGGGGCACCCTGCTCTCTATTTAAAAGAGTAGTGCCTCTGCGCCCAAAGGCGGCAGAGGCACTAAAAGAAAGAAAGTCAGCTATGACTTGACGGCTTCTTTCAGCTGTTTGCCTGCTTTGAAGGCGGGCACGTTGGCTGCAGGAATGCTAATCTTCGTGCTGGTATCACGTGGATTAATCCCCATACGGGCAGCGCGATGGCGTACAACAAAAGAGCCAAATCCTGTCAATACCACAGAGTCTCCTTTTGACAGGGCTCCAGAAACTGACTTGATAAAAGCATCTAGTGCTTTTCCAACGTCTACTTTGGTGAGGCCAGATTCTTGTTGCATAGCATCAATCAAGTCTGATTTGTTCATAATTTTCTCCCGTGTGGGTCAAGGATAATGATGAGATAAAAAAAGCGATCTAAACTTACTTATATGCTAACAGGTTTTTCAAAATTCCGCCTGAAGCATCTAAGCTGAGAACAAAAAATAGAACTCCCTCTATTCCCCGCTTCTCGGTATCTCATTGTATGAAAGAATCGCGCTCTGTCAAGCTTAATTAGGCAAAGAAGATGCGCGACCTTGGCTGCCGGAATCTGGCCGCAGCGTATATTTTTCCATTTGCTGATCTTGGGACTCCTTCAAAACGGCAATCTGCTGAGGCGTTGCTTGTGTGAAAACATGGCTCCACACCTCATTAATAGAGTGCACTGGGATAACTTCCAAAGCCTCTTTGACATGTTCTGAGATCTCGCTCAACCCAGCGACGTTATCTGCCGGGATGAGTACTTTTTTCATGCCATGCCGCCTTGCAGCAAGTAATTTTTCTTTCAGGGCACCTATACGAAGCACTTCTCCTCGCAAGGTGATCTCTCCTGTCATGGCGATATCTTTAGACACTGTCATGCCAGTCAGTGCGGACATGACAGCTACAGTGATGCCTACCCCTGCACTGGGACCGTCTTTGGGTGTCGCACCCGATGGAATGTGTAAATGGATATCACACTTGTCCGGGTAGCCCTGAGCCACTTCCATATTTAATACATGCTTGCGAACAACAGATAGCGCCGCATGTACGGATTCTTGCATCACATCACCCAAGGAGCCCGTCTTGATGACTTTACCGCTCCCTCCTTGTATAGCAATCGCTTCTATAGTCAATATTTCGCCCCCGGCCGAAGTCCAGGCCAAACCTGTCACCTGCCCGACTTGATCCACAGATGCCATGCCCTCGCGATGAAACTCTTCAACGCCGAGATAATCTACCACTTGATCGGGTTCGATTTGGGTCTTCTGCAGTACTTTGGCTGTATCTTTCTGGCCGGTTTCTCCTTCGGAGGCTGTTGTGCTAGCTCTCAGATGATTGAGCACGGTCCGTCTAGCAATCCGACCCAAACGACGCTCTAATTGCCTCACCCCTGCTTCTCGCGTGTAACTCTCAATCACTTTCTTAATACTGTCTTCACCCAAAGTCAGCTCATCTGGCACCAGACCGCTCCGCTTCAATTGTTTGGGCAGCAAGTGCGAGACGGCAATGTGAAGCTTCTCTTCTTCGGTATAGCCTGCTATCTCTACAATTTCCAAACGGTCTAACAGAGCAGGTGGAATGTTCAGGGTATTTGCCGTACAGACAAACATAACGGAAGAGAGGTTGTATTCTGATTCTAAGAAGTGATCGCTGAACGCTTGATTCTGCTCTGGATCCAGAACTTCCAACAGAGCTGCAGCCGGATCACCGCGATAATCCATGCCTATCTTATCCAGCTCATCCAATAGAAACAGAGGATTGACTGTACCCGCTTTAGCCATCCTTTGAATGATGCGGCCGGGCATAGCACCAATATAAGTACGTCTGTGCCCTCTGATTTCCGCCTCATCACGCATGCCCCCCAAAGCCATGTGGATAAATTCTCTATTGGTAGCAGCTGCAATAGATTTGCCCAGAGATGTTTTACCAACACCGGGCGGACCCACCAAACACAATATGCTACTTTGCGCCTGATCGGTGCGCATCTGAACAGCTAGGTATTCCAGGATCCGTTCTTTAACGTCGTCCAATCCATAGTGATCTTGATCCAAAATGGACGCTGCTTTGCTCAGATTTTTCTGAGTCTTGGATGTTTTATGCCACGGCAACGATATCATCCAAGACAGATAGTTACGAATAACCGAAGCTTCGGCCGAAAGCGGCGACATCATCTCCAATTTTTTGATTTCGCCCATCGCTTTTTTATGTGCAGCTTTTGGCATGCGAGCTGCTTCAACCTGCTTACGCAGTTCGGTCAACTCATCTTCGTCGCCTTCCTGATGACTCAGTTCTTTCTGTGCAGCTTTGATCTGCTCACTGAGAAAGTATTCCCGCTGGTTCTTCTCTATCTGATTTTTGATGCGACGGCGCAGCTTGCGGTCCAAGCTACTGGTTTCGATGCGCTCTTCGAGCAGCCGCATGATTGTCTCGGCACGATCAATAAGAGAATCAGAAGCTAGATTCTCTTGGATTTCCGCCAAAGGAATTGACAGCGTGCGCATCAAAATATAGAGCAGTGGCTCCAGGGTCAGACACTTCTCGATCTCTCCTACAGTCTCGCGCGAAAGCTTCAGGCCCGTTTTTTTCATCAGTTCCACGAACTGTTGCTTTATAACCGAGAGGTAGCGCTTTTCATCTTCGGGCTCAATAGCAAGCGAAGGGACTACATCCAGAACCGCGTACAAACAGCCTCCACGGGTTTCAAAGGATGTCGCTTTAACCAACTTGCCAGCTTTAATCTGTATTTTGGCCGCTTGGTCTGGTAACTTCAGCACCTCAGAGATAGTCGCTTCTGACCCATAGGCATACAGATTGCCCGGGGTGACCTGTTCTTCGGAAGGATTTTGTTGAGCCAGAATCACAATCTGGGAATCTGCTTCTTGAGCAATTTCCACCGTTCGGAGGGAAGCTGAACGCCCGACGAGCAAAGACGCTTCGGAATGAGGCAATACCATCATATCGCGCAGAGGCAATACCGGTAATACTAGCTTTGTCAAGCCGGTCTCGTCAGCTACGCCACTGTCCGCACTGTTAGAATCTTGGTCAGACATACACTCATGCCTCTTTGAAATCTATACCCCTTAATGTGGGGGCAACACCTTCCAAGAACAAGCACCCGCAGGTGACTTGCTGCACCAAATCTTGGTGCGGATCTGCCGGTATGGACTCAAGCCTCAGCCTGCTGTTGCTCAGGCCTCGTGTTTTCGCCAAATACTTTCAGCGGTTCGTTATTGCCTTCAATCACATCTGCATCGATGATAACCTGATTGAGATTGTCGATTGTGGGTACCTCGTACATCAGATTCAACAGCGCGTTCTCCATGATAGAACGTAAGCCACGAGCCCCGATTTTCTTGGCGATGGCTTTTTTGGCAATGGCTTTGAGCGCATCAGGGCGGATCTCAAGATCGATGTTATCCATCTTAAACAGCTCTTTGTATTGGCGAACCAGAGAGTTTTTAGGTTCTATCAGGATTCTGATCAGCGATTCTTCATCCAATTCGTTCAATGCGGTGATCACTGGCAAGCGCCCTACTAATTCAGGTATCAAGCCAAAGCGGATCAGGTCGCTGGTCTCTACTTGAGCCAAAAGGCCAGAGGGCTGATCATCTCTGTTCTCACGTAAAGGCACGTTGAACCCCATCCCTGTTTTCTCGGTACGTTGGCGCACAATATTCTCAAGTGATACAAAAGCGCCACCGGTAATGAACAGAATATTCGAGGTGTCCACTTGCAAGAAGTCTTGATGCGGATGCTTGCGGCCACCTTGTGGCGGCACTGACACTACTGAGCCTTCTATCAGCTTTAGAAGAGCTTGTTGTACGCCTTCTCCAGACACATCTCGGGTAATAGACGGGTTATCTGATTTGCGCGAAATTTTATCCAGCTCATCGATATAGATAATGCCAATTTGCGCCTTTTCAACCTTGTAGTCACAGCACTGGAGCAACCGCTGGATAATATTCTCAACGTCTTCACCTACATACCCAGCCTCAGTAAGCGTGGTCGCATCTGCAATAGCAAAAGGCACATCCAGAATTTTTGCCAAAATCTGAGCTAAAAGCGTTTTGCCCGATCCCGTAGGCCCCAGAAGCAACACATTGCTTTTTTGAAATTCGACGTGATCCTCTCTAATCTGCCGCTTTCCGTCTGTCACACTCAAACGTTTGTAGTGGTTGTACACTGCGACAGAAAGAGCAATTTTTGCACCTTCTTGGCCGATGATGTATTGGTCCAAGCGTTCTTTGATTTCTTTCGGACGAGGCCAGTCATGAGCGCCTGAATCAGCAGATTTCTCTGCTTCACCTTCTTTGATGATATCTGTGCATAACGCCACACACCCATCACAAATGTAGGCATCGGCGCCAGCTATCAGCTTGGTGACCTCGGTCTGCGTCTTGCCACAGAATGAGCAACTGGTATTCCTTTCAATCATTAGTTATCTCTCTCCGAGAGGGGATTTAAATAGAAAGGGATCCGCTACTATTAGATTAGTCATAGCCACGTCACCCAGAATTCTAAGGAGCTTCTCTTTCCAATATTAGCATTTTATAAGCCTGTTGCAACTGCACAAGCTGTCATAGGCGTCAGGTTTGGCCTATCGGGTCCCGCTCAGCCAGCACTTTATCGATCAACCCGTATTGGACAGCGTCCTGCGAATTGATGAAATAATCTCTGTCCGAATCCGCGGCAATCTGTTCGACTGTGCGGCCCGTGTGGTGAGCGAGCAAGCCATTAATCCTGGTCCTCGCCGAAAGAATTTCACGCGCCTGTATCTCAATGTCACTGGCTTGACCCTGAGCCCCCCCGTGCGGCTGATGAATCATGATACGTGAATTCGGCAAAGCAGCTCTGGAGCCTGCGGCACCGCCTGCAAGTAGTAAAGCACCAGCACTTGCAGCCTGCCCAATACACAGGGTAGCAACTTTAGGGCGGATGAACTGCATGGTATCGTAGATCGCAAAAGCCGAGGTCACGGAGCCGCCAGGAGAATTGATATACAGGTTGATATCCTTCTCCGGATTTTCAGCCTCCAGAAAGAGCATCTGGGCTACCAGAAGATTCGCCATGTAATCGTCTATAGGGCCTACCAGGAAGACCACATGCTCTTTGAGAAGACGCGAATAGATGTCATAGGCGCGCTCTCCTCTGGCGGTCTGCTCTACGACCATGGGGACTAAGGTGGAATTCAACACGGTACGCCTGACTCTCGGTTCGGTATTGCTTGGGATTGGGCTTTGGAGAGCATTTTTGCTGCAATTACTTTCTGCAATTGCTTTGGCCTTGAAAACTGAGACAGTTTCTGCGCCGTGCTCTCAATTCTTAGTTTACTCTTGATCCCACTCTGTATAAAGGCTAGCATCGATCGCGCTATATTTGATCCCAGGGCACGCGTTCCTCTTTGACTTGCGCCTGCTCCAAAATATAGTTAAATGCCTTTTCTTCAAAAGCACGCGCCCGCACTTGGCTCATGTAATCTTCATTTTCTAGAGCCCATTGACGGAACTCTTGTTGCTGCGGTGCGTAGCGGTGACTATCCTGCTCTACGATAGCGTGAATGTGCTCCTGAGCTGGTGCCAGATCTTCTAGTTGCGACAACGCCCGCAGCAAAATCGACAGGTGCACATTTTTTTGCGCCTGCTCCTCAAGCTCTGTAATGACCTTACTCGGTAAGTCGGCTGCCTCAACCTTCATATTCTGGCTTGCCGATTCTTTCAATCGGTCCTGCTCAGAGGCAATCAGCCCTTCTGGGCATTCAACTTTTTTATTGGCATTCCTGAAAGCATCAAAAACATCGTGCTTCAATTTCTGAGTCGTCTTGGAATGCGCCTGCTGTTCTAACATTTCTCTAAAGTGCTTGCGTAGAATCTCAGTGGGTTCTGCTTCTTGCGAATCGGCCGGCGCTTGCGAATTGCTGCTCCCGTCCGCATCCTGTTCTGCATTTGACCCTTTCAGCATTTCCGCCACTTGCTCCAGATCAGGGTATTGGGGCTTTGCGATTTCCAGCACCTTGTAGGAGTATGTAGTTGCGGCAGTAGCATCCGGATCAGCAGTCGGCACGGTAACCGTTTTGGTATCACCAGCACAAACTCCTATAAAACTGGCTTCCACCTCGGCAGGGAATCGACCTGCTCCTACTAAAGCGTAACTCTTCTCAGGCTCAGCCTCCTGATGCTCTGTTGGCTGTTGCATCTCCAAATGGAGCCGATCTTTATCCTGTGCAGATTCTTCCTGTGGTCGCGGCACATAACCCAAAGGTCTTTCACTCCAAAGAGCGATTTCTGCATCGATTTTTTCGAGCCCAATGTCTGCTATTTGACGGACCAAACTCAGTTTTTGCAAAGGCGCCAGCTTGACCTGAGGGTACACTTCAAAGCCAACGGTCACCAGCACATCCTTCTTCCCATCGTATGGGGAGATATCCACAATTTCAAGCCGGCTGGCTAGATCCAAATCTTGTTCCTGTAATACCTGCTGACACGCTTTCTGCGCCAGATCAAAAATACCCTGCATCTGCGCATCATCCCCATAGGTGCGCCGGATCATTGCCATGGGCGCCTTACCAGCTCGAAAGCCAGCTACTTTGGAACTGCGTTGCTTGCTTTTCAAATACTGGTCAATGCTGGATTGCAACTCAGGCGCAGTCAAGCTGACCTTTAGCTGTCGTTTGAGGCCTTTAAGCTTTTTGATTGTTCTAGGTTTAAAGAACGGGTTTAGTTGCACCATGTTTGATGATCGATCCGAGCTGAGGGCAGTCTAGGCGTTTGCCTGAAAATAACAGATTAAAGGCTACAATAGCGGCTTGGCGCTATATAGGCAGATTGAAATTAGCTGATTGCCCAGTAAAAGCACACGACAACCAGCACCAGAAGAATAGCCAGGGCGGCCAGAGCATCCGCTTTGGAATCCTGTGCCTGCAAATTTGCCGAGGGCGTGTCGTGGGAGTGTTCTTTGCTGTCTGAAGTATTTGGAGTCATAGCGTTTTTTTACGTTTAATCCGGTCGAGAGAGGCGTAGGCGAGTCTTTGCGATACGGGGCAATACTACATTAAATTCACTAAAGTACGCCCTTTGTGTTGCCCTTGTAGCATCTTATCAATCTGTGCAGGCAAGCCTTCTAGCCGGACCTCTGTACATCTATCGCTCAACGTATTCAGCCGCCATTCTGTCGCCAGCTTGCCGAAGATACGCGCCTTGGTAGCCAGAGGGATTTCGACGGAATCGATGCCTAAAAGAGCTACACCTCTCAGTATGAATGGCAACACGGTAGTTGGCAAGCCTGAACCTGCCACCAGCCCACAGCACGCGCAGGCGGCTTGAGGGTTGAGTTGTGCGAGCAAGTTAGCCAAAGGCACACCTCCTGTAACATCTACAGCTGCATCCCAGCGGGTTTTTTGCAATGGTTTTCCAGCTTCCATGAGGGTATCCATTGATATTACTTCAGAAGCTCCAATAGATCGAAGCCAGTCAGTGGCTTCTGCCTTACCGGTGACAGCTGTTACCCGACTACCCAGCTCTGCCAGCAGGGTCACGGCTATAGAACCCACTCCCCCCGTGGCCCCTGTGACTATGACCTGAGCTTCTGCCAGGCTGGATTGTGAAAACTGCATCCAGGCTGACAATTTATCGACACAAAGCCCTGCCGTCAAACCAGCTGTACCCCACTCCATAGCCTGACGCGCAGTCATGCCTTCAGGTAAGGGTATCAGCCACTCTGGCGGCACCCGAATGTATTCTGAAAATCCCCCCCAAGTGTTCATACCTAGATCGTACCCGGTCACCGCAACGCGAGCGCCTTTCGGCAGATCGCCTGCGGCATTGCACAGCACTCCAGCTGCGTCAATGCCTGGCACGTGAGGATAGTTACGCGTTACCCCTCTGTTGCCACTGGTCGACAAGGCATCTTTGTAATTTAAAGAGGAATATTCCACGCGCACTAGCGCTTGATAGTCAGGCAAATCCGAGAGGTGTCGCGTTTCGACCGCACGGGTGAATTGCGCACCTTCCTCTTTGACCACCATGGCTGAAAAAGACTGATTTGTTGCTGTCATAGCAGTATCATATTCCACTTTTACCCAAGTGCACTATTTGCTTCCCAGTCGTCTAGGCAACAACGACAGCAATGCACTAATAGCTGTCAAACTCCGAGGCAGCCATTTCTGAGACCAATTTTTGGGGCTATGCCACCGAAGCGCCAGCAGGTGGTGGCTGTTACGACGGGCAAGGAGCCAATCGTCACTGGTTCCCAGTTCGTCTATCAAACCCAATTTTTGGGCTTCACTCGCCAGCCAAACATCTCCTTGGCGAACCTGTTCCAGATTCGCTTCGGAACGGTGTTCCTGAACTTGGGCGATAAAAGCCTGATGTATCTCTGCGAGGCGCTCATGAGCATGTTGCCGTTCAGGCTCGCCCACCTCTCCGAACATACTGATATCTCGCTTATGCTTACCTGCTGTTATTTGCTCAAAATCGATGGCATTCTTTTTGAGCAAGCGGTTGAAATTGGGCATCTGCAAAATCACGCCTATGGAGCCGATCAGCGCAAAAGGAGCAGCTCGAATCGTATTGGCCACACAAGCAGCTAAGTAGCCTCCACTAGCAGCGACCTGATCGACGGCAACAGTCAACGGGATGTTAGCGGCTGTCAAACGGCTCAATTGTGCGGCAACCAGTCCATAGCCTGTGACAGTGCCGCCCGGTGAATCCAATTTGATCAACACTTCGTCTTGAGGCTGTGCTGCAAGCAATACGCTGTTGATTTCTTGGCGCAAAGAAGGGAGGTCGGAAGCCTCAAGGTCGCCATCAAAGCTCAAAATATAAGCAACTGGCCGGGTTTTATCCGCCTCTTTGCGTTTGAAATGCCACCAGCGGCGACGCGGTGCAGGTTTCTCGCCTGTCGAGGAAGTGATGGAGGGTATCTGGGCAGAAATCTCTTCATGCAAATTTGAATAACGCTTCCCCAGATTCAGAATCTGCAGATGGCCCTCTGTTTTGTTTGGTTGGCTCAGGCTAGAGATGATAAACCCTAGGATGATCAGGGCTACCACTAGTACTGTCACCGCTTTCGCCAGAAACAAACTGTAATCAAAGATCAGTTCAAGCACCGAACAATCCAGCCGCAAGGGCTTGCGAATAACTCTGTATCAAACAAATTACCAGAATGCAGAATCAGCGTGGAGCCATGCGAATACCACCATCCAACCGAATCACTTCGCCATTCAAGTAAGTATTCTCTGCAATATGTATTGCCAGTTGGGCAAATTCTGGAGCAACGCCCAATCTGTGCGGGAATTGGACCATGTCAATCAAAGGCTTGCGTATCCGGTCAGAGGCACCGGCCATCAAAGGCGTATCAAAAATCCCGGGTGCGATGGTGCAAACACGAATACACTGGCGCTCTAGATCACGAGCAATCGGCAAAGTCATGCCCGCTACACCGCCTTTGCTAGCGCTGTAGGCAGCTTGCCCGATTTGGCCATCGAAAGCGGCAACTGAAGCGGTATTGACTATTACCCCCCGCTCGCCGTCTGCAGTAACGGGCTCATTCTCCGCCATTACCTCGGCACACAGGCGCAACGTATTGAAAGTACCAATCAGATTGACGTTGATCACGAACTGAAACGCTTTCAGGTCGTGGGCGCCATCCTTGCCGACTGTGCGCATAGGTAAGCCCAATCCGGCACAATTGTAATTGGCATGAATCGCGCCAAATTTATCTTTAGCGGCAGCCACCGCCGCCTTGACTTCTTGTTCATTGGTGACGTCAGCAGCGACAAAAAGCGCGTTCTCTCTCCCAAAAGTCTCGCACAGCTTATCTGCAGTGTCTTTTTGACGCTCCAGATCCAAAAGAGCGACCTTGCCGCCTTTGGCAACGAAAGCTTCTGCTGTCGCTTTCCCTAAACCCGATGCGCCACCCGTGATAAATGCAACTTTGCCTTTGATTTCCATATTTGTGATACCTTTTTTATACCTTAGATCTCAGGGGTTTGGGTTTCAGGAGCCTACCAGCCACCTACCGCCCAACTGAGGACACGACATTACAAAACCAATATTTTACAAATTATCCTCGCTCACCACAGAGCAACCACCATACCTTAATCACAATCACAAATATAGATGGAACCCTTGGATAAATCCGTTAGACTATGACGGTTGTGGCGCACAAGCGTTGCACTAAGCTCAGGGTGTGCCATGAATCTTCCTGTCCCCGCCGACTTTCAGCACTTCGCCGACCACCAGCTGAATTCTGAACTCATAGAAACCAATGGTATTCGACTCAGAGTCTTTACAGCTGGCGAGGGGCCAGAAATCCTTCTCATCCACGGCTGGCCTGAACTCTGGTACTCTTGGCGTCACCAGATTGAAGCCTTATCTCAAGCTGGATATAAAGTCATCGTGCCGGATGTGCGCGGCTATGGAGGTAGCGATAAACCCTTTGAGCTGTCAGCGTATCGCATGTCGATTCTGGCAGCTGATATGGCTGGAATCATCGAATCCTATCTAGCCAATTCAAAGGCCTCCAGTCTGGTCGTCATCGGGCACGATTGGGGGGCGCCTATCGCTTGGCATACTGCGCTTTTACATCCCGATAAAGTGCACGCCGTAGGCGGGCTGAGCGTGCCTTATATCGGCCGTTCACCAGAGCCCCCTTTGCAATTATGGCGTCGTATCTATCAGGACCGCTTCTTTTATCAGCTGTATTTTGAGCAAGAAGGGATCGCCGAACAAGAACTCGAAACCGATATGTTGCGTTCCCTGCGCATCATTTTTTATTCAGGATGCGCCGATGGGATGCGCGAATTGATGGCCAACCCCGTCGCCAAAGCAAAAGGAGATGGCATGCTCGATAAGATGCCAGACCCTGCGCCTTTTCCCGATTGGATGCATGCGGACGAGCTGGCATATTATGCAGCTCATTTTCAACAAGGCGGTATGCGTGGCCCTCTAAACCGATACCGGTGTCAGGATATGGATTGGCACGAACTGGCAGACTTAAAGGGGCGTAAAATCGAACAACCCAGCTTTTTCATTGCGGGCGAGCTCGATCCAGTACTGGCTTTCATCCCAGACCAGGATATCATTGCCAAGATGAAACAACACCACACGACTCAGTTGCTGTTTTCTGAGATCATTGCGGATGGGGGGCATTGGATCCAACAAGAAAAGCCCGCTCAAGTCAATAAAGCCATACTCCATTTTCTGCGCCAGCTCGATGAACTCTAACTCTGATCACACCTCTAGCACGACCCGCCAATCCTTGGATCGTTGTCAAAGAAAACGGATCTACCTGCTCCGGCACGGCGATGTATCTTACCTACAGAAAGATGGCACGCCGGTACCGGATAGCCGAACGGTACCTCTTACCGAAGCAGGCTGGGCCAATGCGCGCCTCACAGCTGAGGCGTTGCAAGAGGTACATTTTGACCGAGCAATCTGTTCGGGTTTGCGTCGAACAGTAGAAACTGCCAGTGCTATGATGGATAGCCGTCCAGATCTTGAATTAGAACACTACCCCGATCTGGAAGAAATTCAAGGCATCCGCAGACGCACGGAACAGGAAAAATTCAACCTCATCCACGCTGCTTACGCTTTCTGGGATTGTCAAAAACCTGACAGCGATTACTCACACGGTGAAAGTTACTCACATGCGGCACAAAGAACGCAAAGTACTATCGTTAAGCTGCTGGCCGAGGATGGCTGGAGCACGATGCTGGCTGTTTGCCACGGCGGTGTCAACCGTCTTTTACTGAGCTGGGCTATAGGAGCTCCTATAACCAGTATGGCTTGCTTTGAACAAGAACCCTGCTGTATCAATATCATCGATGTCGATCTGGATACAGATCGGAACATCAAAAGATGTATATTGCGGGGAACCAATATCAGCGCGCGAGACCTCAGCCACCACAAAAACCAGTGGACCACTATGGAACGCCTCGCTCTCAGCTTGTTACCCGAAAGCCGGAGCCCCTGACACCCCGCTTATATTGCTATGCGCGACCTACGGCAATGGTCTGCAACAGTGCATTGGCATAGTAGCTGTACACAAAGTACTGCTCTAATGCATCTAGGCGCTTTTTCAACTGAGCAAAATACTGTTGTGCCTTCTGCAATTCTTGCGCATTCCAAGGGCACTGAGCACCAGCAGCCTCAATAACATCATGCGAAAAATACGCCGGCTGCTCGGGCACTTGTTGTTGCAAAGCACGCGCATTCTCATAGGCTTCTATCAGCAAGCCAGCTGCCACGTAGGCAGTGGGCCAGAATTGATACCCCGACCGGATGCGCACATCCAACTCTTGACTCAAAGCTTCAGGGCTTTCAAAGTATTGCGGCTCGTGAGCCGCTTCAATCGGACGCCCCAGTTGGAGGCAAACGCGACCCTTATCTGCGAGAAAGCTGGACTGAGCCTCTTTTGCGTACTCAGGGTTCCAACGCTGATCACGGGCAACAGCCGCCAAACGTTGGGCTTTATAAAAGCCGCAACTATCGTATTCATAGGAAAGCGTCACCGGCACAATCCGATAACTCCCAACTGCCTGAGAAAAGCTTTGTTTACGATCCGCCAAGCGCAACATCTTTAAAACAGCAGGATCGGTTCTATCGACGCCATCTACCGAGCGGCCGGCAGATTGTGCCAACCAGACCGATTTTAATTTATCGGTCAATAAGTACCTGATGTAACTAGAAAGCATCTGATGATTGCGGTACTGATGCCGCGACGATCCTGAGGTTCGATCAACCATGAAGCATCCTACAGCACGCATCAGGATAGATCCCCAATCTGGTAATTGCAGCAAATTATCACCTATGGCGACACGGGAGCTCACCTTGTAGCCACTGAACAAAAAGCGATTGAGCAGCAATGAATCCAGCACTATGTCTCGATGGTTGGAGATAAAGAGCAATGGAGTATCCAGCGTACTAAAGTGCTCTTCACCGTGCACTTCCAAAATCAGCTTACGCTGATTCAGAACCAAATCAAGTGAGCCTTTCATGACCCCATGCAGGTCTTCCACTGAAGATACATTGCGCATCACCCATCTAAAGAACCACGCTAACAACCACCTAAGGGGCGGAAAGTGTGCCCAATAGCCGAAAAACAGCTTGCTTAGCCCTTTAATAGCCTTGGGATCTTGCACGACCTGTTGAATGGCAGTCTGGACTTCAGCGTCTTCCAAAGCCTTAAGAGGCCCAAACTTCTGCTCTGGTGAGAGCTCCATGCGCATTTCAGATGCTGACTTCAAAAATCGATCTCAGAAAATGAATAGCGTTCAACTGCTACTAACCGGAGGCTGCACGGACTGCTGTTCGCTAAATTGCAAACGCACCAAGCGGCGATATGCTTCCGTAGAATCCATCAGTTCATCGTGCTTACCGCTGGTTATCATTCGTCCTCCTTTGAGGATGTAGATGCAATCGGCACTGACGACAGTACTTAAACGGTGAGCAACCACCAAAACAGTCTTCATCTGGGCTAAGCGAGCTACAGTATCCTGTATCATAGCTTCACTTTCAGCATCTAAATGACTGGTCACTTCGTCAAGCAATAAAACCATAGGATCGGCCAATAGAGTACGAGCAATCGCAATACGCTGACGCTGCCCAGCAGATAAAGTGACTCCTGCTTCACCGACTTGAGTCATTAATCCGTCTGGAAGATGGCGGGAAAATTCGTCAATATAAGCTAAATGAGCGACTTCCCGTACCTTCTCGTCCAGAATGCCTTCTGCATCGGGTTGGGCACCGTAAGCTATATTATCCCAAATACTGCCTCTGAATAAAGGGGGTTCCTGACGAACCGAGCCTACTAATCGGCGCAGCTGAGACACGGGCAGGCGGCAAATATCCTGACCTCCTATGCGAATTTCGCCTTGCTGCCATGCATAAAAACGAAGCAACAAATCAAAGATCGTGGTTTTTCCTGCGCCAGAAAGTCCCACCAAAGCATGCAATCCGCCCACAGGTATTGACAGACTCAAACCATCTAGTACCTTGACCAGCGGACGCTGAGGGTAAGCAAAAACCAGATTGTCAATCTGAATAGCTGTGTCTCCTTCCAACCGATTGATTTCGGTTTTTGCAGCCACCTCGATATCCATGCGTTCAGTAGCATCAATGGCCAGGATATCCATCAAGCGTTCCATTGCCCCCGATGCCCTGATCAAATCACTAGATACTTCGCTAATCATTGCCATCGCTCCTGCAACCATGAAGGCGATAAAGATAAATGCAATGATATCCCCTGCCGTCAACTGTTCAGTCGCTACCTGCCAGGCGCCGATGACCACTAAAAAACCCAGAGCGCTCATAGACAGAATAATAACCAGCGCGACCAATACCGATCTGCGCCATATCATGCTGCGAGCAGCTTCAAAACTGGCCTCTACGCCTCTGGAAAAACGTTCCTTATGGTAATCTTGCCGATTGAAGGCTTGGACAGTTTTGATATGACGCACCACTTCGCTGATTTCCGCACCCACTTCTCCCACTTTGGCCTGAGTGAGCCTAGAAAGCATTTTGATGCGGCGCCCGAAAATTACAACTGGCACGACCAGTGCTGGTATCATCAGAAAAGCAACAATAGCCATCACAGGATTCAAGATCAGCATGGCGACGATGCCGCCTGCGACTATGACGAAGTTACGCAAGGCGATTGATACTGAAGAACCTATCACCGATTGCAGCACGGTAGTATCAGTGGTAAAGCGGGACTGTAAGTCGGCGCCTCCCGACAACTCAAATATCTGAGGGTTCAACCGAAGTAGATGTTGGAACACCTTGTTGCGGATATCAGCACTGACACGTTCGCCCAGCCACGAAACGTTGTAGTACCGAGCACAGGTAGCCAAGCCCAACAAAACCGCCAGCATCAATATAACCCAGACAGCAACAGCTAAATGTTCTTGATTCCCACTTAAAAGACCGCTGTCTATTAAGAGACCTAAGCCTGGCCCCATGCTCAACGTCGTCAATGAACTGACCAAAAGCGCTATCAGGATAGCCAGTATCCGAAGTTTATAAGGGCTCAAATAAGGCAACAGCTTGCCCAAAGGCATGATTCTTGTCAGCACTACTTTGTCGGCAAGTTCGTCAGATGATCACTGCAACAGTTGCACCAACGTGCCTGCAACTACAGCCGAGCCGATCACGCCTGCAACATTGGGACCCATCGCATGCATAAGCAGAATGTTGTTTGGATTCTCTTCTTGCCCCATACGCGTAACAACCCGTGCAGCCATAGGAACGGCCGACACGCCTGCAGCACCCAATAGTGGGTTAACCGGCTTGCTGGAGACGAAATTCATCAATTTACCAACCAGCACTCCTGAAGCTGTACCCACAGCAAAGGCAAACAGCCCCAGAGTCAGTATGCCCAGCGTTTCGGGTTGCAGAAATTGATCGGCAGCCAGCTTGGAACCGACGCCAAGCCCCAAAAACAGCGTGACTATATCAATCAAAGCTCCAGAAGCAACTTGACGAAGCCTTTCAACCACTCCAGATACGCGCAACAAATTACCGAAACACAAAGCTCCTACCAGAGGCACGGCTCCAGGCAGCAGCAATATGACCAGCAACATCAAACTAATCGGGAACAGAAGCAATTCCAGCGGACGAACTTTGCGTAATTCAGGCATCTGTATTGCCCGTTCAGCTCGAGTCGTCAGCAATTTAGCAATAGGTGGTTGAATCACTGGCACCAAAGCCATATATGAATAGGCCGACACAGCTATAGCGCCCAATAACTCGGGAGCCAACTTGCTCGAAACATAAATCGCAGTAGGCCCATCGGCACCACCTATGATCCCAATCGCAGCTGCTTGCTGAATGGAAAAGTCCAACCAGCCCCAATCGCTCAATACTACTGCGCCAAACAAAGTGGTAAAAATTCCGAATTGCGCGGCAATCCCCAAAATCACCAACTTGGGGTTGGATAACAGGGGGGAAAAATCAGTCAAAGCCCCCACTCCAATAAAAATAATCAGCGGAAATAATGTAGTTTCAATACCCAGATAATAGATCTGGTGCAAAAATCCCCCCACTTCATTGACGCCTGCCAAGGGCGCATTGGTCAGCAGGCCCCCTATGGCAATGGGAACGAGCAACAGAGGCTCAAAACGCTTAACGATGCCCAGCCAGAGGAGTATACCGCTGACTAGCATCATAACGGCCTGAGGCAAGGTCAAGGCATAGAGCCCTGTAATGCCCACTAACTCCGACAAAACCTCCATCAAAACCTCTTAGAACAAACCATTGGAAATCGGGTTTTCAACTTATCTGGAGTAGCTCTGCGCCAGCGTCAACTTGATCGCCGACTGCTACGCTGAAAGCCACCAAGGTACCTGCTTTTGGTGCGCTGATCTCTGTCTCCATTTTGAGTGCCTCAAGTTTCAATAGCACCTGGCCTTTTTGAACGGGTGCGCCTGGAGTTGCGACCAACTGCAACACGGTCCCTGCCAAAGGCGAAGGAAGCGGCTCGCCTGCTCCGGCTGGCGGTGTCGCTGCCGCTGGCGCTGGCTGAGCTACAGATTGCCCACCTGGCTGCAATTGGCGCACATTATCGGCCTGATCCACTTCTACCTGATAAGCCTGGCCTTCTATCGTAACCACATAATGCTTGTTCGAAAGCTCTTCTACTTGTGCCGGGGCAATTTCAAAGGCCTCTGGGTTTTGGCGGTTGCGCAGAAAATTGAGCCCAGCCTGAGCGAACATAGCATAGGTAAATACATCTGTAGGGCTGCACTTAAAACCCTCATCTCGGCTATGCTGGGCCAGCTCCTGCTCTAGATTAGGCATCTCAGCTTCCAGGTTATCTGCGGGCCGGCAGGTAACGGGTTCAGCTCCTTCAAGCGCCCGCTGTTGCAGTTCCTCTTGAAAGGCAGCTGGAGCCGCACCGTATTCTCCCCGCAACAGCCCCGTTGTTTCAGCTGTCAGCTGGCTGTAACGCTGTCCACTTAATACATTGAGCAGAGCTTGAGCACCCACAATCTGGGAAGAGGGGGTGACTAAAGGGATATAGCCTAGATCCTGACGTACTTTCGGGATTTCTTCGATGACTTCATCCATTCGGTGAAGCGCATTTTGCTGACGCAGCTGCGATTCCAGATTGCTCAGCATACCGCCTGGAACCTGTGCATGGAGGATACGTGCATCGATCCCTCTTAAGCTGCCTTCAAACTGGCTGTAGCGCTGACGCAAAGCGCGTAAATAGGTTGCTACTTCCTGCATCAAACCGGTATCCAGATTGGTGGCCCGATCAGTGCCTGCAAAGATTGCTTCCAGGGTCTCTGTCGGCGAATGACCATAGGTCATACTGAGGCTCGAGATGGAAGTGTCGACATTATCCAGGCCGGCCTCAGCAGCTTTGAGTGCAGTAGCAGTAGAAAGCCCTGTTGTTGCGTGGCATTGCATATGGATGGGAACAGATACCAGTTCTTTGAGCTTGCCTACTAATTCAAAGGCTGTGTAAGGAGTCAGCAAACCCGCCATGTCTTTGATGGCAATAGAATCGACGCCAATATCTTCGATACGACGCGCTAAGTCCAACCAATGCTGAATATCATGTACTGGGCTCGTCGTATAGGCCAGAGTGCCTTGGGCATGTTTTCCCACAGCCTTAACGGCTTTCAAAGCACAATGCATATTGCGCGCATCATTGAGCGCATCAAAGACTCTGAATACATCAATACCAGCTTCAGCGCAATTTTCAACCAGCGCAGCTACCACATCATCAGCGTAATGCCGATAGCCCAAAAGGTTCTGCCCTCTCAAAAGCATCTGCAAGCGCGTATTGGGCATCATCTTACGGAAAGATTTCAAGCGCTGCCAAGGGTCTTCACCTAGATAGCGGATACAAGCATCGTACGTCGCCCCGCCCCAACATTCAATAGACCAAAAACCGACTCGATCCAGCGCGTCACATACCGGCAGCAGATCCTCGGTACGCAACCGAGTTGCCAACAACGATTGATGGCCATCCCGCAAACAAACCTCTGTCACTCCCAAGCGATTCATATTGATATCCTTACTGTTCCATATGCCGGCATTGCTTATCGATGACGATAGGCTTTGATGGCAGCGCGCGCTATCTCTTTAACGGTGGTTGCAGGCATCAACTCCGCTGACGACTGCGGCTCTGCTGCCTCTCGATCCAACCATTCAGCCAACTTGGCTGTAAGGACAACGATCCCCCCCAAGAGAGCCAGACACACCAAGGCCGCACTCATGCCGATAATGCCTACATCTAGAGCCTGAATAAGCATAGATTTATCCTGCATCACACCAATTCCCATAACAAATCATTAGAAGCAGCCTGAAAGGCTTGGAAAAAGCGCATCATTTACCCCGGCGGCCAGCTTAGAGGGCGACCACCCAAGATATGCACATGAAGATGAAAAACAGTCTGGCCGGCCTTGGCCCCATTATTGATAATCATTCGAAAGGCATCGCCAATGCCCTGCTGCTCCGCAATTTGAGGTGCTTTGAGCAATAAATGCCCGAGCAACTGCTGATCGCTTGGTGTCGAATCACTGAGTTTCGGGATTGGCTTGCGAGGGATGAGCAATATATGGACCGGCGCTTGAGGACTAACATCGCGAAACGCCAGACACTGATCATCTTCATATACTACATCTGCTGGAAGCTCCTGGCGCAGAATGCGGGCAAAAATGGTATCTTCAGAAGGCGCATCAGGCATGGCATGTATTCGAATTCATAATTGAGGTACTAAATTGGGCACTGCATTGGGTACTGCGCCGAGGTACTATATAAAGTTGCTAGGCGGGTTAAGAGCAAATTTTATCTTGCTTGAAAGCCTGTAGGTTCAATACATTAGAAACCGGCCACTCGAGCAAGCCGAGAGAGCACTACTTCTCGGCCCAGCGCACTACATACCATATGGACGGCTGGAGACTGCTTTTCTCCTGTCAGTGCCAACCGAAGAGGCATACCGAGTTGCTTAAAAGAAATACCTTTAGCACGGATTAGCTGCCGCAAAGAGGCATTGATGTCTTCTGGCTGAAAAGGATCGACCTTTGCTAGAACCTCAGCACAAGTGCGCAACACATCCAATTCAGCCTCATCGAAACGCGGGGGTTCAGATTGCTGATGAAGCTCTGACAGGCTGCAGAGGTTGGCATCTAATTGCTCAAACGTCTGCACCCGTTCAAAAAAACTGGCAACTACCATTGGGGTCAAATGCAGCTTGGCAACCGATGCTGCATCCTGTCTGGAATAGTGTTGACGCCACTGAAAATACCGCTCGGCAAGTTCTTGAGGTTCTAACGACTGTGCATGCTGAAAATTCAAGGACTTCAACCGTTCCATATCGCTCTTTGACGCCGATGCCCCTATTGAGCCTTGCAGAAACACAGCAGCTACAGCCGGCAAGTCTTTAAAAAATTCCTGATCCCCATAAGACCAACCCATACGAACCAGATAGTTACAAACAGCTTCTGGTAAATACCCTGCAGCACGCAAAGATTCAATGGGCATTGCATGATTACGTTTCGATAGTCTAGAGCCATCTGGAGCCAACACCAGAGGTAGATGCTGCACCTCGGGCATATCCCAACTCAGACAGCCGTACAGCAAGCGCTGCTTCCATTCAGAATCTATGTGGTCTGCTCCTCTGATGATATGTGTGACCCCCGTGTCATGATCGTCTACTACACAACATAAATGGTAGGTGAAGCCGCCGGCAACCTCGCCTTCCTGTCTGGAACGACGCAAAATATAATCCTCAGTAGGCACGGGCTGTTCAAGAGATACCGTGCTCTGGCAAGCAGCTGCTGATTCAGCATTTAAGCGCAGCACACTATCCGGAGTATCCGGCAGAGCTTTGTTGCGACACAAGCCATCGTATACTTGGCCCTTCTGGCCACCTTCCAATCGCGCCCGCTGGCGAAGTGATTCCAAGCGTTCAGGGGAGCAGTTACAAAAATAAGCATGGCCAGAGGCAACAAGCCTGCCCGCTACCTCAGCATAAAGAGCTGTGCGCTCCGATTGGCGGATCGGTTCTGCATCTGGATTCAGCTCCAGCCAGTTGATGGAACGCAAGATATCCTGCTCAAATTCTGGCTTGGAACGCACTGGGTCTGTATCTTCAAAACGCAAATAGAAATGCCCGCCCCAAGCCCGTGCAAACAGCCAGTTAAAAAGCGCGGTACGCGCGCCGCCCAAATGCAGCGCACCTGTAGGGCTGGGTGCAAAACGAGTAACCCTGCGGCCTAATGGCGTTGAAAGCTTAGCTGAATCCATCCGAAATGACACTCTAGTTTTCTGGCTTCTCGGTTGTTTTATCCGCAGCAAGTGCTGCTTCAGGCCAGAGCTGCTTGCTCTTGTTGCCTGATCGGCTAGCCAGAGTGCGCAACGCAGCCCTATGCAGCTCCATTTCAGGCTCACTTGCTTTGATTCTAGGAGTTCGGTGAGAATCCAGAGAAGACCTTATAGCCTTGGTTTTGGAGCGAGCCAATCCCGCACCCTGAGAGACTTGGAAATCTATTTGCCGCTGGCCACTGGTCATAGCTAGATACACTGCAGCTAGATAACGCGCATCTTTTAGTGCACCATGCAACTCTCTAGATTCTCCTTTAATTTCGTATTTACGAATCAAAGCATCTAGACCCACCCCCTGACCCGGATTGAGCTCCCGAGCCAACTGCAGAGTATCGACCACCGTCCAAGGGTTGTATTCCTGTCTGATGTCGCTTCCCGATACAGCAGCCAGCTGTTGAAACTCTACATCCAAAAAACCCATATCAAAGGCGGCATTATGAATCAGCACTTCCGCACCAGCGATAAATTTCAAGAGGTCGGAAGCAACTTCTGCAAACACTGGCTGCTCTTGCAAATCTTCCGTGCTATACCCATGCACCTGAAAAGCCGCCATATCCACCTGACGTTCAGGATTGACCAGTTGATGGTACTCGTTATCCGTGAGCTGTCTGTCCAGTATTTCCACGACTCCAATTTCAATAATACGATGCCCTTGCAACGCATCCAAACCCGTCGTTTCTAAATCCAGTGCTACCTGTCGCATCAGCTGTTCCCTATCATTCACCTATGGCGTATCTGCGAAAGCCTGTGACGCCACAGGCTTTCCTCATTACTAGTTATAGTGCCGCCATGCCTTTATTGGCTAGCTCGTCGGCTTTTTCATTGCCAGGGTTACCGCTATGGCCACGCACCCAGTGCCACTGCACCCTACGGCGAATAGGCAGTGCATCCAGCTCACGCCACAGATCAGCATTGAGCAACGCCTTGCCCGATGATTTGCGCCAGCCTTTACGCTTCCAGCCTTCCAACCATTCGGTAATACCTTTATACACATAGGTTGAATCCGTATGGATTTCTACATGATCGCATTCAGGGATTACCAATAACGCCTGCAGCACAGCAAGCATTTCCATCCTGTTGTTGGTGGTGCTGGGCTGGCCGCCGCACAGTTCTATTTCTGTCAGTTGTTCAGCATTCTTGCCATAGCGGATAAAGACCCCCCATCCACCTGGACCCGGGTTGCCACTGCAAGCGCCATCCGTATAAATCACTATATAGTCCGCTTGATCCAAGCGCTCTTTCACGGCCAGCAGTTTCTGATCCACAGACGACATTGCTTCTACATTCCTCTCGGTTAAGTATCTGTTCTAAGCTTGACATTCTATGAGGGTTGCCCTACAACTTTCGGCTTATATGCCCTTATTATCGGCTGCTTATTTAGATTCTACAGACGGCCAGATATCGGCTAAAATTGCTCTCTACGCGGCATATAGCCGGCGACTGTTTACGCACAATACTAAACGGCGATAGAACGGCAATAGTACGGCAATAGAACGGCATCTGTACCTCTTAAACTCCACAACTTAAGAAAACGGCCCGGAATTATGGCACCAGCACCCCTCACGCATGATAATCAGGTAATATGGAGACTGAAGCATCAGGGGACCGATCTTACTAACAGAGCCGTGCAGTTTCATTTTGCAGCTACCTCCTTTGGCGTAATTGCATGTCAGCAAACCCAATGATTCTGCGCTTTTCTGCTCTACCGGCCTTCAGCGATAACTATATCTGGGTCATTGAATGCGGCAAACAGGTGTCCATCGTCGACCCCGGAGATGCTGCTGTAGTAGAAAAATATCTGCAGCAAACAGGGTTTCAACTGACCAGCATCCTGATTACCCACCACCACTACGATCACACAGGTGGCATTGCGCAGCTGACCCAAAATCATGGGATGCCTGTATATGGACCTGCACAAGAAAACATCCCCGGCATCACCACAAAGCTGAAAGAAGGGGACCGCTTCAATCTATTCGGATCGGAAGACACGGAATTTGAAGTGCTGGAAGTGCCAGGACATACTTCAGGACATATCGCCTACGTGTGTACGGCTCAAAATGCGCTCCTGTGCGGCGACACACTCTTTTCAGGCGGTTGTGGCCGACTGTTCGAGGGCACAGCTAGTCAGATGCACCGATCGCTATCCAAACTTGCGGCCCTGCCAAACGACACCAGAGTCTACTGCACTCACGAATACACTGCTGCCAATCTTGAATTTGCTCTGACCGTTGAACCCGACAATGCCGAGCTGCTGAGCTATCACCAGAAAGTGCAAGAGCTACGGGCTGCAAATTGCAAAACCCTACCTTCTACCATCCAACTGGAGAAAGCGATCAACCCCTTTCTCCGGACAGATCAACCCCAAATCAAGCAACAAGCTGAATTGCGGGCTCGCCAACCGCTCGATTCCACTACAGAAGTACTAGCAACTATCAGGCAATGGAAAGATGAATTCTAGGGCTTTATACTGCACAGGGGTCTTTGCTGTTGCACTGCTACCCGCAATTTTGGCATCTCCAAGCCATGCGGCCCCTCCCTTTGCTGCCTGTTGCAGCGACGAGCTGCAAAGCTGGGAAGAGCATCATCCCAGCTTTAGCGTATCTCTAGCCGGAAAACACTACTACCCCAATATTTGGGAACGTCTAAAAGGCGGTTTTTCGCTGGGGGCACATCTGCAAAGAGCATCTGTACGCACTGAGCTGGATCGCTTCATTCAGCACCTACCCTCGCTGTATCAGATGCTGGAACAGTCACAGCCCTACCTACACTACGTCGTTCAAGAAGTAGAACGACGCAATATGCCCCTGGAAATTGCCCTTCTGCCTTTTATTGAAAGTCAATTCAAGCCCCATGCGTCTTCAGAATACGGCGCTGCTGGCATCTGGCAATTCATGCCTTCCACAGCACGTCACTTCAAGTTGGAAATGAATTGGTGGGTTGACGACAGGCGCGACGTGATCAAATCAACTCAGGCCGCTCTGGATTATCTGGAGCAGTTGGCACAGCGTTTCAATGGCGATTGGCTTTTGGCTGTTGCGGCCTACAATACCGGGCCGAGGCGCGTACAAGAAATCCGCAACGACAGCCTGAGGCGGGGCCAACCTCAAGATTTCTGGACCCTCAACCTACCGCGCCAGACACGCAGATATGTGCCCGCTCTGGTGGCATTGGCAACCATAGTACGTTGGGGAGAAATTAATGGGCAACCTCTACCCGAAATACCCAATCATCGCTATTTCAAACAAATTCATCTGCCACAACAAGTTGACCTGCTATCCTTGATAAAGCTAGTGGATATACCGGTCGATGAATTCTTTGCACTCAATGCCGGCTTTAAACAATGGGCTCCCAAACCCAGCCAGCCCGTGAACATCCTGCTGCCGCTGGAAGATGCTACAAAATTTGCCGAAGCAGCGCACGCAAACCAACATCCTACCTCCATCAAGTGGACTTCCTATCTGGTACGTGACGGAGATTCGCTATCAGAGATTGCTGCCCTATTCGGAACCAGCATCAACCATTTAAGACAACTCAATGGGCTGATCCTGACCCCCGAAACAGAACTAGAAGCCGGGCGCTATCTACTGATTCCAACCGAGCCAACGGACTATCTACATCCCCGTGGCGGTAATGCCATCACCACCACCACTGCCCAAGACAGTGTCGAGAGCCTGGCACTCAATATAGGCATTGAACCTGAATTACTGAGACAGCATCTGAGTATCAGCGAACAGAGCCCTCTGCCAATCGGCACCACCGTCCGTATCGCTGTAGGCCCTGAAATCCCGGAAACCGCAGTAGGGAAAAGATCAGCCTTCTACCACGTACGTTCTGGAGATACGCTGAGCAGCATTGCCAACCGGTTTGACACTTCGGTCAGTGAATTGATGCGGCTCAACGAAAAATCAACGGCTGCGCTCTACCCAGGCAGTAAAATTCTTATTCCGTTGCGTAGCACCCCCTGAGATAATTGGGTCTAAACCGGACGCGCTCACTGATTTGTGAAGCGTCCTGCTGACATCGGCCGACCATTATCTCCTTTACCGCACCCTATAAAGGATTGAATCATGGCGTCCATTTCCAAACTCAAACAGCTTGTAGTCTACTGGCTGGAGCCATACCGACGCTGGATCTTACCAGCTGCTGCCATGTTACTGGTGGCCGTCGCAGTGGTTGCGGTCATATTGGCCAATATGCGTCCTTCTGCTGCTAGACAACAGCTGGATCAGAGCGCAGAACTCTCACTACCGGACCTGCAATTCGACCAGTACCAACTGGATAATGGATTGACTGTCATCCTGCATCAGGACAACTCGCGCCCTCTGGTAGCTGTGGGAGTCTGGTACGGTGCAGGCTCGTCTCGGGAATGGCGCTTTAGGACCGGGTTGGCACATGTAGTCGAGCACTTGATGTTCAACGGCTCTGCGGGATACGAGCAAGATTATTTCGTTGCCTTGGAAGAAGCAGGCGTGACAGATATCAATGGCACCACCAATCAGGACTACGCTAATTACTTCCAGACGATACCTTCAGGCGCGCTCAAACGCACACTCTGGCTAGAAGCAGACAGGATGGGTTGGATGCTTGTCGACCCAGTACGCCTGGAACAACAGATGGGGGTTGTACAGAACGAAAAGCGCCAACGTGAAGGCACTCCTTACGGTACCGTTTGGAGCCGAGTATATACAGGGATCTTCGGCAAAGATCATCCCTATTCTTGGCCTGTCATTGGCTTTAATCAGGATTTAGCGAGAATCGACACTGCCGATGTGCAGAAATTCCGTTCTGCTTGGTATCGGCCAGACAATGCTGTGCTGGTTCTGGCAGGCAAGTTCGACACCCCAGAGGCACGCACCTGGATCGAGGAATTCTTTGGTAGCGTCCCTGCCGCCACGTCCGATCTGCCCACTCTGGATCACACCACTTTACCCATACCAGAAAACAGGCGCACCGAATTCCAAGACAAAGTCCCCCATGCACGGATTTACCGCTCTTGGCAAGCCCCAACAGCTTCTCAGCCCGAATTGACGGCACCGCTCTATCTGGCCTGCCAGCTGTTAGGCGGCAACAAACGTTCCATACTTCATCAGAGGCTGGTGCTCGAGGAACGTTTGGCCAATTTTGCAGTCTGCTACAGCGATTTCAAAAAACTAGCTGGCCACATCAGCTTAATTATCGAAGCCAAAGAAGAAGCCATGCTGGAACAGATAGAGACGATTCTTCACGAAGAAATCAATCGCTTTATCGATCAACTGCCCGATCAGGGTGAACTGGAATTACAAATTCAATCAGACATAGGCGGCACATTGCGCCAAACCGACAAACTGGGTGGATTTGGAGGGCGTATGTCTCTGTTAGCTACGGGGGCCATATTGGCAAACGACCCCGATTTATGGAAACAAGAATTCATTGCACTCGATACTCAAACGCCCCGCTCAGTGCGTCAAGTAGCTCGAGAATGGCTCAGCCGCCCTTGGTTTCAACTCACGGTACGCCCCGGTTCAGATATCGCCTTGCCCATCGAACCTTTTACCTCCAAAGGCCATCCGGCTGAACCTGCAGCACAACCCTTGCCAACCCCCAGATCGGATACATCCCCCCTTCCGGATCTGGATACCTTGGATCTGCCCGAGCTGCCCCAACCGCAAAAATGGTTGCTCAAACGCACCTGCAATTCCGAAACA
Organism: Gammaproteobacteria bacterium; assembly: GCA_051008935.1. GTDB lineage: Bacteria > Pseudomonadota > Gammaproteobacteria > JBPCXB01 > JBPCXB01 > JBPCXB01. Next base: position 61,249 of record JBPCXB010000066.1, on the reverse strand, counting down.
GCCAAGTGTGTACCAGCAGATATCCCTCTCTATCTGGTTCATCGGGCCAATACGCCACTGATCAGCATGGACCTACAGTTCCCATGCGTACGCAGACAAACCGAACCTGCCGGCATCGCCAATTTTGCCACCCACATGATGACCCAAGCCACAAAAAATTACAACATCATCGAGCTAGAGCAGCTTTCTGATGCTTTGGCTGGTGCATTTTCACCTTATGCCAACAGCGATTTCTGCGGGGTCCAAGCGACCCTACCCACAGCTAATACACAAAAAGGGCTAGAGCTACTGCAAGAAATAGCCTTTGCACCTGCATTCGAACCTTCAGATGTTGAGCGCGAGCGATTGCGTTGGTTGAGTGCCATCGACCGCGAATATGCCAACGCGCGCACCCTGGCATTCAGGGCGCTCCCCCCTTTCCTATACGGCCCAGAACATCCTTACGGGGTGCCAGCAACTAGGACAGGCTATAAAAGCCTGATTAAACAGCTATCAGCTGAAGATATTAGAGAATGGCACACCAACACCTATCGCTGGGACCGCGCTTCTCTGATCGTAGCAGGCGACTTCAATGGAACCAATCTACAAGGATTTCTGGATCTACTGCGGCAACTGCAGGGATTCGAGCCTACACCAGTACGTCCAGCCAAAAGAAATTTTGCTAGCGGCGGCTGTGCAGGCGATTATCGCAGCCTGCTCAAACAGCAAGAGCGAACCAACCAAGAACAGACTGCACGCCTGATCTTCATCCCAGATCCGGGCCGTAGCCAGTCAGTGATTGCGACAGGACAATTGATCTTGAATCAAGATTCTGAACAAGACATGAAACAACCGGTAGGAGCCTGCACACGAACGGCTTTAGAGTTGGCTAATACCGCTCTGGGAGGCAGCATTACAGCTCGTCTCAGCGAAAAATTGCGCGAAGAGAAAGGCTGGAGTTACGGCGCTTATAGCTCTATTTCTGATCCCAAAGGGCCGCCTGCTTTTATTGCATTTACCTCTGTGCAAAAAGACCAAACTGCTGCCGCACTGGAAGAATTGCTCCACATTACCGGCTCATTCATCGAAGATCAGCCTCTCGAGAAGCAGGAGTGGCGCACAGCACGCAATGCCCTGCTCCGGAAACTACCTGGTTCGATTGAATCTTTGCGGAGCTTGAGAGCACTTTATTCCAATGCCGTTGGCAAAGGCCGAGCCACCCACAGACCGGCTAATTGGTGGCCGCAGACACGCATGCTGCTGATCAGAGATTTGAGATTGTCTGAAATTCGACAGCAAACCAAACGCATTACACCCAATCAATGGGTCATTATCGTAGTAGGCGACCCTGAGACCCTACCAGCTCTGCAGCAATTGGGCTACGACTCGGTAGAGGTCATACCACGGGAAGATCTAGACAGGAAACACTCCCGTACTCCAGCAGTTGGCGAACAGGCGGGTGGCTAGGTTATGTACGCATTACGCGCTGGGCGGTGATTCAAGCTCTTGAATACGCTTTTTCTTGCCTTTAGGGGCTGCCGGGTGGGTATCAAGCACCAAATCATCGGCTTTTACTTTCGCATAGGCATCCCCGCCTGCTACCAAAGCACCGAACAGTATCTCCCGCGATAGCGGTTCCTTGATCTTTTCTCGCATGAGCCGGTGCAGCGGACGCGCCCCCATTTTTTTATCGTAGCCTTTTTCTGCCAACCAAAGGCGCGCCGCATCATCGAGATGCAGAATGACCGAATGTTGATCCAACATGACCTGCAATTCGGTAGCGAATTTATCGACAATAGTCAGCACGGTATCTAATTCGAGGCTACCGAACTGGATCACCGCATCCAGCCGGTTTCGAAATTCTGGCGAGAACGCTTTTTCCAGCTCTCGAATCGCATCAGCGCCGCTGTCTCCAGCATGAAAGCCCGGGGTATTGGCAGCAACTCGTGCGGCACCTGCATTCGAGGTCATGATCAGGATCAAATTCGAACAATCCGCAGAACGCCCATAACTATCCGTTAATTTGCCATGATCCATCACTTGCAGTAGCAAATTGTGCACGTCTGAATGCGCCTTCTCAATCTCGTCTAGCAATAATATGGCATGAGGGTGCTTCCTGATTTCTTCGATCAGCAATCCCCCTTGATCAAAACCTACGTACCCAGGTGGCGCACCGATCAAACGCGAAACAGTATGGCGCTCCATATATTCCGACATATCGAAACGCACCAGTTCGACCCCCATGCATTTAGCCAGCTGACGGGCTGATTCCGTCTTACCGACCCCAGTAGGGCCAACAAATAGGAAACTCCCGATGGGGCGCCGTTCTTCTTTCAAACCTGCGCGAGCAAGTTGTATAGCACTGATCAGTCGGTTCAATGCCTTGTCCTGACCAAATATCACATGCTTGAGATTACCCGCTAAATCCTGCAAGCGACTGCGATCAGATTCTGAAACACGGTGCTCGGGCACACGCGCCATGATAGCCACCGTACGCTGAATGTCCGCTTCGGTTACAGTACGCCTATTGCGATCAGCTAGCCGCACTGCTGCACCACTTTCATCCATAACATCAATGGCTTTGTCGGGCAACAGACGGTCTGTAATGTAACGGCTTGAAAGCTCCACGCTCATTTTCAAGGCTTTAGCTGTGTATCTCAGGTCATAATGCTTTTCAAAATTCGGAGCCAGCCCTTTGAGAATAGCCAATGTATCTACTTGGCTGGGCTCTAACACATCAATTTTCAAGAACCGTCTGGAAAGCGCTTGTTCTTTCTCAAAGATGGAGCGGTATTCCTTTATCGTCGTAGCTCCAATACATCGCAAATCCCCGCGAGCCAGAGACGGCTTCAGCAAGTTAGCGGAATCCAACACAGTGCCAGATGCCGCACCAGCGCCGATCAAAGTATGTATTTCATCGATAAACAAAATGGCTTTGGGGATTTCTTTCAGTTCTTTTAAAAGATTTTTGAGCCGCTGTTCGAAATCTCCTCTATAGCGTGTCCCTGAGAGCAGTGCGCCCATATCCAGACTGTAGATGCAGGCGTCTTTCAACTCAAGAGGGACGTGACTTTCAACAATGCATTGCGCCAAACCTTCCGCCAAAGCTGTTTTACCGACTCCCGCATCCCCCACTAAGAGCGGATTATTCTTGCGCCGACGTGCCAGAATATGAATCATCCGCTGTAATTCCGCCTTGCGGCCAACCAGAGGCTCGACTCTGCCTTTGATCGCCTCTTCGTTCAAGTTGGTCGTATAAAGCGACAAAGCCGTTTCTCGAGCAGCTTCTTCAGCAGGCTCTTCAGAAGGCTCAGAGGCACGGGCGGGCTTCGCCTGCTGGCCGTGAGACAAACAAGTAATGACATGCAAACGGGTCACGTCCTGCTGATGCAAAAAATGCACGGCATGACTCTCAGGTTCAGAAAACAGCGCCACCAATAGATCTGCACACTCCACAGGCGATTGACGGCTGGCTTGCGCATGGAATACCGCTCGTTTCATGATGCGCTGTAGCGCATTGGAAGGCTGAGGTTGCTCGCCATCTCTGTGGTGCGGCATATTCTGAGGATCGGCCAGAAAACCCTCTAAATCTGACTTCAATTGCTGAACACTTGCCTTGCATTGGCTCAGAGTTTCAACCACATCATGATCGTCTAAAAGAGCCAGCAACAAATGTTCCAGAGTAATGAACTCATGGTGCGATTGAACGGCATGCTGGTGCGTCAAGGTGAGAATTTTCTGTGCTTTCTCGGTCAGCATAATTCTGATTACTCGCAGACTGGACGGAAGCCACTCGACATTGCCGAATCAACCCTATCCAATCCAGTGGTTACAGGCAGATTCTCAATCATCGTCCTGCCCTTTATTTTCCAAAGGCTCAACCCTACACAACAAAGGATGCTCGAGCCCTCGGGCTAAAGCAACAGCTTGATCGCATTTGGTCTCTGCAATTTCTCTAGTATAAACCCCACAAACGGCTGAGCCGCGCGTATGCACTTCAAGCATTTTACTCACGGCTTTCTCTTCATCCATACCGAAAATATCCTGAAGAACGCTCACGACAAATTCCATGGGCGTATAGTCATCGTTCATCATCAAAACTGCATAGCGTTTCGGCAGCTTTGGTTTGACCCTCTCTTCTCTTGCCAGTTCAACCGAGCCCAGCGCATCGTCTGGCTGAGCAGTAGAGCCGTCAATGCGACATTTTGTGGACAATAGCTTCTCCAAATTCCGAACAGCTCAACAAAGTAGCATCTTTCATCAGGCGTTCAAAATCGTAAGTGACAGTGCCTGCTGCAATTGCCTTGGTGATACCATCAATCACAAGGTCTGCAGCCTCAGTCCAACCCAGATGCCTAAGCATCATCTCAGCAGAAAGAATCAAAGAACCCGGATTGACCTTATCTTGCCCGGTATACTTCGGAGCTGTACCATGGGTGGCCTCAAAAAGCGCAATACTACCTCCTATGTTAGCTCCAGGTGCTATTCCTATGCCACCGACCTGGGCAGCAAGAGCGTCTGAGATATAGTCACCATTTAAATTCAGCGTCGCTATGACACTGTACTCAGATGGGCGCGTCAAGATCTGCTGTAAGAAAGCATCTGCGATCACGTCTTTGATAATAATCTCTTCGCCGGTTTTCGGATTCGGAAAACTGTGCCAAGGCCCACCATCTATGGGTTTTGCGTTATAGCGTTCCGCAGCAAGCTCATAGCCCCAATCCTTAAAAGCACCCTCGGTGAATTTCATAATATTCCCTTTGTGCACTAATGTCACTGACGAACGGTTCTGTTCGATGCAATAGTCAATGGCCTTGCGAACCAAACGTTGCGTGCCTTCTTTTGATACCGGTTTGATGCCAATACCGCAGTAATCCGGGAAACGTATTTGACCCACGGCCATTTCTTTCTGCAAAAACTCTGTGATTTTTTTAGCCTCAGGGCTACCCGCTTGCCATTCGATACCAGCATAAATATCTTCTGAGTTTTCCCTAAAGATAACCATATCCACCTTTTCAGGCTCAACGACTGGCGAAGGTACGCCTGTGAACCAGCGTACCGGTCTTTGACAAACATACAGATCCAGCTTCTGGCGCAGCGCTACATTGAGCGACCTGATGCCGCCGCCGACCGGGGTGGTCAAAGGCCCTTTGATACCGATCGAATAGTCTTCAAGGATCTGGAGTGTTTCATCCGGCAGCCAAACATCATCGCCATAAACCTGAGTGGCCTTCTCGCCACAATAGATTTCCATCCAAGCGATGCTGCGCCGGCTACCGTAAGCCAGTTCAACTGCCTTGTTGATCACATTCAACATGACGGGCGTGATGTCACTACCGATGCCATCCCCCTCAATGTACGGAATGACAATATGGTCCGGAACTTCGAGGCGGCCATTGGCCCGCACTATTAATTTCTCTCCGAAATCCGGAATTCTGACTCTGACATAAGGTTTTGCATTCATACCTTGATCCTTTATTTGTTTATCTAGTGACCTATTGAACTATTGACATGGGACCCTTGAACATTTAATAGCGCTTTGCTGTGCTATTAGAACCAATACGCATCCTGTCAGTACAGAATTTTAGTTACTCTAGTCGGCTCTGGACCCTATGCAAAAGAAATAAGCTACGGAATTCACGATCACAGCCATTTCTTTAAGCGGCGGCGGTCCGCTTCGGAAGGTGCAAGCCAATGGTTACCATCTATGCGATGCTCGCATTTCCAAAAAGCGGCTTCGGACTTGAGATGATCTGCCACAAACTCGCAGGCACTCAGAGCATCGGCTCTATAGCGAGCAGCAACGGCTATAAATACAATGGGCTCTAAAGGAACTAATGTGCCTATCCGGTGTTGTATATCGAGCCCGTGCAGATCCCACCTGCCTTGCGCTTGGGCGGCGATTTTTTCTAGACTGACACCGGTCATTCGATGGTAATGCTCAAGAGTCAGAGCCTGCACACGCCCCTGCTCAGATCGTACTTTCCCCAAAAAAGAAGCGATGGCACCGGTGTCGGCTTGATCCAGCCACTGCATCAGAGGATCTGGCTGCAGCTGCTGATCTGTGATACCAATACGTACCTTGGTGCGGTCAAGAGCCCGGCGAGCCATCTCACCCTCCTGTCATCGGAGGAAAGAATGCAATCTCATCTTCATCCTGCAACTGGCAGGCTGTGATTGCACTAGTGTGCATGGGTTGGATCTGCCCTGACACGGCACAGCCTATATCTGGATCATTAAAAAGCCCAGCATATTTAGCAGACAACAATGCCAACAGATCGCCTAGATTACACGCATGCTGCGCGATCTCAATTTGCTCTTCGTGCCGTCCCACCCGTTCTCTTACTGAAGCCAGATATACCACATTGAGCCGCATCCGCACTACCTCCACACAAACAGGCCACTAAATATACGGCGTATGCCGCTAAGGCGTTTGCGGCAGGGCGCGCTGCCACAGGCCGGATTTGCCACCGTCTTTTTCCAGTAAGCACATCTGCTCGATACGTATCGCAGGGTCCATGGATTTACACATATCGTAAATGCATAGAGCGGCAGTTGCACAAGCCGCCAAAGATTCCATTTCCACACCAGTCTGACCCTCCACGGAAGCTGTGGCCAGAACTCTTAAACCCTGTTCGTCACCTTGGTGCCAGCTCTCTACTGTCACATCAGCAGAAGCTAGGGGCAACGGGTGACACAAAGGCAACATTTGCGGGCACATTTTGGCTCCCATAATGCCCGCTACCTGCGCAAGGCTGACAACGTCTCCTTTCACAATCCGATTGTCTAAAACCGCATTGAGCGTTGCACGGTTCATGCACACGATTGCCTGAGCAGTTGCACGCCTCTGAGTTCGGGGCTTAGACCCGACATCTATCATCCTTGCCATGGACCTGCTGCTCCTGTCTGCAAACGCCTTGTACTTATTTAATCTTTTATAAAATGATCGAAAGATGCCTAAAGCGAGGTAGCTTCTCTTTTCCCACCTCGTTTTCGCTGTGAGCCCCAAACATGACATCAAAGCGCATTCATAGTCTAACCCAGAGCTTTGATGCCCCACTATCTGATCCGATTCTAGTGGCCCTATCTGGCGGGGTAGACTCTGCCCTAGCGGCGCTACTGCTCTGTCAGGCTGGCTATCAGGTAGCCGCTGTCTTTATGAAAAACTGGGATGAAGACGATGGCACACCCCACTGTACTGCTCAAGACGACTTTGACAGCGCAAGCCAAGTCTGCGAAATTCTTGGCATCAAGCTCTATCAAATTTCATTCTCGCCTGAATATTTTGAGCAAGTATTCGAGCCCATGCTGGCCCAATACCGGCTGGGGCTCACGCCAAATCCCGATATCGCCTGCAACCGCCATATTAAGTTTGGGGCACTGCTCCAGCATGCCCAGACACTCGGCTACAAATGGTTGGCTACCGGACACTACGCTCGACTAGACCGCAGTACATCCGGCCAGCACCGTTTGCTTCGAGCCAGAGACGCGGATAAGGACCAGAGTTATTTCTTGCATCAGGTACCTGAAGCGGCCTTTACAAACGTCCTGTTTCCGATTGGCTCCTTGCTGCGAGCCGAAGTCCGGCAGCTTGCAAAACAACAGCATTTACCTAATTGGAATCGGAAAGGCAGCACTGGAATCTGTTTTATCGGCGAGCGCAATTTTGCCAATTTTCTGAACAGCTATCTCGAACTGACCCCGGGCGACATCACCGACACGGATGGCACCACACTGGGAAAACATCAAGGAGCCTGTCTGTACACACCCGGTCAAAGAAAAGGGCTGGGATTGGGCGGCATACAAAGTGCCGCTGAAGCGCCTTGGTATGTGGTAGATACCCATACTGATACCAACCAAGTAGTAGTGACTCAGGGGGAAGACCCAGCCCTGTACTACCAGCGACTGCTGTTGAAAGATATGAACTGGATCGGCATGCCGCCCCGCACGCCTTGCAAACTAACAGCTCGATTCCGGTACCGTCAGACGGATATCCCGTGCCAGCTGGATGAGCAAGATGGACTCTGGACCGTAGATTTTGCCGAAGCCCAGCGCACTCCTGCCTGTGGGCAATTCTGCGTTTTTTACGACGATCAACGCTGTCTGGGAGGCGGCATGATTGTACAGCGCTTCCATTAGCACTTCCATTAGGGCTTCCATCAGGCTGATACACTCCAGAGCTGTCTGCAAGCTAAAATAAACAACTAACTGATACCTCTCTGGATCCCTCTCCAAGGCGTAATGCGTTGATTTCTGAACCGGCACTATCCCCCTTAGATGGTCGCTACCGCACCCAAACCGCCCCTCTAACTGAAGTTTTCAGCGAACAAAATCTGGCTCTACAACGTATCAAAGTAGAATACGGCTGGTTGTTGCATCTGTCAGAACAAGAAGATCCCGCTTTTGAGACCCTTCATCGGTCACGTTCCAGACTAACCGCTCTGGCTGCCGAAGTGGAGGCTTGCACCAGCACAGATGCTTCCTTCCTCTCTTTGTTTGCTGAGATCAAAGCCATCGAAGCCCAAACACGCCACGATGTTAAAGCAGTGGAATACTGGCTTCAGCAACAAATGGTAAGCCATGGCATCCCAGACTGCATCCCTTGGATACACTTTGCCTGTACTTCTGAAGATATCAATAGCACTGCTTGGGCTAGTATGCTCCAAACTGGACTGGCTGAAGTGCTATTACCCGAATTACGGCAGCTCTTGGACCAACTTACGACCCTGGCAGAACAAACAGCTTCAATCTCCATGCTGGCTCGCACGCATGGACAGGTAGCCAGCCCTACCACGTTCGGCAAGGAAGTAGCCGTTTTTGCCAATCGGCTACACCAGCAAATCCTCCATCTCAGCCAGCTGAACCCTAGCGCCAAATTCTCCGGTGCCACCGGTAACTACAATGCCCACTTGAGCGCTATCCCTCATCTTCCCTGGGATCGGATTTGTGCTGATTTTGTAGAACAGAGGTTGCAACTAGATTACAACGACTGCACCACCCAAATCGAACCCAATGACAGGCTGGCGGAAATTTGCCACTGCCTGATGCGCATCAACCGAATTCTGACGGATATGAGTCGGGATTTTTGGGGCTATATCGCCATGGACTACCTTTCGCAAAAAAACCTGTCTGGTGAAATCGGCTCTTCTACTATGCCACACAAGATCAACCCCATTGACTTTGAAAACGCCGAGGGCAATCTACAGATTGCAGACTCCTTGCTGCATTCGCTCGCCTTTAACCTAACGGTATCCAGATGGCAGCGCGACCTGTCCGGCTCAACATTGCAGCGCAATATAGGCACTGCTGCTGGACACTGTTTGCTGGCTTGGAAATCCCTCGGGAGGGGGCTGGCTCGCACCGCATGCAACCGTGCAAAAATAACGCAAGATCTGGAATCGCACTGGGAAGTGCTTACAGAAGCTGTGCAAACAGCTTTGCGAATGGCGGGCCAAGATACCGCCTATGAACAGTTACAGCAATGGAGCAAAGGAAAAGGCACAATGGGAGCGAAGGCATTTCAGGATGCCATAGCCACTCTGCCCCTGACCGATGAAACGGTGCGTCAACGCCTGTTGAATTTGACACCTGAGACCTATACAGGAGCCGCCAGCCAAATTGCCTTGAAGATCTGTGCGCGTCTGAAGGCGACTGGTACTTATTAGACTGGTACTCTTTCTCTAAAGGCGCCCTACTTTTACTCTTTTTCTAAAGGCATTTCTCGACAAGCTCGAAATGCGTGGTGGAGTAGATAGGGTTGTGCTTAAGTCTGTCTAGGGCCCAACGTTACCTGTGTTACAGGCTTTCTAGTGCATCACGCTGCCTGAGCCTGTCGAAGGCAGCCTTTAGAAATAAAAAAGTAAAAAAGTCAGCAGTTAGCTTAGGGCGCGTAGTGGAGTAGATGGAATTTGTATTACAGTCTGTCTAGAGTACAACGCTGCCCGAACTCGTTTCGGGCAGCCTTTAGTAAAAAAATAAGTAAAAAAAGTCAGCGACTATTACTCTTTCTCTAAAGGCGTTTTGAGTCAAGCTCAAAACGCGTAGAAGAGTAGATAATGTTGTGTTACAAGCTATCTAGTACACAACGCTGCCTGAGCTTGAGGGCTATCTAGAGCCCAACGTTACCTGAGCTTGAAGGCTTTCTAGGGCACCACGTTGCCTGAACTTGTTTCAGGCAACCTTTAGTAAAGAGTACCAGTCCAGCCTTTAGAAATAAAAAAGTAAAAAATAATGTAGTTTTTCTACAGCGCGGATTTCTCGGTAAATTCTTGTATCTATAAAGATCTTTCTCACTACAAAGATCAAGAACCTCTGCATTAAAAAACACAGCGAACAGTACTACCTACCAGTTCAACTGCCAAAGCTAAAATTCGCTGCACTCTCATTATGACTACCCGTATATCACACCTTAGCTTCACCGAGCCTCTGCTAGAGTCGCATTTAGAAATACTCACACCTGAAGCCTGTGAGCTATTAGCTAAGACGATTGAGAAGTTTCAACCTGGCCTCGAAGCGCTGTTGCGTCAACGCCAACAGCGTCAGGAACGCTTTGACGCAGGCGAATTGCCTGATTTTCTGCCTGAGACGCGCGCTATTAGAAAATCGGACTGGACAATCGCCGATATTCCTCATGACCTACGTGACCGCAGGGTGGAGATTACAGGCCCTGTTGACCGCAAGATGATCATCAACGCTTTGAATGCTAATGTCAAAGTATTTATGGCCGACTTTGAAGACTCCCTCAGCCCTTCATGGAACAATATTATCGAAGGGCAAATCAATCTACGCGACGCCAATAATCGCAGCATCACGTTTAAAGCCCCAAAAACCGAAAAACTCTATCAACTTAACCCCGACCCGGCAACTTTGATCTGCCGAATCAGAGGCCTGCATTTACAAGAAAAGCACATCCTTTGCCAAGACGCGCCGGTTGCGGGTTGCTTGGTAGATTTTGTACTCTATCTTTTCCACAATCACCGTACTCTCAACAACCGCAACACTGGACCCTATTTCTATATCCCCAAGCTGCAATCCCACCTAGAAGCACGTTGGTGGAACGAAGTGATTGTTTATGTTCAACAACAACTGGGGCTAGACACAGGAACTGTGCGGGTAACCTGCCTAATCGAAACATTACCTGCTGTCTTTGAAATGCATGAAATCCTCTATGAGCTCAAAGAGCACATAGTGGCACTGAATTGTGGTCGGTGGGACTATATTTTCAGCTACATCAAAACGCTCAGGGCGCATCCAGATCGTGTATTGCCGGACCGTCAGGCTGTCACCATGGATCAGCCTTTCCTAAACGCATACTCTAGGCTGCTGATTCATACCTGCCACAAAAGAGGCGCGCTGGCGATGGGCGGCATGGCTGCTTTCATTCCCTCTAAAGACCCAGATGCCAATACTCAAGTGCTCGCCAGAGTTGAGTCCGATAAACGCCTAGAAGCACGCACGGGCCATGATGGCACTTGGATCGCTCATCCAGGGCTTGCTGAAATCGCACAAAATGTCTTTGCAGAATATCTGGGTACTGCCCCCAACCAACTGAGCATCACCCGTGATAACGACCAGATCATCACTGCTGCAGAGCTATTACAACCCTGCGAAGGTCCCTGTACCGAAGCAGGATTACGGCTCAATATACGGATCGCTCTGCAGTATGTAGAAGCTTGGATTTCAGGAACGGGCTGTGTGCCTATCTATGGCCTGATGGAAGATGCCGCAACTGCCGAAATCAGCCGAGCCTCTATCTGGCAATGGATTCAGACAAAGCGCGCCTTGGATACCGGCAAAATAATGACTGCTGATCTTTTCCACTCTGTGCTAGAGGAAGAACTACAAACCATCCGCACCGAAATCGGCAGCGAACGTTACGAAGCTGGCAAATTTAAACAAGCAGCCACGCTCTTTGCGGACATTACTACAGCCGACAGTCTTGTCGATTTTCTGACTCAACCTGGCTACCAACTGCTTTAAATCGAATAGCCCTACCTCTGCCTACCGGAGCCTCACCATGGCAACTTCCCAACCATCAAACTTCAAATCCCAAGCACAGCAACTGGCTGATGATTGGCGCAATAATCCTCGCTGGAAGGGTATTGAGCGTCCTTACACTCCTGAAGATGTCGTGCGCTTGCGCGGTTCCGTGCAACCAGAGTACACCTTGGCACGCCGGGGCGCTGAAAAACTCTGGAAACTGTTGCACGACAACGATTACATTAATTGCCTAGGTGCATTAACAGGCGGCCAAGCCGTACAGCAAGTCAAAGCAGGGGTCAGAGCTATTTATCTGTCGGGCTGGCAAGTAGCCGCTGACAATAATACCTCCGATACTATGTACCCCGACCAATCCCTCTACCCCGTAGATTCTGTACCGCAGATAGTCCGCCGCATTAACAATGCTTTTCAGCGGGCCGATCAAATTCAATGGGCCAATCAGGCGGAAACGGGTGACCCTCAGATCGATTTTTTCGCACCTATCGTCGCAGATGCCGAAGCAGGCTTTGGCGGCGTGCTCAACGCGCACGAACTCATGCGTGGCATGATTGCTGCCGGAGCTGCGGGCGTACACTACGAAGATCAGCTAGCTGCAGTGAAAAAATGCGGTCATATGGGCGGTAAAGTGCTAGTTCCGACCAAAGAAGCTATTCAAAAACTGATCGCTGCACGACTGGCTGCCGACCTATGCAATGTACCCACAGTGCTTCTGGCACGCACAGACGCCAACGCGGCCACTCTACTAACGTCTGATTGCGATCCAGAAGATCAGCGCTTTGTCACAGGCGAGCGCACTAACGAAGGCTTCTATGTAGTCAAATCTGGCTTGGATCAAGCGATCGCCAGAGGTCTATCCTACGCTCCGTATGCCGACCTGCTCTGGTGCGAAACATCCACGCCCAGCATCGACGAAGCCCGCCGGTTTGCCGACGAAATCCACCAACAGTTCCCCAATCAAATGCTGGCTTACAATTGCTCTCCGTCCTTCAACTGGAAAGCTAATTTAAGCGACTCAGAGATCGCATCTTTCCAGAAAGATCTAGCAGTTTTGGGCTACAAATACCAATTTATTACCCTAGCAGGCGTGCACAGTATGTGGCACGGTATGTTTAGCCTGAGCCACAACTATGTTCAAAACGGTATGACTGCCTATGCCAGCCTCCAAGAAAAAGAATTTGCCGACGCTGATAAAGGCTATAGCTTTGTATCCCATCAGCAAGAGGTAGGAGCAGGCTATTTTGACCAGCTTACCACGCTGATACAGGGCGGTCAGTCTTCTGTAACTGCTCTGTCAGGGTCGACTGAAGAAGAACAGTTCTAAGAGATCTAGCCGGCAATTTGGCTAACATCGTCAGACCCTTGATCGACTGATTGCTACATAAAGGCTGCCCAATGCTGCGCGTAGTCGCAGTATCAGGCAGCGGCGTGCACTAGAAAGACTTAAACACAGATTCCTACTACTCCACTACGCGTCTTGAGCTTGACTCAAGACGCCTTTAGAAAAAGAGTACTAGTCGCTTGACGAAGGGCGCCTTTAGAAAAAGAGTACTAGTCGCTTGACTCAAGACGCCTTTAGCAAATTGGATACACGCCAATGATAACACTTGTGACCTAGCCTATAATTCAGCTAAAACGCTCTTGAACTGGAGTTCTAGTATGGTAGCTTTAAATCCCGTTCTGCACAACCTACCTAAAACCCTCTGGCGCGGGTTAAAGATAGCGTTTGGGCTGGCTCTAAGAGGGATTCGAATACTTGGATTCTCCCTTGGGTTTCTTATCTTGGTGTTGCTAGCCATCATCTGGACTTCGATTAACCAGACTTCATACCAAGGCGACCAGCTCTTCAGTCAACCCGCTGACATTCAAGGCGAGTTAACGGAAAACACGTTGCTTGTAATCCGGATCACGGGCAGGCTGGTCGAGCATATAGACAGCCAAGCAGCCTTTGAAGCCCAGCTGAGGAATCTAACTGACGATCAACAAACGCCAGCGGACACCGATGCACGCCTGCTGGTCACAGCCATTAATCAAGCAGCGCACGATCCTAGAATCAAAGGAGCCGTACTGGATCTAATCAGTTTCAGCGGCGCATCCCCTGCACTGCTGGCTGAAGTGGGCAGCGCTCTAAAGCGCTTCCATGAGCAAGAGAAAAAAATAATTGCCATCGGCCAATATCTGCCTCAGGATGGCTACTACTTAGCTTCTCACAGCGACTTCATCATGCTCGATCCATTTGGAGGCATCGATTTGGAGGGGTTCGGAGCCCACCGAATGTTCATGGCTGAGGCTCTGGCCCATTTAAAGCTGAGTGTACACACGTTCACTGCTGGAGACTATAAATCAGCCCCTGAGGTGTTTACTGAACAACAAATGTCTGCAGCCAGCAAGCATGCGGCCCAACGTTGGCTAGGAGATCTGTGGGACCACTGGAAAATGACAGTCTCTCAAAATCTGGAAAAGACCCCCAATGCGCTACAGAACTACGCAGATTTTCCAGATACCTACTTTGAACAATCTCAAGGAAATGCGGCTCTAACTGCCCTGAATCTAGAGCTGGTAGATGCTATCCATAGCGTTGGCACATTGGCATTCTCCGACCTGCCGGATCTCTACCGAGAAGTGCAATTGCGCGTTTGGCAAGAGCCAGAGGAAACACCTCATTTGTCTGCCATTAGCTGGAACTACTACCACTCCCTACAAGAGGGCGGAGAATCCGCCCCTCTACAGCAAGACTACATTGCTGTACTCTTTGCCGAAGGCGCAATAGGTTTTAGTAGCGGCGCCGGTAATATGGATGCTTGGAGCCTTTCCCAACAAATAGAGGGGCTGGCTGCCCAAGCAAACCCGCCCAATGCTCTGGTAATCCGGATCAATTCCCCAGGGGGATCGCTCTATGCTTCTGAAGTCATTCGCCGGTCTATAGACAAGCTAGACATCCCGGTCATCGCTTCTGTGGGGGGTGTTGGAGCATCTGGAGGATACTATATTGCCACTGCAGCAGACGAAATATGGGCCTCGCCAGATAGTATCACCGGCTCTATCGGTGTATTTGCCGTGTTACTCACCGCTGAGCAAAGTATCCAACACCTAGGGCTGAACTATGACGGCGTTGGCACTACAGCTTTGTCGGGTTCTAAAACTCCTTTCAGCCCCCTCAACCCAAAGCTGGGCACAATCTTCAAAAGCAGTGTAAACAATGCCTATCTAGAATTCAAAGAACTCGTTGCATCGCATCGCAATATGACGCTAGAAGACGTAGAAAAATGGGCACAAGGGCAAGTGTGGACCGGCAGGCAAGCCGTACAAGCCAACCTGCTCGACGGCATCGGAAACTTCGATGATTCCATTAAAGCTGCTGCACGATTAGCGCAATTATCAGAAGGCGATTACCGGGTTGAAGTCGTTACCAAACAGGTTGATCTGTTTCACACGCTATTCAATTTGCCGCTTCTGCAGATGCTCAATCTGGAAAGCGGGCTGAATCCACCCGAACATCTGACAAAACTATTGCAGGTGAAGGAAATTAAAAGACTACTTTACGATCCAGATCCCGGCCATCTCTATCTAGAATGTCTGGAATGCCAACTCCAAAAGCCGTCTATCAACCCAAGCTCCAACCTTCTACTTCCTTGATGATAGGCACTGTGATAGGCCTCTTGTATGCCTGTGCCAGAACGATTGCCTGATCCAGCAACTTGATGCATTGACCCAAGCTGCGGCTGTGACGGTTGAGGATATATTTCTCTGCGGCATCGCTCAGAAGCTCCTGCCGCTCGCCGGCGTAACGGTGCAGAGCTTGGATGCGCAACTGGTCGCTGAGAGGAGTTAACAGATAACTGGTGCCGGCTTTAAGCCGGCTGATCAAATCTTGCTTGATGCGCAAAGCAGGTAACGCATCGCTATGAGTGATAACCAGACCACTTCCAGACTGGTCTCTGTAGCGCCGTTGCCAATAATTAATGATGGACTGCTGCAATTCACTACTAGACATCACCCAGTCAAAGTTATCCAAACACAACAGATCCACCTGCATAGGCTGATCCAATACTTCGATCATCTGATTCTGGTGATAGTGGGCGCAATCAAAAAATGCTACTGCTAGCCCACGTTGCGAAAAGCTGCCACAAAGAGCTTTCAGCAATGCGGTTCGGCCCGATCCAGAGCGCCCCTGAATCAGCACTTGCCGCTCGAATTCGGGGCAATGAAGCGAAGACAAATGACGAAATAGCATCGGATTTACAACTGCTAATTCCATTGCATCAAGCTGCTGTTCGGGTTGCAGATCCAGAGCGAGCATCCTCTGCAAACGCACTGGCCACAGCCGAGTCATAGCAAGCTCCGCGCTCTTCTGCACAGGCATCTCTACGCTGCTGTCATGGGCTGAATACACTGGCAATTCATCAACTATCTGTGAACTGCCGTTAGCCAGAAAAGATCCTTGAGTTTTGTTGATATCTGATTTTGCGGATATTTTTTAGCGCTCCTGCCTAGCCTCGGAATTAACCAACCTCTATACCTTATATCAACTTATAGTAAGAAACGGCTGACTTTGTTCAACGAGCCCGTCGGTCTCTCTTGAAACGTGCATAAATGCGGATCACCGAACCTGACGGTGTCCCGCGGTCAACAATTTCGAGCCACTGCTCACTTTTCAATTCATCTAACAGTTGCGAAACCAGCACTTCCGTGCTGAAACTCAATTCAAGCTGATCAGAAGACATGCTCATCAAAACCGGTTGTTGCTCTACGGGCAACAAATCTCCCAGCAAATTTTGCAGATATTCCAAGTCACTATACTGATTGACATTCTCGATCACCAATTGCAGTTCACGTGGTTGGCGAAGCTTATAAGCATTGAGAGACCAGTAATAATCCGCTATACGATGAACCGACTCTTCGATCAAGCCCACCGCATCTGAGCTCTTCCCTACGGCGATACGCCCTTCGATTTCGCCGAAAAAACGGCTCTCGGCATACCAGCTGGCCAGACCAAAACGCTCCAGGTGTAGCAAAATGACTGAATCTACACCGTAGCGTTGCTGAAGGTATCGAGCTGCAATGCGAAAATCCTGATTTAACAGCGCCCAATAAACCTTTTGCTGCTCTTCATAATCATTGATCGGCAAAACAAATTGCAGTGCACGCAAATTTTGGAGCTGCTCCACAACCATCTTCTGCTGCTTCTGCTCCAGATTTTCATAGCCATCTGCAGTCAGAATACGAGGTGCTCCCGCTCCATCGGTCTGGGCAATAAATAGCAGGATGGATGGATGATTGTTGTTCCAGATTGAAAAGCCCAGTTCTTTGAGCCTAAGGTCCAGTGCATAGCGATTAAATCCGACCCGGAACCTCGGTACATCTGATACACCTGGGCGCAACGCCACATATTCGGACACCAAAAGTGCAGCATCCGCCACTAGATTTCTGAGTCCAGGATGGGTCTGTGGTTGGCGTACAGCAGTCAAGCGCACCAGCACCTGCGACAGTGCAGCCCGCACCTCTTGCGCATTAGGCTGTCGGCCTACAACCTCGACAGTTCCATGATACAAATATGGAAAGGTGTCGGCTTTAGCGACCGGAAAAACAGCGAGAAGAGCAATGACAGCTATCGCTATCCGAATACTTACAAACATCAATTGCTTTTGCCCTGTATCCGCGTCATACGCATCTCTGATCCCATTCTAGAGTGACCCACAACGTTCTCAAGGCACCGCACTGAGAACCTATAATAACCCATTATGACTGGCAATGGCATAGCCCTCCATTCTCCTAGTAACTGTTGCACGCGTCTCAAGCAGAATGAAACTATCAATGATCTATCTGCTTTGGCTGACTCTAGCCATTTCTTCATCTGCAGTCGGCGCAACAGAGCCAGCCCATGAGCAATGGTTACAGCCGTATGCAGCGAAATACCACATCATCAGGGGGGAACGCACGGGCACCCTCAAGACTCGGCTCGAAACCAGCAAAGATCATGCGCCCCATTACCGGATCTATAAAAGTCGGATCCCTATATTTCTATTCAACATTAAGAATCAGGTGGAATTTGAGATCATGGACGGCAGCAATATGCTTCCAATCCGCTCATTGACAACAGCACTCAGCAAAAAGAATGAAATCCTGTTCGACTGGAAGCGACGACAAGCGCGAATCACAGATACAGACAAAAACCAGTGGTATGTTACGCTGTCTGAGCACAGCCGCGATCAGATAACCATGCAATACGAGCTGGCTGCTGTTCTCAAGCATTTTTACGCTAAAAGCCGCAAGCTACCTGACAAACACTGGAATCGAACAGTACACTTGATCCAAGCTGGTAAGAAGCAGCACGAATCGAGCATACAACTGACATGGCTCTTTGCAAATACTGAAGAGTTGACTCTACGCAAACAGCAAGTGCTCAGTTGGAAGATGCAAGCCTATGATGAAAAAGGCGTATTGCATCAACAAATCTGGCTGATCCCTGAGTACAACTGGCAAGTTGGGAAAGTCTCTTTGCACCAGGAAAAGCGCCCTACAAGTTATAGCCTGATCCGACCTCCCAAAAGCCTCTAAGCTACATTCGAGGCAATGTCACTCCTTGCTGCTTCTGGTACTTGCCCTTCCGATCCGCATAGCTGGTCTCGCAAGGCTCATCTGTGCGCAAAAAAATGACCTGCGCAACGCCCTCATTAGCATATATCCGGGCGGGAAGGTTGGTAGTGTTGGAAAACTCTAGGGTGACATGCCCTTCCCATTCAGGCTCCAACGGCGTGACATTGACAATAATTCCGCAACGCGCATAGGTTGACTTACCGACGCACAGGGTCAGCACATCTCTGGGAATTCGAAAATATTCGATGGTACGTGCCAAAACAAAGGAGTTCGGTGGAATGGTACAGACAGCGCCCTGCAACTCTACAAAGCTATTGGCATCGAAATTCTTGGGATCAATATACGCCGAATGCACATTGGTAAAAACTTTGAATTCATCGGCACAACGCACATCGTATCCGTAGCTGGATGTTCCGTAAGAAATCACCCGATGCCCTTCGGCATTCGAGCGCACCTGGTGGGGCTCAAAAGGATCTATTAAACGCTGATCTTTAGCCATACGGCGAATCCAGCTATCCGAACAAATAGTCATGGCGCGTCTCCTGCCTAGGCTGCTTTTAGTTCCATGGTGCGATTTACAACCGAAAAGGTCGGCGGCTATCTAGCGCCAGCTGCAATGTATTCCCATCCAAGTATTCAATCTCCCCCCCCACCGGCACTCCACTTGCGATGCGGGTAATCTGGATATTGTAGGGTTTGAGCATCTCGGCCACATAATAAGCGGTTGCTTCGCCTTCTACCGTCGTATTCGTAGCGAGGATTACTTCTTTAACCGAGTCTGCTGAGCGCCCAGAGGTAGCTTGGTCTGTATCTGGGTTCTGGTCAGCCCCAGATCTGCACAAGGCCTCTACTTGACTCAATTCTAGCTGTTCTGGCCCGATGCGGTCCAACGGCGACAAGTATCCGTGCAAGACGAAATATTGCCCTCTATACCCTCCGTGCTGCTCTATAGCTAGCTGATCTGCGGGAGTCTCGACAATACAGAGCTGGCTCCTGTCCCTATTCGCATCTGAACACCATGCACAAAGCTCCTGTTCGCTGAATGTCCGGCAGCGGCTACACAAACCTATTGAACCATCAGCTGCTTTCAGTGCGTCAGCGAGAACCTGCATAGCAAGGCGATTGCGCTGCAACAGATACATCGCCATGCGCTGAGCCGTACGCTGCCCTACACCCGGCAACAGCGACAAAGAGGCTACCAAATCCTCGAAAGTAGGTGTCATACCATTAGCTACTCTGATGAAGAGGCGGGGGGTGCATTTCTAGTCACAGTCTCTACCTGTACTTCCCCACCTAATGCTGTCAGTTGTTTGACGAGCGGATCTGCGGCAAATGCTGCCTCCGGTTGATCAGAGTTCACCGGACTCGAATCAGCACCTTCGGACCCAGAGTCAACTTCACCTGCCGATATCGAAGGAGCGGCTTTTGCGCGCGGTACAGGGGTATGCCCTGCCGGCGCAAAGGCCAGCATGCGTAACAGGCACATTTTCAACCCAATCCAAAGATCGGGGCTCTGAGTCAGGTCATTTGCCGAGAGCATGGCGATCTGATAATACAGTTGTACTTCTTCTGGGTTCAGCGATTGGGCAATCTCTACTACCTCTGGCTCCGCCTCAGAATCCGGCACCGCTTGTTTTAAAGCCACTTCATAGAGAAATTTTTGCAGCTGCTGCAAAATACGACCCGGGTCGGCGCCTAGCGAAATCCAAGCATCCACCTCTTCTATCATAGCAGAGCCATCTGAAGATGCTAATGCATTCAAAACACGTTTCGCTGAGGCCTTATGGAGCGTGCCGAGCATAGCGGCTACTTCTTTGGACGACAGGCTACCGCCTCCGTAAGCTATCGCTTGTTCTGTCAGAGTCAGTGCATCTCGCAAGCTGCCCCCTGCGGCCTCTGACAACAGATCCAAAGAATCCGAATCGAAACTGATGGTTTCAGCCTGCAGTATTTTTTCCAGTTGCACATGGATTGCAGGGGTGCCCAAAGCTCTCAAGTGAAACTGTAGGCAGCGGGAGATAATAGTCGGCGGAATTTTCTCCGGTTCCGTAGTCGCAAATAAAAAACAAACATGCTCTGGCGGCTCTTCAAGAGTCTTTAACAACGCATTGAAACTGTGTCCCGACAGCATATGTACTTCATCGATCAGATACACTTTCATACGCCCCTCCATAGGCGCATAACCCACTGTTTCCAGAAGCTCTCTGGTGTCTGAAATCTGGGTTCTGCTGGCGGCATCTACTTCGATTAAATCAGAAAAACTACCACTGGCAATCGATTGGCAGGGGACACACTGACCACAGGGCTGGCTGGTTATGCCTTTATCACAATTCAGACAAGCAGCGAGGATACGGGATAGACTCGTTTTACCGACCCCTCTGGTGCCTGAAAATAAATAGGCGTGATGCAAACGGCCTGTGTCGAGGGCATGCACAAGCGGCTTAAGGACATGCTCTTGCCCTACTACTTCTGTGAAATTTCTGGGACGCCATTTTAAAGCCAGTACTTCTCTTGTCATGCCATCTTTCCTCCTATAACACCATAGCGATGGCGACGGTTCTGTGTGCTGCTGTTGCGAAAAAAGAACAAGGTACGATTCAATCCATATCCTCTGTATTTTCCCTACCAAAGTAGCTGTGAAGATGCTGGGCATTGTAGCCTTTACGGTAAAGAAACCCGCGCTGGCTTGCCAAGCTGACTGTACGATCTCCGTAGCGGCGACGTAGCGTGTATGCAATCTGATCGCGCCAATCAATCGCTGCAAGTGCACACTGCACCAACTGCTCGTCTACCCCTTTTTGCTGCATCTGATACCGAATATAGCTTGCTCCATAGCCTCGCCTCAGTAATGAACGGGTGTAATGCTCTACAAAGCGCTGATCATCTATCAGCTTCTTGTCGCAACAGTCATCGATCAGAACGGTTGCCAAAGATGCCGGACAGCCGCTACGCAGCAAGCGGTCTTTTGCTTCCCGAGCGCTGTATTCTCGGCGCGCAAGCCAATTGTACAACCTATGCTTCCATTGAGAAAGGGGGGTCATCTCTGAAAGGGCAGAATTGCTGTGCGGTTGTGGCAATCGGTCAAATGACGGGCTACTCCCTGGCGCACTCAACTATTCAACTGTTCAAATGCGCGAAAGCGACAGCCCGCTACGTTCTAAGAAGCAAGTATACAACAGTCTGCACTCTCTCTGCTGTGGCGATGTTAGCGCTTTTCGAGGATATATATTGTGGCTAGATTATTCGAACCGAGATACACCCTGCCTTCCGAATCTGAAGCGACGCCGACTGGCACACCGGTCGACAGGCTGCTTGCCGCAGCCAAATCATCGAGCTTCAAACCCTCAGCCAGTATGTTCCGGTTCCAAATTGCTTGATCGGAATTGTCTGCTGAAGGTTCGGAAAAAAGCAGTACTTGGTCTGCAGCTGCGTCTACAACAACCAGCTTGCCATCCGGAAGAGCGGTAATCCCTTCGGCACGCTGAAGATCCCGCGCCAGCACTTTAGGATTTTGCCCGTCTAAATCCAAGCTGATTAATTGGCCAGATGCGGATTCAAGAACATACAGCCTGCCAGCGCTCACTGCTAGATCCTCCGGGCCGGACAAGTTTGCCGATAGGGTTTCTGCTTGAGCCAATGCGCTATCAGCACGCATGAGCCGGCCGGTAACAGTCTCTACCCATAATATCCGTCCATCTTCTAACACCACCGTGCCCTGAGGCGTCGTTGCATCTAGGCTATGAATGATTTTGTTTTCTACCAAATCAAAGAGCTGGATTTTGCCCGCAGACCAGCTCGTCAGCACCAGCTGTGTCTGATCGGGAGTGACTGCTACATGAAGCGGGTAATCGATGTGAGAACCAAATACCCGAGCAAGAGTCTGAATTCTACCCGTCGACACCTCAACTCGCCTCAGTGCAAAGACATCCGCCAGATAGAGTACTTGTCTGCCCTGCCAACTCCCCGAGGCGATCCCACCCACAACTGCCAAAGGGCTTTCAATAAGCACCTCTAGGTCGTCCTGCTCAGGGATATATCGAACGACCGAGTTATTAGACATGTTGGTAATAAATACCTCGTCGTTTTTACCGATAGCCAAATTGTCTAGAGCAGGCTGTAATTGCAATCTGAAATGGGGAACAGAGTAGAACCCTGCCTCGTCCGCATTCGGTTCCAGACTTAAAAGCTGTCCTTTTTGCGTATCTATAACCCACAGATGCCCCTGCGAATCAAATTGAACAGCAGCGGGGATGCCTGAAATCGAAGCAATGTCTTCTATTTCGGCCGTATCAACATCAATACGCACCAATTTATTCTTAAACCATAGCGGGCCATATAGCTTGTTGTCAGGCCCGAAATCAAAGCCGTTTAGTCCCCCCATACCGCTCATAATTAGCCGAGGCTCTGTCTGGCCGGTGATGTCCATTTCATACAAGTCATCCGCCAAAAAAACGCGGCTCACAAAAAGGCGCCCGTTCTGATCAAAAGCCAACGCATTGACCCCAGGTAACCCTTCTGCAATCACATAGGGTGTCTTTTGCGATGGGCTGCGGCCATAGACTTTGCCTTCCAGAAAAGCGGTCCAAACCAATGTGCCGTCTGGGCCTTGGGCAAGGTCATCTGCCATGCCTTCAGGCGGAGCGTAGAGCAATTTCCAATCACCGTAGTTCCGTTTAGATTGGTGTGCTATCTGGTAGATTGAGGCACCTACCACGCTACCGACCAGCAACTTGCCGTCTTTGGTAACTGTCAGACCATGAATGCCTTTGAGCGGCACTCCTCGCACCAGCACGTTTGCTGCATAGTCTTCAGACAACTCTGCATTCAACGGAATCTCAAAATATTTGAGCGGTACCTGACAAGCGCTGAGCAAGACACCGGTTGCAATAGCTAACACTGCTATACATGCACGAGTTGTTAGATACGGTAGAGACATCGTTGACCTCCTGCGAAGCTGATAGATTCCAAGCGCCCTCTTACCACCTTCTTAGCGCATACACAACGATCAAGGCAGTTGTGCCGTAG
Source organism: Gammaproteobacteria bacterium (assembly GCA_051008935.1). GTDB lineage: Bacteria > Pseudomonadota > Gammaproteobacteria > JBPCXB01 > JBPCXB01 > JBPCXB01. Next base: position 37,651 of record JBPCXB010000066.1, on the reverse strand, counting down.
TTAGAGGGAAGTCAGCCACAGAGTTTAATGCACCGCACTTGCAAATCCCTTGTTTACTATTGCCCCCTCTGCTGGCTACCACTATCTAAGCGCTACTAGTGGGGACGTTCCAAAACAATTTCCTGACCTGCCACTGTAGCATGCTGGTGCAACTCATCAAAGGGTGCACGCCGCAGAATCTCGCTCGCCAGCGGGTTTTCTAAATGATGCTGAATTGCTCTTTTCAAAGGCCGGGCGCCCAGCACTTCATCATAGCCTTGCTCTGCCAGATAATCCACCACTGCATCATCTACACTCAAACGTACGCCCACTTTCGCCACACGCTGAATCAACAAATCGATCTGTATTTTGGCGATCTCTTGCACTTGCTCTCGACCCAATCTATCAAATACTGCAACTTCATCGATACGGTTGATAAATTCCGGGCGAAAAAAGCGCGCAAGTTCCCTATAGGCAATCTCCCTGTTTGTAGATCGGTCCGAAACAAACTGATCGCTGCCCAAATTCGAGGTCATGACAATAATGGTGTTGCGAAAATCAACGGTACGCCCTTGACCATCTGTCAAACGGCCATCATCTAGCACCTGCAACAGCACATTGAAAATATCAGCATGTGCTTTTTCAACCTCGTCCAGTAAGATCACCGAATAAGGTTTGCGGCGAACTGCTTCTGTAAGGTAGCCACTGTCCTCGTAGCCCACATAACCAGGAGGGGCCCCGATCAGGCGCGCAACCGAATGCGCTTCCATATACTCAGACATATCGATGCGGATCATGGCATCTTCCGTATTGAACAGAAACTCCGCCAGAGCCCTGCACAACTCAGTTTTCCCCACACCCGTGGGGCCCAAGAACAGGAATGATCCATTGGGGCGTTTCTCTTCAGCTATGCCAGCGCGCGCGCGTCGAACAGCAAAAGCAACTGTTTCAATTGCTTCAGACTGACCCACTACCCGTTCACCCAGAGCCTGCTCCAGATTTAACAGCCGATCTCGCTCACTCTCTAACATGTTATTGACCGGAATACCTGTCCAGCGAGAGACTACTTCGGCAATCTCTTCGGAGCTGACGCTGTTGCGCAACACCTCTAGATGGGTCTCTTCAGCCTGCTTTAGATTTTCCTGAGCCTGTGGCAACCTGCCGTACTGCAGCGTAGCCAATTGCTCTAAATCTCCCTCGCGCTGAGCTTGTTCAATCTCTAAGCGAATACGATCAATCGTAGACTTCAATTCCTGACGCCTTTGCAAGTTCATGCGGTCCTGTTGCCATACCTCACTCAAACTCGCTTTCTCTGCTTCGAGACCGGAAATTTCCTGATCTATTTTGTCAATACTCTTGCGCGCCTGATCCCCTTCATCCCGAGCGATCGCAGTGCGCTCAATCTGCAATTGTGTCAAACGCCTCTCAACCTGATCCAGTTCTTCAGGTCTTGAATCCATTTCCATACGAATCCGGCTGGCTGCTTCATCGATCAGATCAATGGCTTTATCAGGCAGGTTGCGATCGGTAATATAGCGGTTTGAAAGATTGACAGCGCTGATAATAGCCGGGTCGGTGATGCTAACGCCATGGTGTACTTCATAACGCTCGCGTAAACCTCGCAAAATGGCGGTGGTATCTTCAACCGAAGGCTCATTGATATTCACACGCTGAAAGCGACGTTCCAGCGCTGCATCTTTTTCAATATAGCGGCGGTACTCATTCAAAGTAGTGGCGCCCACACAGTGCAGTGCCCCCCTAGCCAGTGCCGGCTTGAGCATATTGCCCGCATCCATCGCCCCTTCGGTCGCGCCGGCACCCACCAGAGTGTGTAGCTCGTCCATAAACAAAATAACAGCACCGGCAGCCTGTTCAATGCCCTTAAGAACACCTTTTAGCCGCTCTTCAAAGTCGCCGCGGTATTTAGCACCTGCCATTAAGGCTGCCAAATCCAATTGCAACACACGCTTATTGCGCAAGCTTTCCGGGGTCTCCTGATTGACGATTCGTTGCGCAAGTCCTTCGATAATAGCAGTTTTACCTACGCCAGGTTCACCCAAGAGCACCGGATTATTCTTGGTACGCCGCTGTAGCACCTGCATCGTACGCCGGATTTCATCATCACGGCCGATAACTGGATCCAGCTGGCCCGAAGCTGCCTGTGCCGTTAGATCAACAGTATATCGGTCCAAAATTTCTGAGCTCGCTTCTTCTTGCTCACCGGTCACAGGGCCTCTGGTCTGGCTGGCAGCTTGAATCTGTTGGCTCAACAGGTCCGAATCAAGTCCGCAGCGTTTGAGCGCCCGACTGGCCGCATGAGACTGCACGGCCAAAGCTTCCACCAATGCTGGTGCAGACGTCCAGGTGTCTCCTCGGTTCCGAGCTACCTGAATGGCTGCATTCAAAATCTTGTTACCCTCTCTGGAAAGTCCCACTTGTTCAGGCACTTCCTGCAACGAGGGGAGCCCTTCTAACTCTTTCTTAATGTCACGTAGTAGCTCTGGCACATTGCATTGCGCCTGTGCCAAGATTGCCTGTGAATCAGATTGGCATACAGCGGACAACAGATGCCAAACTCCTATTTCACTGTGATTGTGTTGCACAGCTGTGCCCTGCGCCTCAGCCAGTATTTGTTGTAGTTTTTGCGTTAATTGATTCATTCGGATCCTCTACAGTCTATGATTCTGCAACTAGGTTTAGAAAAAATGGGGATAATTTGACTGAAATACAAGTATGTTGGGAAAACCGTGCAATCTGGATGGTTTGATACCGGTGCCAACCTAGCGCACGCCTCTTTTTCTAAAGACGTTGAACCAGTCGTGCAAAGAGCACTGGACGCAAACATCAAACGCATAGCGATCACAGGCTCAGATTTGGATTCCAGTACGTTTGCGATCCAACAGGCACAAACCCGCCCCGATCTGTTCGTTGCCACTTGCGGCCTGCATCCCCATCTCGCGCACCAGTTCCAACCGTCTTACGAAAACAAATTGCGGCAACTGGCGCAAAACGAATCCGTCAAAGCGGTCGGTGAAATGGGCTTGGATTTTTTCAGGAATTTATCGAGTGAAAAAGAACAAATCCACTGCCTTGAGCGGCAACTCAGGCTGGCAATTGATTTGCGCAAACCGGTGTTCCTCCACCAGCGCAATGCCTTCGATACCATGTTCCCTATCGTGCGCGAGGCGCTGCCCGATTTACCAGCTGCTGTGATCCATTGCTTTACCGGCACCGAACAAGAACTTGGCCAATGGCTGCAGCTCGGCCTCTATATAGGAATTACCGGCTGGATCTGTGATGAGCGCAGAGGGAAACACCTGTGGAGCTGCGTCGACATCATCCCTGAAGACCGGCTAATGATCGAAACCGATGCCCCTTACCTCCGCCCTCGGCAAATCCCCCGAGCACAGCTGGATGTCTTACCGGACCGGCATCGCAACGAACCCTGCATGCTGCCTTGGGTTGCTGCCAAGCTGGCGGAGTGCAGACAATGCGAACTACCGCAACTGCAACAAAGCTGCTGGCAAACGAGTTGTCATTTTTTCGGCATTGACGGTACGGACAGATAAGCAATACCGTGCCGCAAAATCAGAGTGCGAGCTTAAATTTCTCAATAATTTCCTGAGTATCTCGGCCCGGTTTTGGCCCAGCTACCCCAACTGCCCCTGGAGTTTCGCTAAAGCGAGGAGCTACAGCCGGTTGCCAACCCAATTGCTGGCCTTGGTCATCCACAATAGGCACAAAAGACTGGCGCGCTTGATTGTGCGCATGCAGAGGAGCTTCTGACATATCTAGAACGGGGGCAAAACAAACGTCTGTGCCTTCCATCAGTTGACACCACTCGTCTTGGGAGCGCTTCGCAACCACCTCAGCAATACGCGTTTTCATCTCTGGCCACTTGGACCTATCCATTTGGGCGTCCCAAAAAGATTCTTCCAGTCCCATTTTTTCACGCATCAACTGATAAAACTGTGGTTCAATGGCTCCCAAACTAATGTAGCGGCCATCGGAGCAAGCGTAGGTATCGTAAAAATGCGCAGCACCATCTAGTAAATTTTGATTCTGCCCAACCCGCCAGACGCCCATAGCGTGCATCCCATAAATCATCGACATCAGAGACGCAGTGCCCTCTGTCATGGCTGAATCCACTACCTGCCCTTGACCGGATTGCCGCGCATGGAGCAGGGCTGCCAAGGCACCAAAAGCGAGAAAGAGTGCTCCTCCCCCGTAGTCTCCTATCAAATTCAAGGGGGGATGCGGTGGCTGGCCTGCGCGCCCCATAGCACCTAACGCCCCGGTAAGGGCAATGTAGTTGAGGTCGTGCCCAGCCGCCTGAGACAAAGGTCCGCTTTGCCCCCAGCCTGTCATGCGTCCATACACCAGAGCTCGATTGTGCGCACAGAGCACTTCAGGGCCAAGACCCAAGCGCTCCATCACACCAGGGCGAAAGCCCTCTATGAGCATATCTGCCTGCGCAGCCAGATCGCATACAGCCTGAATGCTTTCAGCTTTTTTTAAATCCAAAGCAATAGATTTCTTTCCCCTACCGTTGACCGAAGCCGGGTCAGAGCCTATAGCTTCGGCAGACGAGAGCCGGTCGATACGTATCACTTCAGCACCCAAATCGGCAAGCAGCATGCCGCACAGAGGTACTGGGCCTATAGCTCCCATTTCTATCACCAACACCCCGTCAAGGGGCCCTGGCTGGGCTAAAGATTCGCTAGGCGCATTCATAGGGTTCTCATCCAGTTAATATCCATCAGCCTTTAAACGGTTTCACGATTGCGAGCAGGCGTGGCAACAAAGTCAAAGAACCTAGCAGCGCCATCAGCATCGCCAGTGCCGTGAACATACCAAAATACACTGTCGGATTGAAATTGGATAGGGTAAATACCAAAAATCCGGCAATAATTGAAAACGAAGTGTAATAGATACCCTGACCCACCGTACGGTGACTGGCATAGATTGCCCCTACGGCATCAGCCTTGCGCTGATACTCTAAGCGGTATCTGTACAAATAATGGATGGCGTTATCTACCGCGATGCCGACACTGATAGATGCCACAGTAACAGTCACCAGATCCAACGGAATGCCGGAAAGCCCCAAGGTCCCCAGCACCACTCCGGCAGCAAGAATATTGGGCACAAGCCCCAGAATGGCAACCTTGAAAGACCGGAAGAGGATTAGTAGCATCAGGCCTACCACCAGAAACACCAATCCCAGAGTCTGGACCTGAGACGTGTAAAGGCTCTGCAGCATGTTGTTGTACAGAACAGCTGCGCCGACAATCTGGTATTCATCAGTACTGAAGCCTTGCTGTTGGAGGCTGCGGTGCAAAGATTGTATCAAGTCGTCGCGCTTCAGCTCTGGGGTCGACTCAACCACCCGGGCCTGCAACCTGACTTGGTTGCCGTCCTGAGACAGATAAGGATCAAACAACACCTGGGCGAGGTCGTCGGGAATGTACTGACGCAACACCGCCAATTCCAGATTGCTGAGCGGTTGACCCCCTTTCATTTCTTCGGCCAGATCCAGCATCGATGCCAAGGATAACACTTTGCCTATTCCTTCTGTGTTCTCCAATGCACGGTGCACATTTCGCAGGCGCTCTAGGCCAAAACGGTTGTACCAAAAGCCACTTGTTGCCCCTGCATCCGTGCTTAAACTGGCATCCAACTCGTCCAAAAAATCCAGATCATCAAACGCATTCTCCTGCACGTCTGCAAAGCCCGATCGATCCGTAACGATGCTGACTTCAGGTGCTTTTAGCACCACATCAAAAGGGACGGTGCCACCCAACCTAGTGTCGATAGCTAACATGCCCTGATAAATTTCTGTGTCTTCCTTAAAGTAATCGATGAACCGGTTATCTACCTGCAGTTTGATGGTTCCTGCTATAGCACCTACTGCAAGAACAACGGCTACAGCTAGCACCCACTTGCCATACCGGGCAGCTGCATTGGCCAGTTGATTCGTAAACACCTGCGTCCAGTCTGTTTGCGGCCCCGATTTGCCGCGGCCTAACAAAGCCAGCGCTGCTGGAGCCAAAGTGAACGACAGCACAAGAGCCACACACATGCCTACGCCCATCATCTTCCCAAACTCGATCACCGGCCTGATACCACTGATCAGCAGCGACCCAAAAGCAACTAGAGTGGTCAAAGCTGCGTAAAAGCAAGGTACAAACATCTGGCGACAGGTTTCTATAGCCAGATCTCGCGATGAACTAGACGGCATCAAGGCGCTCAGTTCGCGATGGCGCACCATCAAGTGCACGCTGAGTGAAACGGCTAATATCATCAGCAGGGCTGCAAAATTCGATGAAATGACCGTCACTTTCCAGTCCATCCACCCCAAAAGACCGGTCATAAAGAACACTACGGATATGCTGATGAGGACTGGCAACAACACCCAAACAGGGCGCCGAAAAAAGACCCCCAACACGACGAGAAACAATAGTGCTGCCGCTAAGCCAAATACGACCATATCCTGACGGATGGATTCAACCATATCCACAATAATCATAGCCGGCCCGCCCAAATGCACGGTGCGCTCTGCTGATCTGTAGCTATCGATCACCTGACGTATGCGAGCAACCAGTTCCTGCTGTTCTTGCAAAGACTTCTCATTGGAAGCGGCAATGGCTACGTTGGTTTCATCCAGCTTCCGGTGCAGCACATCGGGGTTGCTGTGCTCAGTTGGGGCATCCAGCTCATCCAGAATACGATACCGCTCATCGATCAAGAAGCTGTAGTTAGTATCAAATGGCTGCAAATCAATTTGGATTGCTGTCATGCGTCCTTGCGCATCGATCAGAAGATCCTTGAATACCGGACTGGCTATCAGTTGTTCACGTGCCTGTGCTAAATCTACATCTGCATCCGTCAGATTTTTGATAGATTCCAGCACTTCGCCCAGTGGCACAACCTCGCTCGGCAAGACCACAGCATCTAGAAGAGACAGCACCCGTTCTACTCTCGGGATCTGTGCCAGATCGGCAACCATGGCCTGGATGTTCGCAATCGCCTCAGGACGGAACAGGCCTTGCTGCTCCTCGACGGTTACTATCAGAAAATCCCCAAAACCGTATTCTTGTACAGTTTCTCGGTATTCTCTAAGCGCCGGATCCGTCTCTAACAGCAATGCATCAGTAGATGCATCCAGCTTGAACCGAGTCACACCTGCAAAACCGGCTAACAATACCAGCGCGCACAACAACAGACTCACTACAGGATAGGCTGTTACGGCACGGAGCCACAGCACGCCGCACTGGCTGACAAAATGACTGGCTGAGCTTTGGCTGGATGAATCTGTCATGAACGTTCCTTCTTGGTACAGTCAGGAGAATCTGGAAAATATTGAGATGGCTCCTGCCCGTTCAAAGTATCCCATTGGGCTGGCGAAAGTGCTTTGAGCGATACTGCGTGCAACCCGCTAGACAATTCGCCCTGAAGCGCTGCATAGACTGCACGATGCCGCTGAATCCGATTGAGAGAAGCAAAAGCATCGCTGACAATCTGAATACGATAATGGCTCTGGGCACCCGCTTTCCCCGAATGATTAGCGCTTTCATCTTCCACAGACAGGAACACGGGCGCCAGTTGTGCTTGCAACAGCTTTTTGATACGCTGTTCTCTGCTGTCTACAAATGCTGTACCAGCCCCTGTATCAGCAGGGCGATCCGACTCCTGCGAACGTTTATTGTGCAAGGCTTACCCCTTCACGGCATTATCTGTTCAAATTTTATCCTCTGGATAGCTTGATGCAAGCAAACACATCCTTACATGACATCTTTTAGAATACTCTGCAAACTACCAGCCGCACACCACTATGGGGAAAAAAACACCGAGCGAAACCTGCGCAAACCGCCTGCTGATCGACAGCCCTTTGGGCATCATTAGTCTGGAAAGTGATGCCCACGAATCCCTACTAAAAATTGATATAGGCGATCAATTCGAACACCTAGCGACTCGGGGGCACTGCCCTGTTCTGATCGAAGTGTCTGAGCAGATTCTGGCCTATTTGAATGGAGATCGACGCCGATTTGACCTAGACAATTGGACTATAGCACCAGCCAGAACCGATTGGCAGCAGCGGGTGCGCAACGTCATCGCCAAAGTGCCTTGGGGACACACGATCAGCTATGGAGAATTGGCACAGAAAGCTGGAGGCGAATCCAGACAGCATGCGCGCGCAGCGGGACAGGCCTGTGGTTCTAACCTGTTTCCGATCCTCATCCCTTGCCACCGCATTCTAGCTAGCCAAGGCCAGCTAGGCGGGTTCACAGGGGGGCTAGGAATGAAGCGCCACCTGCTGCATCTGGAAGGGAGCCTGCCTGCTGGCTCTGCGTAACTCCTACCTAATTGACCTGTCGCTGGGTACCCTGCCAGTACTTTTCGCGCAAAAGCCGCCTGAGGATCTTGCCTGAAGGATTGCGAGGCAACACATCGATGGTCTCCATCGAACGTGGAATTTTGTAGCCGGCAAGCTGGGCACGGGCATAGGTTTGTAAATCTTCCAAAGAGATAGGAGCGGTATCAGGTTTCATCACGATTACCGTATGAACGGCTTCGCCCCATTTTTCGTCTGGGATGCCGAAAACAGCCACATCTGCGATTTCAGGGTGTGCAAACAATGCACTCTCAATCTCCGCTGGATAGATGTTTTCACCTCCGGAAATAATCATATCCTTGATGCGATCGTGAATATAAAAGTACCCTTCTTCATCCCTGTAACCCGCATCACCAGTCCTAAACCAACCGTTTCTGAACGCTTTTGCAGTTTCTTCTGGAAGATTCCAATAGCCGGACATCACAGCGGGGCTTCTGGTAACAATCTCTCCGATCTCTCCATGAGGCACTTCTTTGCCCTCATCATCCTGCACTTGTACTTCCACCGTTGTGTTTGCCGTACCACAAGAACGTAACCGGCTACCGCCTTGCCGATGTGCTTCGGGGCGCATATTAGTCGTCAAGCCGCAGGTTTCCGTCAAACCATACACTTGGACAAAATCGCACTCAAACCGTGCCATAGCCTGCTTGAGCAATTCTTCTGGGATAGGAGATGCACCGTAGGTCAATTGGCGAAAGGATGAAAAGTCTGTTTCTGCGCAACGGGGATGTTGCATCAAGAACATAATGACGGCTGGCACAAAGATAGCCGTTGTCACGCGAGATTCTTCGATCAATTCCAGAATAGCACCCGGATCTACATCGCGCAAGATGATATTTCGACAACCCGCAAGAAGACCCAGCAAAATCCAGTTGGTACCAGCTATGTGGAACATCGGCATACATACCAAATTGACTTCTTGGGATGTCCAGTCGAACCATTCATTTTTTTCTAGGTTGCTGCTGATATACAAAAAATTGGCATGGGTCAGACAGGCTCCTTTAGGATGGCCTGTGGTTCCCGAAGTATACAACTGCAAAGCAGTATCTTCAGGCTTGGATTTGAGATTTGGCAAACTGGCATCCTGACGGTCTCGCCACTCTGTGTAATACGGCCATTCCGCACGCTCAAAACCTGTTGCAAAAACCTCAGTGACCTGTTTAAGATCAGCGCGAATTCCTTGAATCAAATCTGCAAAGTCTGATCCGCAAAATAATACCTTGGCCTGCGAATCATTGATGACGTAAGCGACTTCCGGCGGTGCCAAACGCCAATTGACGCCTACAGGGGCAGCGCCAATAATGCTACATCCCAACAGTAATTCCACATATTCCGGTGAATTTTTGAGGAAAATGGCAACCCGATCATCAGCCCGAATCCCCATGGCAATCAAGCCGTTGGCTACTGCCCGGGCACGGCGTGTTAATTCGCGATAACTGATCTGTTCCCCTTCAAACTCAATGGCTATCTCATCGTTCTGGGTCATGCCATCCAATTCAAGCCATTCGCCAAGGGTCTTTACATCCTGCAAACCTTCCATCATTTTTTGTTCTCCCTAACTCAATAGTTCACTAGTTCAATCGCTTTACCAGCCCCAATACCCTGCAGTATCTAGAACCTTTATGGCCTTATATAACCAATCCCACGGACGCCACCCCCTCTACAGGCCCCTTAAGTATAAAGCCCGAACTTATTTTTTTACTGAACCTGTAATAAAACTGCAGACCGGCTGGGTGGCAGTTCAGGAAAAAGCTTCTGAGCACTGCAGACGACATTTCCGGTCGGTTTCGAAGCATCGATATCCACCTCACCCGAGAACAGCGAAATTTCAATGCGCACTGCATCCTGACGACTGTATGCGGTTGCCAGGTCAAAGCCTGCGATCAAGAATTGGGCATCGGTCAAAGTGAATTGCTCCAGCTTGTTGGCGCTGGTAGATGCACGCTTCAACGTATAGGCAGCACGAGCCAGCGGCAAACCTGCTACCTGTTCTAAAAATGCCTCCATTAACACCTGCACTCTAGAAGGCTCGAAATCAGTTATGCCCTTCAGGCAACTGTCAGCAATTTCAAACTGAACCTGTAATTGATAGTTCTGCGCTCTGGGTGCACGCCGCTTTTTCAATTGGCCGATCCGATCTAACAAGATCCAGTCAAGGCGCGAATCTGAAACAGCGGTAGACGGTTGGGCTTGGACCAGACTGAGCGCTTCTGTTAGATATCCCAACGCCCCTTTATCATCAGAACGCGCCTCTGCTATATCTGCAAGCAGTAGCAGAATTCCAACCTGCTGTGGCTTCTGGCTCAGAGCTTCAGCTGCCAGTCGCTCTGCCTGCTCTAATTGTGCATCCGGAACTGTCGGCGCAGGATTAATAGCAAGCTGTGGTGTGCGTGCTTCTAGATACAGGCTACGCGCATAGCGATAGAACAGATCGGGATCTTGTATTTGAGATTGCGCCAACAAATAATCATACTGTTGATTAGCCTGCGCGTAGCGCCCAGAGTGGCTCATAGTATCCGCCATCAGGCTGCGCACGCGCAAACACAAAGAACCCAATCTGCTGCATTGCCGCAGCAGTTCCCGACTACTCATCAACAGCTGATCCAATTGCTGCTCGGTGGCTGTTTGAGGCTGAAATTGCTGATATTGACGATCCAGAAGCTCCAATTTCCAAAACGGCCAGACCAAATAACCGTAAGCCCCTATGGCCATCACCACAATGGACAGCAACACCATCAGCACACGCCTATCTGAAGGACGCAACCACACAAGCCATACCAGTGGCATCAACACCAGAAACAGCGTCACACAGGCGGCGGCAACAATCATGTTCTGAGAGATCGATAGAGAGCAAATGCACCAGCCAGAGCCGCAAATAACGGAAGTAGCCATAAAAACCAGCGCGAATCCCCGACAGGCCGTGTGGTAACCGTCGGACCATAGCGCTCCACCATCCATTGCCTGATTTCAGCTGCTGTTTTGCCTGCTTTGACTTGGCTGTAAACCGCCTTACGCATGTCCAAAGCAATAGGAGCCGGCGATTCTTCCAAACTCGCGCCCTGACAAGTCGGGCAAATTAATTCCTGCTGCAGTTGCATGAATATTGCATGCTGCTCAGCATCTTCAAAGGGCCATCTCTGTTCCGGGGCAGTCAAAGCCGGCGGCATCCACACGAGCAGCACCATCAACAACGCTTTCGTTTTGAAAATATCAGAGGCGGACATGGCTAGAATACTGGATCTGACTTATCTGACTTATCTGACTTAAGAGACAAATAGAGCGGACGCATTTGCTGCTCCCAGGTCTCTTCATCCAAAGCGCCGGTCCAACGACCTCTAATGATGCCCTGCGCATCAATAACCAGAGTTTCTGGGATACCGGTAATGCCGATTTCGACGCCCACTCCCTGATTATCGACCAACACTTTCTCAAAAGGGGACCCTCTGGCTCGCAAAAATTCAGAGCCAGCAGCCATTTCGTCTTGATACAGCACGCCGTAAATCGGCACGCCCTGTTGCGAAATCCGCAATAAAGTGCTGTGCTCTACAGCACAAGGATGGCACCAGCTTGCCCAGAAATTGACCACAGCAGGCCCCTTAAATGCGCCGCGCATGCTGTATTTCTGCCCGGACTCAGAGGGCGGCAAAGTCGGCAAACGGCTTTCAGGCAACGCCAGATCCAGCCCAACCGTCTGCTGTACATTTGAACTCTGTTCAAAAAGCACGACCAGCGAAAGCACGAGCACGCCCCCAAAAAGAAAGCTCAGCAGAAAGACCACTACGGGCATCAGCTCTCTCACAAAACGCTTCATTTAACCCGACTCCAAGCGCGTACCATTTGCAAAATACTGGCACGGACAAATGCGACACCCAAACGCACAGTGACCCCTATTTGGTTTCCAAGCCACTTACCCCAGCTATTTGGCAAGATCAAACCGATTGCTAACAGACCCAACCCTAACCACAAAAGCCACATAAATGGTTTGTAATGTATACGCAGAGGCCATCTACCGTCCGTTTCAGCTGCGCCGAGAGCTAGATAAAAATCACCCCAAGCAACCTGAGCAACGGCCACTTCAGTCAATACCTGCCCGCGTGCCAAATACAGGCGCTTTTCAGGATACAGATCCACTTGCGTTCCTGCAAAGGTATAAAGGGAAAAATGAGCGAGTTGACCCCGATAATTAGGTGCAAATGTTTCGTTCAGGTCATTGAATACCAACCTACCGACCTGAGTTTCCAACTGCTCACCGACCGCTATGAGCACTTCTTGTCTCTGGCCCATAACCCCCTGCAGACTGGCGCCCAGCGCACATAGAATAACCGCAGTGTGCGCTATCCACATACGCCATCTGAAAGGCACCCTTGTAGAAATTCCAGCCGAAGACTGCGCTGCGACCTGGCGCATAGAACCCTGCCACTGAAAGATCAGATAACGTAACAACGATCTGAATGCCATCAGTAAAAAAGTCAATAGCAAGGCGATCCAGGCAAGAACCACCCCGTCTTGAGAGAACACGCCTCCGCCCTGAGTCTGATCGTATCCTCGGGAGTAGATCAAAACCATCACCCCCCACAACACCAACCAGATCCACACCCATTTGCCTTTGGCAATCCAATGCGAAGCTCCCTGCACGCCAGTGCGCGCACTGACACTGGCAAACCACTTGGAATCTAAAGCCACCGTCAATCCTAGAGCTGTAGCCACCGCCAGAGGAAATAGCACAGTTTCGAAATATGGGGCTCCGAGAGTGGCTTTGCGCCCTGTAAATACCTCATAGCCTAACGGATACAGTAATCCCAGCAATACAACTGCTTCGAACACTGTGAACGCCAAAGCGGCCCAAAGAAGCAACGCACCCCTGGAGTAGAGCACTTGCGCTTCATGGCGCGGCGGCCCGGTACGCGTTTTTAAGCGCGCGGCTCGTAGCAAAAGCAACAAGGCAGGCACAGCGATAACAGCTAACAGAGCCAAAAGAAAGAGGCCGCGGCTCGGGTCTGAGGCAAAGCTGTGTACTGAAATTAAAAGGCCTGAACGCACCATAAACGCCCCTAGCACTGCCATCGGAAAGCACAGGATTGCCAATACTAAGCTCCAACTGATCGCCGGCGCAATAGCTCTTGGTACCCGGCCAGAAGCCAAAGTGTGTACTAAAGCAGCCACCAAAAACCAAGGCAATAACGACAGGCTTTCAACGGGATCCCAGAACCAAAAACCGCCCCAGCCCAATTCTTGATACGCCCACCAACTGCCAAGAGAAATCCCCGCTGTCAACAGCCCCAGAGAAACCCGGCTGCGAACAGACATTTGTGGTGTCAGAGTTGAGCCCCACTGTCCGGATGCCAATGCTTGCACAGCCAAAGCAAAGAGCAAGGCTGTAGCTGTGTAACCTGCATAGAGTATTGGCGGATGAATCGCCAGCGCCGGATGCTGTAACAGGGGATTAAGATCGGATCCGACCAGAGGCGCAAGCGGCAAAAGAGGAACAAATGGGTTAGAGGTCAGGACGGTAAAAAACGTAAACAAACAGATGATACCGGCCATCACGGAACGGGCCGGCATGGGGCTTGCAGCATCATCCATAGGAAGCCACAGTGCCCAGGCTGCAAGCAAGAGCACCCAGAGCAACAGCGACCCCTCGTGCGCTCCCCAAAGGGCAGCGATTTTATAGACCAAAGGCAAATCGGTATGCGAATTGGCTTGCACATAGGCAACCGAAAAATCATCGGTTAAAAGCAGGATTTCAAGACAGACGAAAGCCACTAATGCACCCGTTAGCTGTACTGCCGAAAGAGCGCGATACAGATACACCAGCGATTCCTGAGGCAGCTTGTCGCCCGAGCGGTAGCGCTCAACAAATGGCAGCACAAACTGTACCAAAGATGCTACTGCTAGTAACAGCAGTGCCATCATGCCTGCGTATGACAAAATACCTACCCGACTTCCAAAGCGTTACTGTCTCTGAGCCCGCCTATTCAGACAGACCCGGAGGGCGGTAATTTTCATCGTGCCGCGCCAACACCTGATCGGCCGCTAGATAGCCTTCTGCAACGAACCGTCCCGTTGCAACTGCCACCTCACTTTCGGCAAACAAATCGGGCACGATACCTGTATATTTCACCAACAAGCTCGCGTCATCATCGACAAGAAAGAACTGGTGCTCTAACCCTTTGCGCGACCAACTACCAGCCTGTACCCATCCCCCTACTACTACTCTGGATCCTACCCAGCGTTCACGCGATGCATCAATCTGTGAGGGTACCAAATAAGCCCCTGTGTCTTCGATCAGCGAACCAATGATCAGCGTTACCAACAAGACGCCCACTACCAGCATGGCCGCTACCTGTAACCAACGCTTTTTTCTGATTACACTTTTACCGCCAACCCCTGCTTTCATGGTTGCCGCTCTATGTAGGTGGTTTCAGATATTGCACCCCTGTGAAGCCGCCGGTAAAGCGGCTGGCCCAGAATAAAGACCAGCAACACAACCCACGCCAGCACGCACAGGCCGATGATGACAGCATAGCTGCTGCTGTACCATGAAGCCATTTGCAAATCCAGCATCAAATCTACCCCACACGCCCTGGATATCTTTGCTGAATCTGCTCATTCATACGCAATGCTAAGCCACTTGCAACCACTAACGCCAAGGTAAAAAGTGCGGCCAGTAGTGGCCACAGAATCGATGCGTGCAGACTAGAACCTGTGATACTAAGAGATGCGGGCTGGTGCAAAGAATTCCACCACTCTACCGAATAACGGATAACGGGTAGGTTCGCTGCTCCTACCACTGCTAGTACACTGACCAACCGATCCGCTTTGTCTTTATCGTCAAAAGCGAGGTTCAATGTTACAAGCCCTAGATACAAAAACAGCAGTACTAAACTGGACATCAACCGAGGATCGCTCCACAGCCACCAAGTTCCCCAGGTAATCTGACCCCAAAGAGCACCGGTGAACAAAGCGGCCAGCGTCAAGGCCGTACCTACAGGTGCGGCAGCAGCAATCAACATAGCGGCCAGACGGATCCGCCAAATCCAGAATACCAGCCCAGATACCGCAAGCAACCCATACACTAACTGCGCCAGACTGGCCGCAGGCACGTGCAAGTAAATGATACGATAGGCTTCACCTTGGCGGAAGTCAGAAGGGGCCAGAAACAACCCCCAGCCAACCGCGAGACAGTGTAGCAGCAATGCCACCACTGCAAAAGGCAGGAGCCAAGGTGAGGTCAGCCGATAAAACCACTTGGGCGACCCCAAACGATGCAACCAAATGTCCAGCCCAAAGATTGTTGGCAACACAGAACGCGACATTCGATACAGCTAGCTCAATGAGTTCCAATTGTGCAGCAAGCTTGCGTTTGCTGGGTGCCCAGCCAGTTCAGGCTGCGCTCTAGTAGTTGATTTTACCTCTTGATCCAGACTATTCCAGATGCAACTCCAACACGGCTGCGAGAACCGGCGGGAACAGCAACAACAGGGCGATGGCCAACCCCCAGAGCTTGAGCAGAGTATCCAGCCACAACCCACCAGACAAACCAGCAATCGATGCCCCTACAGCCAACAAAATAACAGGTAAAGCCAGAGGAATAGTCAATACTCCTGCCAACAACCCTCCACGTCCTAAGGTCAGTGCGCTACCAAAGCTACCTAATACCGTCAACGCGATGACGCCAGCTGGCAAGGTCAGAGCAAATACAGGCAGCGCACTCACTGATAACCCTAACAGCAGGGCAAAAGCGAGCGCCACCAGACAAAGCAACACACCTGTAATGCTCAATTGTGCTAATAAGCGCATCAGAACAGCTCCTGCTACAGAATCAGACAGCATCAAATGCTCCAGGCTACCATCCTGATAGTCTTCAGTAAATACAGAATCCACAGACAATTGGCATGCCAGCAGCAGGCCTGCCCAGATCAAAGCAGGAATTAACACTGGGTTGGAATGCAACTCACCTTTCAGAACAATAGCAAAAAGAGCTTGAATGACGGCAAAAAACACAATCGGACTGAGCCAAGAAGCCCGCCTCAGCGCAACCAGCCGGTCGCGGATAAAAAAGCCTTTGAGTTCATGAAAAAGCACTGGCAATTTCACGATGGTGCCGCCTGCACCGAAACACTGCGCACACCATCTAGCTTCAATTGATGGGCCGTAAACAAAACAGTGCCACCTTGTCGACAGAAATCGCGGCACAATTGAAGCCAGTGCGCGCTCGCAGACGCATCTAAAGCCGCGAAAGGTTCATCCAGAATCCATAGTCGAGTCGGGCGCAGCAACAGGCCAGCCAATGCGACACGGCGCTTTTGGCCAGCTGAAAGCGCCTGCACCAGTAGATCAGCTAAGGGTTCCAACTGAGCTTGTGCCAATACTGTTGCCATTTGATCAGAATCAATTGGGCGCCCTGACGCCGGCATCTGCAAGTTTTCCCGGACACTTAATAATGGTTTAAGCGCATTGGCATGCCCTACATAACCCACTTCGCGCCCCGAGAACGCATGTGCGCCATTGCTTATGCTTTTACGCCACAGAATCGAGCCAGATGCCAACGATCCAATGCCCATCAGCGCCTTGAGCAATGTCGTCTTACCGCAGCCGTTGTCGCCTTGTAAATGAACAAACTCACCAGTATGCAATTCCAGATTAAAGCGCTTAATCAGAAGTCGATTGCCTTTCCGAATGGCAAGGTTCGCCACCCTAAGAATCCAATCTTCCACAAACCCTCCCTATTTCCAAAAAGTCATCCAACAAGTTCAAAAGCGGGGGCCTTGTAGCAGCACGCGCTGCGACAAACGCTGCAGAAAGCGAGCCCCTACCTGGGTGTTGAAAGCCGTCAATTCTGAGGCCGCCAATGCTCCTTGAGATTGAGGATGCATGATGCGCCTTAGCTTGCGCACCAAAACAGCCAAAGGACTATCAGCACCTGCATCAATACCCCCTACTGCGTTCAATAAATGTCTGTGCACGAAAAAGCCGGACTCCGGCTCAGGCAATCGAGTGAGCCCAGCTACAACATTCAAATATCTGGCCACCCAAGGCAGCGGGCAGCTGCTGGGGTCGAGGCGAAACCAACCCCATATAGGCGGGGACTGGCTCAAATGATCGATAAAGCTCAGCGTGCTGGCATCCGGGCGGAAATCTACATCTACAAATACCAATACATCTCCTGTGGCAATCGTGGTGATCTGGTACAAATTTTCTTCTACAGAAGGGTCAGCTACCACCACTCGGTGTGCTAGAACCCCTTCTATTGCCTGTGCCCTATCGCTTGAATCGGGGGCCGCCTTCGCCATATGACGCACGACAATCTCGTGCCCAGAACTTCGCGCGGGCAACCAGCTACCCAAAGCCGTTAGCAGGCGGCTTTCAGCAATTGCACGCCCCTGGACAGAGTGGCCAGACGCAGCTTTTAGGATCACGGTTGCTCGTGGCTTGATGGACACCATAGGTCGCTGTACATTATTCAAGGCAGGCGGCATCTATTCCAGCATGCGGTAGTAATACATCTGGTGACCCCGGCAGGAATCGAACCTGCATCTAAACTTTAGGAGAGTCTTGTTCTATCCGTTGAACTACGGGGCCTATCGCACACTTGATTCTATTGCGTTCGCCCCTTGAGCTGTTACACCATGCACGCTCGGGGTGGCTCGGACAGGAAGAGAACAAACCGCCAACGTATCAATCAAGCTATTTTCTATTATGATAATGCACACGTGATTTATACTGGTTCAACAAATTAGAGCCTTCAGCTAAGGGTAAAGAGCCTTCAGCAAAAACATACAAGAGCCTTTAGCAGAGAGCCTTCAGCAAAGGGTACAGAGCCATCAGCAAAAGGTACAGAGCCATCAGCAAAAGGTACAAGGATACAAAATTAGTAATTCGGGCAGTACGTTCTACCTATTTTGCGTTTTGCGCGCGCAATGTTACAGCCTCCAACGCTGAGCATCGAATACCACGCATAAGGGAGAGAGATGCTGGCTGATTGTTCATACTCACACTACTTTAAACAATTCAAGGAATAAAGAGGAACAAAAATGCCTTTTATGATCGGCGGTCTGCTAGGGATTGTGTTAGGAGTTTTGGTCGGAGCTCTGGTCGGAGCTCTGGTTGCTTGGGATTATCACCGCAAATGGCAACTGCAGCTCAAAAAAGAATCTGAGCTACAACAGCAATTGCAGGCTACCTACATTGAATTGGCTAGCCATCAACAAAAAATTCAGTTGATGCAACAGCAATCCGATTGGCTGACTCAATCTAGCGATCAGATTGCCAATATCTCTAACTCGGTTCTTGCAGAACAAAGAGAATTGATGGCCAACAAAGGCAAAAATACGCTGGAAGAGACACTTAAACCTTTTGCAGAAGGCATCGACAAACTGCGCACCGATCTTCTGCAAACCAATCAGTTCGCAACACGCGAACGGCAAGAGCTACAGACGACCATCAAAATGCTCAACGAACAAACTTCCCATGTCCAGAGCGAAGCCAAGCAACTCACCAAAGCTCTCAAAGGCGATAGCAAAATGCGCGGCGACTGGGGCGAAATCCTTTTGGAAAAAGTATTGGAATCCTCTGGATTGCAGAAAGGCCAAGGATATGAAATGCAGCGGCAGTATCGATTGGCTGATAGCGAAGGGAAAATCTCTGCCATGCGCCCCGATGCCGTGATTCATTTGCCCAACGAACGCGATATCGTTATCGATGCCAAATTAACGCTCAACTCTTGGCTGGAATTCCATGCATCAGAGGATCCGCAGCGGCAACAGACGGGGAAAGCATTTCTGGACCAAGTCCGCAAAGAAATCAAGAATCTGGCATCTAAAAAATACGACCAGTTGACTGAACTGAGCACAGTCGATTTCACATTCATGTTTATCCCCATCGAACCGGCCTACATCTATATTGCCCAAGAGAGCCCCGAGTTGCTTCAGGATGCTTTCAATAAGCGCATCGCTTTGGTTTCACCTACAACCCTCTTACCTCTTTTGCGAGTGATTGAGCATATCTGGCGGCTTGAAAAACAAAACAAAAATGCACAAGAGATCGCCAGTCAGGCCGGAAAAATGTATGATAAATTCTGCCAATTTGTTGACAGGATGCAGTCAGTCGGGAAAAGCCTGGACCGCGCACAACAACAATACACCGACAGCCTCAACACCCTGCATACAGGCAGAGGCAATCTGGTGGGTCGAGCCCGAAAAATTCAAGATCTAGGCGCCAATACCACGAGTAATTTGCCCTCTGATCTGAGTTACGAAGAGCTACCGTACCAAACTGTAGATGCGCATATCGAATCGGCACCAGACGACACGACCTCAGAACCTTTGAGCCTTGATCCCAAAGCCGCTGGATCCGAACATGCGTCTGCAACAGCACCGGTCGCTGACCGTCAAGCTGAGAACGCCCCGCAACTACAACCCTTGAAGGCTGGCAAAATACCGCCAGAGAATCTACAACCTAGAGCAGTCCCAAACGCTGCTGGGGCAGAGGCACCAGACGGCACGGCCTCAGAACCTGAGAGCCTTGATCCCAAAGCCGCTGGATCCGAACATGCGTCTGCAACAGCACCGGTCGCTGACCGTCAAGCTGAGAATGCCCCGCAACTACAACCCTTGAAGGCTGGCAAGATACCGCCAGAGAATCTACAACCTAGAGCAGTCCCAGACGCTGCTGGGGCAGAGACACCAGCCAATCCAGTCCAAGCAGAACGCACAGCAGCACAGTCTGCCACTATTGATTACAGCCTAACCGAAACAAAGGAAAGTGAAAACACACAAGACAACTCGAAGGAAAGCGAAAACACTCAGGATAAATCGACAGAAATTCCTTTCCGGTTTTTTCCACCCGCCAACTAGTGGCTTTGTTCCTCATTGAGAAGAGGCTGATTGCGACTCCAACGTCCCAAATTCTCACACAGCAAATGACACAGCCTACCTGCAGCCAAAGGCGACCAAGCTGAGTCGTGAGGGGTAATTGAGAGATTGGGCGCTTGCCATAGAGCTGAATCAGGCTCTAGAGGCTCCACCCGAGTCGTATCCACAGCAGCAAATGCCAAATGCTCATCGGTGAGAACCTGTACCAGCGCCGCCTCATCCAAAGTACTGCCTCGACCAACATTAATCAACACAGCCCCCTGAGGTAACTGCCTCAACTCGGCTTCTCCCACAATCCTGTCGGTTCCAGCATCCTGTGGCAGGCTCATAACCAGACATTGGCTCTTGCGCAGAATATCAGCAAAAGCTTCTGGGCCTTGATGAACCTCATCGGCATACTCGCAAGGCTGAGCCTGTCGGCGCCAACCCAACACACGCATACCGAACGCCTTACCCAAGCGGCCGACTTCTCGGCCTATGCCCCCGTAGCCTAATATGCCCAGCGTTTTACCGGTCAATTCGCAATCCACCAAAAAAGGGCGCCACTGCCGATCACGTTGTTGAGCAGCATGCAGATCGAGGCGGCGATGCCATCTCAATAATTGCGCAAAGACGTACTGCGCAATCGGGACAGCATGGACGCCAGCAGCATTGCAATACCGCTTGGCACTAGCACGGATTCGTTGCAACAACGGATCATCGGCGCCAGCACTACCAGCTTGAACCCATGCGCATTGACGAGCCAAAGCGACCAAATTATCTCCAATAGCAGGATTGTCTCTGCTACTTAGAAATAAATCATAAGACACCAACAACGAATCGGAAGAAAAATCCGCAGACAAACCAGCAGACTGCTGGTCGCCGTCAACGGGTGCTCCGTTCTCATCCAGCAACAGAAGCTTTGCACCCGGCAAAGCGGAGGCGATATCCAGACGATACTGCTCCGCTATCGCCGCTGTCATCCAGACTCGGACTGTTCGATGGTCACCGACTGGATCTTGCATACGGGTTGCTATTTCAGGATTTGTCTTTTTGCAACAAAGCTTTCATAGACAGCCGCAAGCGACCGCGATCATCTATTTCAAGCAGTTTCACTGTTACTTCCTGACCTTCCTCCAGATAGTCATGGATATTTTTCACATGTTCGTGGGCAATTTCAGAAATATGCACCAACCCATCTTTGCCAGGAAGAATGCTGACAAAGGCACCAAAATCTAGAATTTTTTCCACTCGACCTTCATAGGTGCTACCGACCTCTGGCATAGCCGTCAAATCTTTGATCTGTTCGATGGCCGCCTGTCTGGATTCCAGGGATTCTCCATAGATACTCACCGTGCCATCATCTGCTATTTCAATCTCGGCTTTGGTCTCTAGTTGAATCGCCTTAATGGTGCTGCCACCTTTGCCGATGACCAGTCGAACCTGATCCGGAGCGATTTTCAAAGTTTCAACCTTGGGAGCATTGGGCGACACATCCGGACGGGAATGGTCGAGCACTTTATTCATCTCACCCAGAATATGCAACTGCGCCTGCCGCGCCTGACCAACAGCTTCGGCCAATATGGACTCATCAAGGCCGGTAGTTTTGATATCCATCTGCAGCGCGGTAATACCTTCTGACGTACCGGCAACTTTGAAGTCCATGTCACCGAGATGGTCTTCGTCACCCAAAATGTCTGTAAGCACAGCATATTCTGAATCTTCCTTGACAAGCCCCATGGCCACTCCGGCCACAGCTCGCGACAGCGGAACGCCCGCATCCATGAGCGCCAAACTGGCTCCACAAACACTGGCCATGGATGAAGAACCGTTGGACTCAGTGATATCCGACACGATGCGGATAGTGTAAGGAAAATCCGCTTCATCTGGAAGCAAAGACTCTATACTACGACGCGCAAGTCTGCCATGGCCGATTTCCCGCCTCTTGGGGCCGGTCATGAAACCAACCTCACCGACACTGAAAGGCGGAAAGTTGTAGTGGAGCATGAGCCTGTCATTTTCAATACCGTCCAGCCCTTCTACCAACTGCTTGAGTTTGGTAGCTCCCAAAGTAGCAGTAGCAATAGTCTGGGTTTCACCTCGAGTGAAGAGCGCAGAGCCATGCGCGCCAGGCAAGATACCAACTTCCATATCCAAAGCCCGCACTTCATTAAGTGAGCGCCCGTCGATACGAACCCCCTGCTTCAATATCTGTTCACGCACAATCCCCTTTTCCAGCTTCTTGAATACGCCAGCAGCGTCAGAATCCTCGTCTGCATGCTCCGCTATACACTGCTCTTTCAGGCTAGCTAGCTGCGCTTGACGACTGGATTTATCCACCACTTGGTAGGCTGCACGAATCGCCTCGCCGTATTGGCTTTCCATGTTTTGGCGCAGCGTATCGTCAGCTCCTTCGGCAGAGTGAACGGGCCAGACCGGCTTATCAATTTTGTCGCTCAATTCCTTGACCAATTGAATGACCACCTGCATCTGTTGATGCGCAAAACCTATGGCACCGGTCATTTGTTGCTCAGACAATTCGCAGGCCTCAGACTCTACCATCAGTACCGCTTTGTCGGTGCCCGCAACCACCATATCCAGATCGGATGTTTCCAGTTGTTTAACATCAGGATTCAAGAGGTATTCACCCGACGCTTGGCTATAGCCGACCCGACAGGCCCCGATTGGGCCTGCAAAAGGCACTCCTGAAATTTCCAATGCAGCAGAGACAGCCGCAAATGTAGCAATATCCGCGTTCTCATTGCGATCCGACGAAAGCACAGTACAAACAACTTGCACTTCATTTAAGAAATAGTCGGGGAACAGCGGACGAATGGGCCGGTCAATCAAACGGCTCGTCAACGTTTCTTTTTCAGTAGGGCGCCCCTCTCTTCGAAAGAAACTGCCTGGAATACGCCCAGTAGCGTACATACGCTCTTGGTAATTGACCGTCAGAGGGAAAAAACTTTGGTTGGGCTGGGCGGTCTGGCTGGCAACAACAGTCGCTAGCACGCGTATGTCCCCCATAGAGGCCAATACAGCTCCAGTCGCCTGACGCGCGATGCGGCCCGTTTCCAAGTGCAATTCCTGCCCGCCGAACTGGCCTGAAACCTCTGCATACCCTTTAAATAACTTACTATCCATTTCATCTCCTTATTATTAATTTGAATAATTCATAATGCTGCCTTGATCTAATGCGATCAGCTGCGAGCAGCTACACACACCCAGACCGGCGCCAATCCACATCAGATCTGGCATGCTGTGCAGGCTGACCTTAATCAACTCTTACCTGCGCAGCTTCAATTTTTTAATCACCGCTAGATACTTAGCTTCGTCCTTCCGGCGCAGATATTTCAATAGCTTTCGTCTTTTGCTAACCATGCCTATCAACCCCCGTCTCGAATGGTGGTCGTGAATATGCTGCTTAAAATGCTCCTGCAAATCTTGAATTCGCAAAGTCAAAAGAGCCACTTGAACCTCGGAGGAACCCGTATCATTGGGCTGGCCTCCCATCTGCTCAACTGTCTTCTGTTTCTGCTCTTTACTGATTGACATCCATGTATCTCCTGTGACGAGGTCTCTCTGCTATCCTGAATGAGAAGCCGCCCCCGACTGCAGCTGCCCATGTGTCGAAGCTTGAGCATGGTAGCCCATTAACTTCATAATTTTTCGTGGTATCAACATATTCTTTCTGGGACCAACTTCCCCCAACCCAAGCAACTGTTCGTTGCAATACAGGCGAACCCACCCAGGCTGCACCTCTTGCCGTAGCGGTACCATATTACCCGTCTGCAACCTTTCGGCCACAGGGGGCATCACATCCAGTTGCGGCATGTCTTTAAGATGGCTATCAGCTGGTAGCAGGCGCTGCAATCTTTCCGTTTCTGACAACGCTTCAAGCTCGGATACCTGCAACATCTGATGGCTCTCGAAAGGGGCAACCTGAACCCGATGCAACTGACTCACGTGGGCACCACAACCCAACAACTCACCTAGATCATCCGCCAAAGAACGCACATAAAAACCCTTACTGCAACTAATAGAAAGATCTAGTGCAGGGGCACTGAATGTATCAATTTTCAAATCGGTAATATGAACAGTGCGGGGCTGGCGTTCCACAGTCTTGCCTTGGCGCGCCAACTTGTATAAAGCTTGCCCTTGATACTTGATAGCCGAATACATGGGAGGGATCTGTTCGATCGTACCCCGAAACGTCTCCACTGCCGCTTCAAGCTGATCGCGTGTGACTTTGACTGGGCGCTCTGAAATAACAGTCCCTTCGGCGTCGCCTGTATCGGTGCGCTTGCCCAGAATCAAACGCGTTTGGTAAGTCTTATCTGCATTCAAAAGCCAAGAGCAAAATTTAGTCGCTTCACCGAGACAACAGACCAACATGCCCGTCGCAATCGGATCCAAGCTCCCGCTGTGCCCGACTTTGCGCTCGGAATACAGGCGTTTGACGTCATATAGTGCGCGGTTGGACGTCAGTCCAGTTGATTTGTTCAGTAGCAGAATGCCGCTCACTGCTGGCTGTTTTTTCTTCACTTCAGCTTCTTATTTCAAAGGTTCAGGCAACTGGAAACAGTCCAGCCTGATTATCCTGCAGTTTGCGATTTGCTCCTGCAGATTGTCTGCATTCATTGGCACATACCCGACCTATCCAAACAGATAGGCAGATATTAACCACTGAACTCCACAGATTATATTCTGGTCTCAGCACAGTTTGCATTCCTGCATCTTGAAGCAGGTACCCGAGCCCAGCTTGTTTACTCAGCATCGGCATCAACCTGCTTCAGAATTTGCTGAACTTCTTCAATATAGTTCAATCGGTGATCCAGAACAAAGTGCAGTGCTGGCACGCGCCTAATACGGACCCTCTGCCCCAGCTCCATGCGCAAAAAAGTTGCTGCTTTTTGCAACGGGGCTAGGCGCGTAGCGTCAGATTGGTCAGAAATTTGCTCCGTAGATGGTGCTACAGAGCTAAAAACAGGCTGGCAGTACACCTTCGCCACTGACATATCTGCAGACAAATCAACCGCGCTGATCACCTGATGCTGAAGATGCGTATCCCGAACTTGATCGCGCAAAATGTCTGTCAAATGCCTCTGAATTATCTTTCCAAGACGCTTAAGACGGCCTTCTGATTGCGCAGTCGCTCTCATTCAGAACGCCTCAACTCGGCTTGCACTTCGCGAACAGAAAAGACTTCGATGTAATCCCCAACGCGCACGTCCTTATAGTCGCGCACACCAATTCCGCACTCGACGCCTTCATTGATCTCGTCTACGTCGTTCTTATAGCGACGCAACGAACTCAACGAGCCTTCAAACACCACCACATTATCACGCAAAACGCGGATGGGCTCATCGCGTTTCACCACTCCTTCCACGACGACCGAGCCGGCAATGAGGCCAAAGCTGGAAGAAGTAAAGACTTCCTTAACTTGAGCCTTACCAATGATTTCTTCTCTGAGTTCTGGCTCCAACATGCCGCTCAGGGCAAGTTCGATATCCTCGATCAAAGCATATATTGTGCTGTAATACCTGACCTCTATGGCCATCTCTCTAGCGGCTTTTTTGGCTGAGTTATCGGCCCTAGTGTTGAAACCAATAACCAACCCATGGACAGCATGCGCCAAATTGATATCGCTCTCGCCAATACCTCCTACTCCACTGGAGACTATCTGTACTTTGACCCGATCATTACCCAAGCGCATCAAAGCACTTTGAATAGATTCCAAAGAGCCACGAACATCCGCTTTGACGACCAGATTCAATTCTTTCAGGTCAGGTTGACTGCTGAAAAGAGCATCCAAACCTACCTTGGCTTTGATATTCCGGCGGCTATTAGCAATACGTGCGCGGTATTCCAGCACTTCTCGACGCAGTCGAGCATCCGCTACTGCGCAAAAAGCCAGACCGACGTCAGGCACCGCAGAAAAACCGGTGATCTCTACAGGAGTCGAGGGGATCGCTTCTTTGAGTCTGGTGCCGTCAAAGCTAGCCATCGCCCGCACCCGGACCTCTTGTGCATCTACCAAAATGTTATCGGCGACCTTGAGGGTGCCTGATTGTACAAGCAAAGTAGCCGCTGCACCATAGCCGGGCTTCAACTGAGCCTCTAAAACCAACCCACGGGCTGGCCCTGTTACTGAAGCACGTAGTTCTCTGATTTCGGCTTCCAGCTGCACTGCTTCCAAAAGATCGGGAATGCCTTTGCCGGTTTTAGCAGAAATAGGAACTGCCTGTACTTCGCCACCCCAACCTTCAACTTGAACACCATTGCTGGCCAGCTGTTCTTTGATCTTTTCAATATCGGAGCGCGCTCTGTCAATCTTGTTTAGAGCGACGACAATGGGAACATCTGCCGTCTGCGCATGCTGGATCGCTTCGATCGTCTGAGGCTTGACGCCATCGTCTGCTGCTACCACTAAGATGATCAAATCCGTGGCTTTCGCCCCTCTGGCACGCAGGCTGCTGAAAGCTTCGTGGCCTGGTGTATCAATAAAAGTAATCGGCCCCCGATCAGTCTCAACCTGATAAGCGCCAATATGCTGCGTAATCCCTCCAGCTTCTGAATCAGCTACTTTGGATTTACGAATATAGTCGAGCAAGGTGGTTTTACCATGATCAACGTGGCCCATGATCGTCACGACTGGAGCGCGAGTAACGACAGCAGATTCTTGGTTCAGATAGGTCTCTAGCTTGGTTTCTGCTGCCCTATCGTTAACGGTCGTAGCATTGTGCCCCAACTCAACGACAACGAGCTCGGCTGTCTCCTGCTCGATATTCTGCGTCGCTGTAGCAACCACTCCCATATCCAACAGGGTTTTGATAACGACGCCAGATTTAACAGACATTCGGTGGGCCAAATCAGCCACTTGAATAATTTCTGGAATCTCTATAGTTTTGGGTTGAAAAGGTGCTGGCTCTGTACTGGCGCCCTGTTTCTTCTGCGCCTGCTGCTGACCGCGATCAGCGCCTACCTTGCTAGCGCGCTTACGACGCACCGGTCTTTGCTGTGGACGGCTGTAGTTGCCGCTACGTTTGGGGGCGGCAGACTGAGCAGGCGGCGCGGCTGGGGCAGGGGCTTCAGCTTTGACTTCCTGAGCCAAAACTTTCGCGCGCTCCAGAGCACGTTTTTCAGCTTCTGCGCGCGCATGCGCCCGCTTCTGCTCCAACTCTTTTGCCTCTTTGGCCTTAGTTACAGCCCACCGTTTCTGAAGCTGTGCAAATTCCTGGTTGCCTTCTGTAGGTTTGGCAGTTGATACCGGCGGCTGGACAGGAGCCGGAGCTTTTTCAGGCACGCTCGGTTTTACAGTGGCAGGGGGAGCTTCTTCTGGCTTAGCAGCCGCCTTGGCAGCAGCCAAAGCATGACCGCCTTTTTTAGCGGCAAGCCTGGCTTTGATAATGAGCCGTTTCGCCTTACTCTGCTCTTCTTCGGTTACGGTATCGTCTGGGGATGTTTTTGCCCATTCAGCCTTGGACAGGGTGTCAATTAAAAGATCCAGAGGTACCTGGAGCTCAGTAGCCCACGCCCGAATCGTCTGATCAGCCATATCCTGAAAATCCTCAGTTGTTTTCTGACAGCTCTGGGGCGCCGCCTGAATTTGCGGTTGCATCCCGAGGCGCTGCCTGACTTTCTTTCGTCGCTTGCTCTGCATTCGCAGCTGCAACGATATCAGCTCTGGCCGAGAGAATCAACTGGCTAACAAGATCTTCATCTACATCAGGCAACTTCTCCAACACGTCATCCAGACCGCTCTCACCCAGCTCACGCGGGGTCGAGAAGCCTGCCTGAGATAACTGATAGGCCAAATCAGGGTCCATGTCGGGCAAATCAATCAACGCTTTATCGACCGAAGAAGTATCCTCACTTCCTTCCAGCACTGCCTCTCGCAACAGGATATCGCTGGCAAGGTCCAGCATTTGATTGGCTTTGTCCAGATCCAAACCCTCCAACTCAGCCAAATCTTCGGGTTCCAGCATCATCAAGTCTTCAGCCGTGCGGATATTTGCAGCTAAAAGCGCATTTGCAACCTGCTCAGATACGTCCAGCAGATCCACTAAGTTGGATTGTTCCGCCTGCTTCTGCTCGCGTTTCTGCTCAGCTTCATCTTCCTCGCTGAGTACATTAATCGCCCAACCTGTCAATTTGCTGGCCAACCGCACATTCAGTCCGTTACGTCCTATGGCCCGTGCTAGCTGTTCTCTGGGAACCACAAAATTCAGTGCTTGAGTCTGCTCATCGGCCGTTACCCGAATGGGCTGCGCAGCTGGCGCCATGGCATTGCTAGCCAGTTTAATGAGATCGTCGTCCCAAGCAAAAATATCAATACGCTCGTTCTGCAGCTCCTGCATGACTTGTTTGACGCGCACCCCGCTGATGCCCACACAAGCTCCCACCGCATCAATGCGCGCATCCCCACTTGCGACAGCGACCTTACTACAACCACCGGGTTCGCGCGCTACTCCCTTGATCTCTACGATCTGCTCTGCAACCTCTGGCACTTCACGCTCCAGCAACCGCTCTACCATAGCGGGACTCGTGCGGCTGAGAATCAATTGAGGCCCGCGCATGCCTTCACCGATCTCTTCTAGAACGGCGTATATGACTGTATTGGGTTGGAATTCATCCTGATCCAGCTGATATTTACGGGGCAATACCGCTTCGGCAAAAGCATCAAGCTCGACCAAAACTTTTTCGCGGTTGCGCATTACCTTTTTAACGGTACCGTTAACTAATTGACCGAGGCGATTGCGATAATCTGCAGCTACACGATGCGATTGCGCTTCCTTCAGCTTAGCAAACATAACCTGCCTTGCGGATTGAGTAGCAATACGACCGAATTCGATATTTTCAATGGACTTCAAGTATTGCTTGCCCAGTTCGGCTTCCGGATCCTCATTGAGCGCTTCTTCCAGCGTGTAATGCCGCTCTGAGCTCAAATAGTAAGGCTCTGGTATATAGGATTCGTCTTCTTCTAGCAGGGCGAGCTCTTCCTCTGATATTTGACGCACTACAGTCCAGCGTCTGAAGCTGCTGTAATCGCCTGTCGAACGGTCAATGTCGACTCGAACATCGACTTCCGGCCCTATTTTCCGAGCTGTTGCCACTGCCAAAGCGGCTTCAAGTGCGTCGAAAACAATTTCTTGCGACAGTTGCTTCTCAGCACTGACCGATGAAATCATATCTAGTATCGCTTGACTCATATCTGCTTACCTTGCAAACTGCGCTAATGCTGTGATCTCCGCCCCAACGTCCACTCGGGGGCGAGGATCATTCTGTCAATTTCTTGCCACTTATAACTAAGTACCTGCTCGCCTGTGCTCAGGGTGACAGAATCCTCACCGACAGCGTCTAGGCCGGCCTTAAAATTGCGACGATCCATCAGGCGTGCATCCGGTACCAGAAGCCGCACCCGAACTCTTTGCCCTAATACCCTGCGGCACTGATCCAATGTAAATAGACGGCGATTAATGCCTGGGGAAGAGACTTCTAAGCTATAGCGACCGGAGATGGGGTTTTCGACGTCTAAAAGAGCGTTAACATGCAGGCTGACTTGAGCGCAATCTTGAGCAGCGATGCCTGTTGCCCCCGCTACCTCTAAAACGCTTTCTTTATGTTCAAGTGCTTGCGACTCTTTTTGCGCAAGCAGAGCGCTACTTTCTTCGCTATCGGGCTCCAGCTTCTTGTGCTCGATATAAATACGCAGCGTATCGGTACCCGCAGCATTCACGTATTCCAGACCCCAGAAAGCATAGCCCAAGCCTTCAACTACTTGCTTCAAGCTGGCTTCCAAACGATCTAATCTCCAATTCAAACGGGCCATAAGGCCTTCCCAGATACTCAATTCAGGGTACGAAACAGCACGCAAGCATACACACCGAACACCTGCCCGACCAAGGCCCCGGAATAACTCCAAATAACCTCTGAAAATGCCTGTTGGCTCTGCTCTGAAACTAGAACAGGTGCAACAGGCTAAGGCGCTGAATCGAACTGCAAGCTACCGCATCTTGCATCGGTACCTGATATCCCCAAAAATCAGGCCTACAATCACGAAAGTCCACAGAAAACAACGATACGAACACTTGCAAGTACCTGAATACCCGCTTCCCAGTCCCGTGTAGCCAGATTGGCTACTGGGTCAGGAGGCAGGCAGAGTCACAACCCACAGTCTACTATTGATTGTATTGTACACAATACCGCCACATAAAACCTAAAGCCAGCCGTATCTGCTGGTGTGTTGCGACATATCAGCTGACTTAATCTTGAAAATCAAAACAGAAATTGCAGCACTTTGCTCTGCTGGTTCTCGGCTATACTCTCTAGTCGATTCGTATCTCTCTTGTATAAACGGCAGGGGCTGGATCTGTGCATGATGCAAAGTATTATCAGGGATGAACACTCCCAATAACACGCCACCGGGCAGTACGGGCAGCACGGATAGTAGCCGCTTAAACCCCCGAGTCAGTTGGCTGTATGGGTTCGGGCAAGCAGCAGAAGGCATCAAAAACAATGCCATGTTGGTATTCCTGCTGCCTTTCTACACCCTTGAGCTCAATTTAAATCCAGTTCTGGCTGGCATGGCGCTAGGTGTGGCCGTACTGTTTGACGCAGTCAGCGATCCGGTTGCAGGCTGGCTATCTGACCATTTAAAAAGCCCTTGGAAAAGACGCCATCCCTTCCTCTACAGCTCGATTCTGCCACTCGTCATCAGCTACTACTTTCTCTGGCTGCCTCCAGATGTTCTGGTAGCAACCAGCCATGAACCCGGCTTCCTAAACCTCCCTAATCTA
Organism: Gammaproteobacteria bacterium; assembly: GCA_051008935.1. Classification (GTDB taxonomy): domain Bacteria; phylum Pseudomonadota; class Gammaproteobacteria; order JBPCXB01; family JBPCXB01; genus JBPCXB01. The sequence continues at coordinate 6,629 of JBPCXB010000066.1, read as the reverse complement.
TTCTGGTGGCTACTGGCGTTTGCTGTACTGGTACGCTTTTCCATGACACTGTACCATGTGCCCCACCTATCGCTCAACGCAGAATTGACTGAGAATTACGACGAGCGTACTCGACTCACCGGCCTGCGCCTGTTCTTTTCTTGGACTGCCGGCGTGCTGGCCTACACGCTAGCCCTCTACTTCACCACGCCCGAAGGATCAACTACTTATGATCTGACGCTCTATCCTAACTTTGCTACTTATGCAGCACTCACTATGGGTGCCATCATCCTGATCTCAGCATTAGGAACGCACAGTGAAATACCACGGCTCCATATGCCCCCAGAACGCGGCATGAGTTCCCCTTTGGCTTTGTTTAAAGATATCTATCATGTTTTGCAAAAGCGCAATGTTGCCAGCCTAGTACTATCCGCCTTTTTCGGAGTACTGGCATTTCGGGTGACACAGGCAATGGTCTTGCCTCTATACCTCTATTTCTGGGAATTCACCTCTACGGAAATGATTGCTCTAGGTCTGACCGTCATACCTGCCACTATATGTGCCAGCATGCTCGCTCAATACAGCTCGCGAAAACTGGACAAGCGCGAAGCCCTGATTACTATCGGGGTCGCCTTTTCACTGGTTGTACCTATACTCATTACACTGCGTCTCATTGAGGTGCTCCCAGAAAACGGGACTACTCTGCTATTTGCATTGGTCTGCCTAGCCGTTTTCATTAACTCCTCGCTGGGTATCGCAACAAATATCCTGCAAAACTCCATGATGGCCGATACAACGGATGAATACGAATTAGAAACCGGAGAACGCAGAGAAGGCCTGTTCTATTCGATGAACGCCTTCATCGGCAAAACCGGTAGCGCTTGTGGCGCCATAGTAGCCGGACTCGCACTTCAGGTAGTTGCCCTGCCTGCAAATGCCCAGCCTGGCGAGGTGGCATGGGACAAGCTCTTCAGTTTGGCTATGTTCGAAGGGCCACTGGCAGGTGTCATCAAATTAATCGCAGTACTCTGCATCTTGGGCTACACGCTAAATCGCAGCCGCCACCACCAGATTCTGGAAACTCTGAAAAAGCGCAGAGAGCCACAACCGCCCTCAACCCCTCAGTAGGCAGGCATATCGATACGTAGCTATAGGTACGTATCTCTAAGACTCCAGACTCGCCGGAATGCACTGCCAAGCAACTGACGGCTAAAAATACACCTTCTCAGGCAGAAGAGCGTGCTCATTGGATTTGGTTTTTGTGTTTTTAGCTAAATTAATAGAAAATCCTTAAAAATTCCTATACTTGGTTAAAAGGTAATCGATTTGCACTACATATGGATATCGTGTGCATAACATGCAGAGCAAATGCCTGCAAGCTCGGCATAAGCCGTTGATAACCTCCATACTCAATCAGTCGAACACCACACAGTCTGCTACAGCACCGCACATTCACCTACTGCCGCACTCTGTTGCAACCAAATGTCCGCCAAACGCAGCGCCTTTTGAAATAAATCTGAAAAATACTGAAAAAAATCTGATAAATACTGAAATAAATCTGATAAATACTGATAAATCTGAAAAATACTGAAATAAATCTGATAAATACTGAAATAAATCTGATAAATACTGATAAATCTGATAAATACTGAAATAAATCTGATAAATACTGATAAATCTGATAAATCTGATAAATCTGATAAATACTGAAATAAATCTGATAAATACTGATAAATCTGATAAATACTGATAAATACTGAAATAAATCTGATAAATACTGATAAATACTGATAAAAATGGAGTTACCACATCATGACCTTTAGCCCCTCTACTCCATCCAATCCATCCGACAGCGACACGCAGATCATACAACCTGGCACACTCAAGGTCATCAAACGCACCGGCCAGATTGCTGGCTACGACGAGAGCAAAATATTCAACGCCATCTTTAGCGCTTTTCTGGATGAAGAAGGGGAATCTATTCGCCAGTCTCAAGCCACTGATGACAAGATCCGCACGCTGGTATCTTCAATCACTTCGACCTTTAAAAGGCGCATGCCCTCAGGCGGTGCTTTAGGCATCGAAGAAATTCAGGATCAAGTGGAGCTGGTACTGATGCGTGCAGCAGATCACCGCGTCGCGCGTTCTTATGTACTGTATCGTGAACAAAGAGCTCAGGCCAGAGAATCAGCGCAACCGCAGGCTTACAACAAGACTTTCGAACCTATCTATGTGACCGAACCTGACGGAAGCCAATCACTGCTGGATCCACAACAATTAATGACAGCAGCCCTAATGGCTTCTGCGGGGTTGGCCGATGTAGATGCACAAGAAATCTTCAACGACGCCATACGCAACCTCTACTCAGGCATTAAGCGTAGCGACGTGGAACAAGCCGCTATCATGGCATCTCGGGCACTAGTAGATCAAGAACCAAACTATTCTTTTGCAACTGCTCGCCTGCTCAATCTCTCCGTCCACCGCGAAGTCTGCTCCCGACTGGAGATGGACACAGACCAGCCGCTTGAAGAGCTGCTGAAAGACAGCCCAGCACTGAAGACGCTATACGCCTCTATACTTCCCAAATATCTGCAAACAGGTATTGAATTAGGCTATCTGGATCCCAGCCTCAAAAAATACGATCTGGTAGCACTTGCCGATGCTCTGGCTCCCGAGCGCGATCGGCAATTTACCTATCTGGGATTACAGACGCTTTTCGATCGCTACTTGCTGCAGGATCAACAGCAAGTACGCTACGAGTTGCCCCAAATCTTTTTTCTTAGAGTCGCCATGGGGCTGGCTCTGCAAGAAGAGCACTTCAATGAGCGGGCTATCGAGTATTACCACAAACTTTCCTCCTTTGACTACCTGTCATCAACGCCCACGCTCTTCAATGCGGCAACGACCCGCCCGCAACTCTCATCCTGTTATCTGACAACCGTTCCCGACGACTTGGGCGAAATTTTTCATTCGATACGTGATAATGCGCTTCTTTCCAAATGGGCCGGCGGATTGGGCAATGACTGGACACAGGTGCGCGCCCACGATTCGCACATCAAAGGCACTAACGGACGCTCTCAAGGCGTGGTTCCTTTTCTGAAAATCGTCAACGATACAGCTGTGGCGGTCAATCAGGGCGGCAAGCGCAAAGGAGCTGTCTGCTGCTACTTGGAGACTTGGCACCTCGATATTGAAGAATTTCTGGAGTTGCGCAAAAACACGGGCGACGACCGCCGGCGCACCCACGATATGCACACCGCTAACTGGATCCCCGACCTGTTCATGAAACGCGTTGTCGAAAATGGCGTCTGGACACTGTTCTCACCGACCGACGTGCCGGATTTGCACGATTTGATCGGACAGGAATTCGAACAACGCTACACTGCCTATGAAAACATGGTGGCAGAAGGAAAAATCCAATCTGCCAAACAGATTCAGGCAGTCGCGCTCTGGCAACGCATGCTGACCATGCTGTTTGAGACAGGCAACCCCTGGATGACCTTCAAGGATGCTTGTAACCTGCGCTCGCCCCAGCAACACGTAGGCCGCGTACATTCATCCAACCTCTGTACCGAAATTACGCTCAATACTTCAGACGACGAAATAGCCGTCTGCAATCTCGGCTCCGTCAACCTAGCCAACCACATCAAAGACGGCCGTTTGGATACCGACCTGCTCCAGAGTACCGTGCGTACAGCCGTACGCATGCTCGATAACGTCATCGACATCAACTACTATGCAGTAGACAAAGCGAAGAACTCCAATCTCAAGCACCGCCCTATCGGCCTTGGGCTGATGGGCTTTCATGATGCGCTCTACCAACTGGGTATCCCCTACGGAAGCGAAGCCGCAGTCGAATTTGCTGACCGCTCTATGGAACACATTTCCTACGCAGCTATCGAAACCTCTTCCGATCTTGCAGCTGAACGCGGGTGCTACTCATCGTACCAAGGGTCACTCTGGAGTCAAGGCATTCTGCCCATCGATTCACTGGAAATACTCAAACGCGAGCGCGGCGAGCAATATCTGAGCATTGACAGCTCTCAGACCTTGGACTGGGATCGGCTGCGTACCAAAATAAAACGTCAGGGCATGCGCAACTCCAATGTGCTGGCGATTGCACCTACAGCCACTATCGCCAATATAGTCGGGGTGTCGCAATCGATTGACCCTACATATCAAAACCTCTATTCCAAATCGAACCTATCCGGTGAATTCACAGTCATCAACCGCTATCTGGTTCAGCAGCTCAAAGAACTCAATCTTTGGGATGATGCCATGCGCGCAGATTTAAAACACTATGACGGCAGCCTGAAAAGCATACAGCGCATACCGGAATCTTTACGTGAGCTCTTTGCCACCGCCTTTGAAACTCCCGTCCAGTGGCCTTTAAAGGCAGCCGCACGGCGCCAGAAATGGATCGATCAGGCGCAATCCCTGAATATCTATATGCAGGGCACCGACGGAGAAAAGCTGTCACGCGCTTACATCAACTGCTGGAAGATGGGATTGAAGACAACCTATTACCTCAGAACGCTGGGGGCAACCAGTATCGAAAAAGCATCAGCCGATATCAGCAGCAATCAGCTCAATGCAGTCGTAGCCACTCAAGCACCGTCCGCCTGTAGCCTCGATGACCCAGACTGCGAAGCCTGTCAATAGCGTCATCGGCTTAATGCTTAATAGACAGACGTTCGCCATCGATTCACCCGCCACGGAGGCCCACACATGACGCACTCAGACCACCAGCAAGCGACTGAAGCCGACCTGAACTGGGATGATCCAACACCTGTTCTAGATGCACAGCCTGTTGCGCCCCCCAAACCTACCTCGAGCATACACCCCTCGGAATCCGCGCCTGCAAACCCCTCTTCTTTGGAGCAAAAAACACCTCTGGATTTCACACCCCACACAGAATCTGCCCCGGTCGCCGAACAGACCCCTTTATGGAATCAAAGCGAGCAGCCCGGTAAGCGCATGCATCAGGCTAAAGAAAACCTGTCCAGTCTGGACATGTCGGCAGCTGCTGCCGAGCTAGCCTCTCTGGAAGGACGCATTCAGGTAGATCAAAAACAAATGATCAATTGCCGAGCCGATCTGAATCAGCTGGTACCTTTCAAATACGACTGGGCATGGCAAAAATACTTGCACGCCTGCGCCAATCATTGGATGCCTCAAGAAATCAACATGCAGGCCGATATCGCTCTCTGGCAAAGAAAAAACGGGCTCAGCCCCGATGAGAGGCGGATTATAGAGCGTAGCCTCGGCTTTTTCTCAACAGCAGATTCGCTTGTAGCTAATAACCTCGTGCTGGCAGTCTATCGCCACATTACCAACCCTGAATGCCGCCAATACCTATTGAGACAAGCATTCGAAGAAGCAATCCACACACATGCCTACCAATATTGCATCGAGTCTTTGAATATGGACGAAGGTGCCATCTTCAATATGTACCGCGAGGTACCCTCAGTCAGCCGCAAAACCGCATGGGCTTTGAAATACTTGCAACGGCTGTCCGATCCCCATTTCTCAACTGGCACGCCGCAAGCAGACCGTGAATTCCTAACCAATTTGATTGCGTTCTATTGCGTCATGGAAGGCATTTTCTTTTACTGTGGCTTTTCCCAGATCCTGTCTATGGGGCGACAAAACAAGATGACCGGTGTTGCGGAACAGTTTCTCTACATCCTGCGCGATGAATCTATGCACCTGAACTTCGGCATTGATATGATCAACCAAATCAAAATCGAAAATCCCCACCTGTGGGATCAAGAGATGCGCCAACAGGCGGCAGGCATGATTCTAGAAGGCACCGAGCTGGAAATCCAATACGCCGAAGATACCATGCCCAAAGGCATCTTGAGCATGAACGCCAAAATCATGAAAGAATATCTGCAATTTATCGCCAACCGCCGACTGACACAAATCGGGCTAGCAGAGGAATTCCCTGGAGCAACAAACCCCTTTCCTTGGATTGCGGAAGCGATTGATCTGCGCAAAGAACGCAACTTCTTCGAATCCCGAGTCACTGAATACCAGGTTGGTGGCGCGCTTAAATTCAGTGATTGAGCACAATCTGCTATAGTATCCACTGCCTTCTGCAGCTCAGCGTGACAGCATGCTCCTTTACGAAACCAAAATCGCCCCAAACCCCAGAAGAGTGCGCATTTTTCTAGCAGAAAAAGGCATAGAAGTACCGACCAAAGAAATCGACTTGGGAAAAGGCGAACATAAAACACCTGAATACCGCCAAATCGCCCCCAACTCGCGCGTACCTGCTCTAGAACTGGATGATGGCACTGTAATCCTAGAAACGGTCGCTATTTGCCGCTACTTTGATGCTCAACAGCCTGCTCCTGCTCTTTTCGGCGAAGGCCAACTGGGCCAAGCACTCGTAGAAATGTGGCAAAGACGCATGGAGCTGGAACTCATGTTTCCTCTTGCTTTCGTATTCCGCCACACACATCCCGGCATGGCAAAGCTAGAGGCGCAAAATGCCGAATTCGCCACCCAACAGAAAAAGGTAGTCAACCGCGGCCTCAAGGCTCTGGATGAGCGGCTTCAGGAGTCGGCATTCCTAGCAGGCGCGCACTATTCAATTGCGGATATTACCGCACAGGTCTCATTGGATTTCTTTCTGCCCCTGATTC
>JBPCXB010000065.1:0-1116 GCA_051008935.1 Gammaproteobacteria bacterium | reverse complement strand
CGAAAATACCTCGCCCTCTTTGCCCGATATTTTGGCAACTGCGCCTTCAGGTGCCAGATTGCCTCTAAGGATACAGATATGGCTCGTTTGTTTGAGAGGGGCACTGAGGGGCTGGATAATCTGCTGTCCAGACGGATAAGGAGCGGTGTTTTCTAGGTTCTCTGCCAGAGTCTTTCCGGTGATGGTCATGCACTGCCCCTCGAGTAGGCCGGCATCGAGTAGGGTGCGCATCAGAGGCTTGATTCCACCCAGTGCATTGAATTCAGACATCAGGTATCGACCGGATGGGCGCAGATCGGCTAGTACCGGTACACGCTGGCCGATACGTGTGAAATCGTCCAGTTCCAGATCAATACCGGCTGTACTGGCCATGGCCAGTAGGTGGAGCACGGCGTTGGTAGAGCCGCCCAGAGCAATGACTATGGCAATAGCGTTGTCAAAAGACGCCCGTGTCAGGATGTTGGAGGGGCGCAGGTCTCGTTCGAGCAGGGTGCGCATGGTATTGCCAATTTGTGCCAGATCGGTTGTCTGGTCCTCGCTGAGGGCATCGCGGCAGGATGACCCGGGCAATGCCAGCCCCATTGCTTCAATGGCGCACGCCATGGTGTTGGCTGTGTACATGCCGCCACAGGCTCCGGGCCCCGGTATGGCAACGCGCTCGACAGCTAAAAGCTCCTGATCGTCTATTTCGCCTTTGGCGTGTTCACCCACTGCTTCAAAGACAGACACGATATCTGTGTGGTTTTTGCCCGGTCGGATGCTGCCGCCGTAGATAAAAATACAGGGTCGATCCAGCCGCAATAGCCCCATGATGCATCCGGGCATATTTTTATCGCAGCCACCTATTGCAGCCAGAGCATCAAAGCCCTGAGCGCCTCCGACTGTTTCGATGGAGTCTGCAATGACTTCGCGTGATACCAGCGAAAAGCGCATGCCGGTAGAACCCATAGAGATGCCGTCAGAAACCGTGATTGTATTGAAGGGCATCGGTTTGCAGTCCTCCTGTGTCAGGCTATCCGTGCATCGATCTGTCAGCTGATCCAGGTGGATATTGCATGGAGATACTGTTCCCCAGGTGCTGGCAATGCCGACCAAAGGTTTTTTGAAGTCAGAATC
>JBPCXB010000064.1:0-1028 GCA_051008935.1 Gammaproteobacteria bacterium | reverse complement strand
CTGTAAGACAGGACTGAGGCCGACAACACCTGACAGCACACCCATCATCGGGAAAACACCCGTGCGCCACCTATGGCTCAATACGGGGCATGGCATGCTCGGCTGGACGCTGTCCTGCGGTTCTGCGGAATTGCTGGCAGGGCTAATCGCCGGTGAAGAAACCTCTCTGGATGCCGAGGACTACGCTCTGCAGCGCTTCAATCGCTGATTTCAATGCGCGCTTGGCGTGCTACCCTACCTGCGCTGATCGGCCTCAGCCGCAACGGCGGCCGCACCCGGCCTACGAGTATCGGATGCACCGTAAAAGTAGCCCTCCTCGTACAAGATGGATTGCAGACTACCCATGGAGTTGCTGTCTACCACATTCTGTCCTCTGGCCTGCAAAAGTCGTTTTGTATCGGGGCTGAAACCAGCCTCCATATAGAGCTTGTCTGGCAACCACTGGTGATGCACGCGAGGCGCCATCGTCGCTTCGGCAACATTCATTTCAAAATCCGCGACATTGACAATCATTTGCAGCACCGTTGTCAAAATACGGCTGCCCCCCGGACTACCCGTCAACAGGTATGGCTTGCCGTCGCGCAGCAACATCGAAGGTGCCATTGAGCTGAGTGGCCTTTTCCCCGGCTCAATCTGATTGGCTTCGCCGCCCAGTAGCCCAAATGCATTGGGAACGCCAGCTTTGGCCGAAAAATCCGCCATTTCGTTGTTCATCAACATCCCGGTGCCGCGAATCACGATCCCCGAGCCGTACGAAAAATTGAGTGTCGTGGTCAGCACCACAGCATTCCCCGCTGAATCCATGACCGACAAATGCGTGGTATCAGGGCTTTCGACAGGCGGTACCCGCCCTGGACCGATTTGTTTGGATGGGCGAGCTTTGCGCAACGAAATTTTCTTATTGAGGCGTTTTGCATATTCCTTTGACACCAACCCCCTCGCCGGCACATCAAAGAAATCTGGATCTCCCAGATAGCGGCTACGATCACTGTAGGCCAACTTCATGGCCTCGGCCATCAGATGAATGC
>JBPCXB010000063.1:0-3763 GCA_051008935.1 Gammaproteobacteria bacterium | reverse complement strand
GGGCGGCAAACATTTGATGCTGCCCAACATCTGAGGTGACAAAAGCGTCGCCCTGAGTCAGCTCGTATACCAGCTGCACGGCTGTCTGCGGGAGTATGGGCTTATCGTCGTCCATCTGGGTGTGCATTTGGTGATTCAGACCGTGTTGGCTACGCCATTCGGCAATCTGTTTGTGCCAGAGCTGCAGCTTGCCCGGTTGGCACGGTTTTTGCGTCAGCTCTTTGCTCAGTGCGGCCATGATCTTGCTGGCCGGGCCAACGATAGGGATATCTGGCTGAATAATCTTGCCGATGTTCGAAGTATCCACATCGATCTGGATAATTTGCGCATCAGGGGCAAATTTAGAGGGCGTGTTCGTCACGCGGTCGTCAAATCGGGCACCTATGGCAATAATCAGGTCTGAATGGTGCATGGCCATGTTGGCTTCGTAGGTGCCATGCATCCCCAGCATGCCCAGAAAGCGCGGGTGCGTGCCGGGAAAAGCCCCTAAACCCATGAGGGTATTAGTGACAGGGGTATCGCATAGCTGTGCCAGCTCCATGAGCTGCGCCGAAGCGTTGCCCAGCACAACCCCCCCGCCTGCATAGATGACTGGTTGTTTCGCTTTGCGTATGGCTTCAGCTGCCCGGCGCACCTGAGGGATATTGGCCGATACCGGTGGATTGTACGAGCGCATGCGGATTTTTTCAGGGTAGTTGAAAGGCACCTTGATGCTAGGTTCGGTGGCATCTTTAGCCACGTCGATCACCACAGGCCCGGGCCGGCCGGTTGTGGCAATATGAAACGCCTGTTTGAACGCCAAGGCCAGCTGATTCGGATCTTTGACCAGAAAGCTATGTTTGACGATGGGGCGAGACAGGCCGATCATGTCGGTTTCTTGAAAGGCATCTGTGCCGATCAACTCACTGCGCACCTGCCCAGAGATTACGATAACGGGGATGGAGTCCATATAGGCCGTTGCCAAGCCAGTGATGGCATTGGTGGCGCCAGGGCCGGAGGTGACCAAGCAGACCCCGGGCCTGCCGGTAGCTCTGGAATAGCCATCCGCTGCGTGCACGGCACCCTGTTCGTGGCGAACCAGTACGTGTGACAGATAGTTTTGTTGGAAGAGCGCATCATAGATGTGCAGAGCCGCTCCACCTGGATAGCCAAAAATCAGATCGACACCCTCATTCTGGAGGCAGCGCATGATGATTTCACCCCCGGATAAAAGCGTATCGGCCGTTGTTGTGTTTTGGGAGGCTTTAGAGCTCAAATCAGGTTCTTGGGTGAGCGGATCAGGATGGTGGCAGGCTCAGGTCGAGCACGGGTACTGCATAGGGTGCGCAAACAGAATGGATGCAGGCCGTGGCGGTGCACCAATAAAAGCATCTATATACAGATACAGCTTCATTTTAGCGCCTAGCCGTTTGCCCGTACTATGTTTCTAGGTTTAGTGCTGCTGCTGTTCCAGAAAATGCAACAATGCAGCATTAAACGCCTGAGGTTGCTGCAGGTTAGCGGCATGCCCCGCTTGTTCGATATGGCTGTGCTGGGCGTGGGGGATTTTTTTCGCCATATAAGAGGAACTGTTGTGGTAATTTGTGTCTTCAGAACCCACTAGCACTAAAGTCGGCAAGTCAATCTGAGGTAATGACTGAATGACACGATCATCAAACTGAGCCAGAATACCCCGTGCTGCTTTTTGCAAGCCGGCCAGATCGCGATGCTCATCGATGCGGATCTCGCTGCCATCTCCAAGTGCCGCCAGCCCTTTGTCCTGTACCTTGTCCGCCAGCCTATGTGCAAACCGGTTCCATTTCTCGCGTGCTTGTGGGTCTCTATAGCCGGGCCCGCAGCTGAACAGCATCAGCGCAGAGACGCATTCGGGATACTGCAGGCGAAACGCCAGCGACAGATAACCACCCAGCGAAAGCCCCCCCAGAATCACTTGCTTTAGGCCTAGATGATCCAATATGGCTTTCATATCCTCAATGCAATAGCGCTCTGAATACTGCGCCTCATCCTCGGGGCTGTCTGAGCGGGCATGGCCTCTGAGATCCCAGCTAATCACTCGGTACTTGTCTTTCAGAGCAGCGATTTGCGGCTCCCACATAGAAGCACTGGCGCCGTATGCATGGGTCAGCAGCACTGCCGGCCCTTGGCCTTCATCAGTGTAATAGATGCTGACACCGCCGTTCTGGATAGAGGGCATGCTGATTCTTAGAAGCTATAAAGTTGCGTGGGCTATTTTAGTATTTGCTTATGAACATAGGTATATAATCGGATGAAAGGGCGTAAAAGAGGATGATCAGAGGCTATAGTGGCAAAAAAGCGAGATACAGTTACTTACGAATTAAAGAAAGGTAATGAAGTTTTATATGTAGGAATTACCAATGATCCTGCAAGAAGAGAACAGGAGCATAAAAATGAAGGCAAGAAATTTACTCGTATGAACGTCACTTCAAACCGTATGACGAAAGATGGGGCCGAGCGGAAAGAGCAAAACCGACTAAGCACTTACAGAAAGAACCAAGGTAAAAATCCAAAATACAATAAAGATGATGATGGCTAAAAAGTGCCGTAAAACACTTCAGCCTACGGAATGCCGCCGCCCCTGAGCTAAACGCTAGGTCAAGAATGCACTTTGAACAAAGAGAAGCACTTTTATCCCCGGAAACGCTACCGTATCAAAGCGGCATTGAGCGCCTCTCCAATGGCATACTGCACGTTGGAGTGTTAACACGCATGCCCGAAATATCACCAGAAATGATCTCTTGGTGGTTTGGTGACTATATGCAAACAACCGAGCACTATAAGCGCTGGCATCCCAGAGATCATGTATGGATGTCTTGGGAAGATAAAGCGCCTGGCACACATATTGGTGCCAAGCATTGCGTTCATGAGTATATAGGTGGCACATTTAACAAATTGAAGATTACTTTTTTGCCACCCACAGAATACTTCAATGAATCATTGCTCAGTAAAAAAGGAGCAGTGGCGATTTGCGCCCGTAGTGGACTACTAGACAAACCTGTTGATGTAGCCCGAATGGTGCATTTAGCACTGCCTACAGCCTGGGGCTGTGAGCTGCACAGTAGATTCTGGTTAGGTTATGTACATTCAAGATGCAAATAGAAAAGGCTGAGGCTAAGTTATTCGCCTAATGATCTGGTAGTCTGTAACTGGTGCTGCGGCCGCCACCGGGGTTCTGAGCAAAGATGCCACGCGCTTTTAGCTCTTGAATATCACGAAGTGCCGTGTCGTTTGAGCACTTAGCCAGCTTGGCGTATTTTGAGGTGTTCATAAAGCCTTCAAAATCGTCTTCAAGCATACGGTTGATGATCTGGCGTTGCCGCTCATTAACAGGCTTATGGTTGATCTTATCCCAGAGCTGCGCCTTGAACAGCACGTTGCCAAGCGTCGTTTCCGCATGGCTGATAGCACGGCCAAGGCAATCCAAGAACCATGACAGCCACTCAGTGATATCAGGTGTAGCGCGTTGTTGTGCCTCAAGCTGATGGTAATACTCTTTACGTTCGGCTTCGATTTGAGATGAGAGGCTGTAAAAACGGTCGGGCGTGCCATCTGCACGAGCAAGCACCATATCGCCAATGGCACGGGCAATGCGGCCATTCCCGTCTTCAAATGGGAGGACTGTGACAAACCACAAGTGCGCAATGCCCGCCCTGATAACAGGGTCAGTCTCATCTTCCCCTGCCAGCCAAGCAAGAAACGCAGCCATTGCATGCTCAAGACGTTCCGCACTGGGGGCTTCGAAATG
>JBPCXB010000062.1:0-1200 GCA_051008935.1 Gammaproteobacteria bacterium | reverse complement strand
CGATGAAAAACAGCCAGCGTTTGCCGGGTGGCCCAAATAACTGGCGGAATATTTCAAATTGGATGGGGCTATTGTCTTGAGACTCATCGATCAACACCACCTTCCATCGGGCGCGTATTCTTTCGCGCAGCTTGTGGGCATTGGTATCTTCCGCTTTGATCCGGTCGAGCAACCGGTGCGCCAATAGTGAAAAATCGGGCCTTTGACCTGCACTCAAACCCTCCAGCTCCAAACGGCTAATGTCCAGATCCATCTGGCGCATCCAAGTAGCGGTAGCTTTATTGTGATGACTGATGCCTTGATCTAGTTCATCACTTGCGCCATCATCTAGAAATACTAAGGAGGCCCCGCAGTACTGGCGCGATTTCTCTAGCCAGTCAGCTAGCTTAATTGGATCTTCTAGCCCTAAGCTGTCTAATTGCTGTAAAGGCTGGTAGTTCTGGTTCTGGATCTGTTGTCGCCACCACAGGTAGCAGGCCCGTTTCAGATTGTCTGCTGCATCTGAAGGGGCGGGTAATGCAAAAGGAGTGCCCAATTCCAGCCCATAATCTTGAAAAAGCAGGTAATAGAAGGCATCGGTAGTGCAGATAGTGGCGTTGTCTATCTGCGTGAGTGCTTGTTCCAGTTGCTGGGCGGGCTGTGTCGGTGTATCTGTTGGATGTTGAGCCAGCCCTTCACGGACGCGTTCTTGTATCCTGCCCGTCAGTTCAGATGCTGCTGCTCGGGTGAATGTCAGCACCAGAAACTGATCCATGGTGACCCCAGCGTCGGGCTGTTGCAGGAGTTGCAGGCAGGTGTCTGTTAGCCGGTAGGTTTTGCCAGTACCGGCATTGGCTTCAATTAAATGGATGCCCGGGTCGAGTTTCTGGGCAGTTGATGCGTTCATGTGTTCAGCCCGTCCATTTGCTTGACGTGTTTCTGAGCTGGGGCAGATGGCCGTATACGGCCTGTGCTGCGTCTTCAAATTGCTGCAGTGGCAGTGTGTGCTCAGTGCTAGCAATCTTGGCATCATCTGTGCCATCTGTATCAGCTGTGGGCAATAGCAGGTCGGGGTACAGCAGACGTGCAGCGGCTGAACGCATCAAATCGCCTTTCTGGAAGGAAGAATTAGCCTTCAGTATTTGCAAACTTTGCCGCATTGCGCCTGCGCGATCTGCTTTTTTGCTGAGCGCGTTGATGTAGGTTAGGGAGGCAGCGGGA
>JBPCXB010000061.1:0-3828 GCA_051008935.1 Gammaproteobacteria bacterium | reverse complement strand
CGAACCGTGTAAAGGAGGGCAAGAATAACGGTCTGGTTGTCGATTACTGCGGCATTCTCAAAAACCTGCGCAAGGCGCTAGCGACCTTTGCCGGTCACACGGGTGGTCCAAGCGGAGGTGGTGATGGAGCCGACCCCCTCCACCCCGAAGAGGAATTGATCGCTGAGCTGGCAGAAGCCATTCGACTTGTCCGCAACGAACTTTCATCGAACGGATTTAAGCTGGATGATCTGATTAAGGCGGCAGGCTTTGCGAAGAATAAGGCTCTGGCTGATGCCAAAGAGGTCATCAATACCGATGATGAAAGCCGCAAACGCTTCGAGATTTCAGCTCGCACAGTCTTTAGAAAATACCAAGCCTGTTTGACTTTCAAAGCGGTAGATACATACCGAGCAGAATATGAGGCGATCAATTTCATCTACAAGACCTTGCAAGCTGACAGAGACAAGGCGGACACATCGCAGATCGTACAAAAGCTGAGTGCCATCGTCAGCCAGGCGATCACTGTCAAGACTGACCCGAACAGTGATCACAAAGTGTTCGATATATCGAAAGTAAATTTTGAGCTACTTCAACAGGAATTTGAGCGGAGTGAACAGAAGAATTCCGACGTTCAAAGTATCAAGGCTGCAATTGAAAAGCGCCTTGCCAAGATGCTGGAAGAAAACCCACTGAGAATAGGTTTCCAAGAGCGGTATGACGAAATCGTGGCCGAATACAACAAGGAAAAGGACCAAAACACGATCGAAGCAACATTTGAAGCCCTGATTCGGCTGGTAGCCGAAATGACGGAAGAACAATGCCGCTATCTTGAAGAAGGGTTTGAGAACGAACAACAATTGCGCGTGTTCGATATGTTGCGCAAGCCGGATTTGACCAAAGCCGACATCAAGAAGATCAAGGCTGTATCGGCAGAGCTACTTGATAAACTCCGTGTTTCTCTAGAGTCTGTGCAGGATACCTTTGCCAAGCAAAGTACCTCTGACGATTTCCGTCAGAAGATTTACGACTTTTTATATGATGACAGCACAGGCCTGCCGACGGAAACATACACCAAAGAGGACATTGATAAGCTGACGGACGAGGTCTATCAGCATTTTTATCACAATGAGTTTTCGACCTATTCAACAGCCCCAGCCTATCGATAGGTGTGTTCAGGTGTTATTGTTGTTGCAATCGGGCCCAGAAGCGGTCTGCTTTTTTGATGTATCGATCGGGGTTTTTTAGCCAAGTTCGGCGCACGGCTTTGCTGTAGTTGAGGTAGAGCTGGCCGTTGCGTACAGTCCATGCTTGCGGGTCGCCCCGTACTAGATAACCTCTTGACGCCCCAAAGGCGCAATGTGAACCATAAGCTGGCAGATACTGCTCGGGGCTTTGTTGAAAAGTGTCAGCGTTTTCTTGGCTGGCAAAGAGCCAGCGTTGGCCGGCGTAGTCCACGGCATGGTTGCGGTTACCTCTGCGGGCACGTTCGTCATGAAAGTAGGCGACCAGATCGTATCCGTCTGCGCCGAGTCCGCTTTGGTAGGCAAACCAACGGTGCGGCGTGTCTGTGCTGCTGGCGATGCCGGTTAGTGTGAACAGGGCCAGTATCAGTGCGGTTTGCAGGTTGATGCGGTGGAAGTTCATGTTCATTTCTCATTCTCTCATGGCGTTTTGAGTCAAGCTCCTGACCATTGTTATCTGACTATTTGTCTTTTTCGTCGATGCTTAGAGCGGCTAGGAAGCCACCCAAAGCGGCGGCGCTGAGTATCGCCAAACCCGCCCATTTTGCTGCTGTCCCCCACCCCTCCGGCTTGTGCTCTGGATGCACAACCACACCTTCTTTCTCGAGCGCTTTAACTGCCCTGTCAGTTTCTTCCAGAATATCTTGCGAGGTTATTGTTGCCCCCTTCGCACTGAGGATATCGGCCACCTTTTGCAGCTGTGGGATGGATAAGTTGGACTCGCCATTCTCTATCCTCGACCATGTGGAAATGCTTACCTCCAGCCTCTCAGCCAAGGTTTTTTGATCCCAGCCTCTTTGCTTGCGTTGGCGCGCCAGCACACTACCGAGCACTGCTGGATAACTAGTTTCAGGCTTGATCGGCACCTTATAAGGTATGACAGCATATCGGATATTACTAGTAATTTTAAAGGTATAGCAGCATATCGGCTATTGGTAGCGATTTTGTATTTTTCTAAATTGAAAACTTCCCTATTTGTGAGAATTCCCATTTTATGTATAATACCGAAAACATAGAATTTCCCATCTAAAGAAAATACATGACAACAGAGAACTTTCCCACAAACAAACCATTGCTGGCCATCAACTACCATATCCTTGAGGAGTGCAACTTCGGATGCAAATACTGCTTTGCAGAGTGGGATCCCTGCCAAAACCAACCGATAGTCATCAACAGTCGAACGCACATTCGAAAACTACTAGACGAAATAAAAAAGTTGGAGGATCTACCTTGGTTTCGCCCTACATTCAGGGGTGTTCGCCTAAACATTGCTGGCGGAGAACCATTGCTGAAATGGCAAAAAGGGCTGCTTCCCTATCTGATTGATGAAGCTCTCGAACGGGACATCCCCTGCTCTATCATCACCAACGCATCATTGCTAACTGATGATGTTCTGAATAAGCTTGCGCCCAAGCTGACGATTCTCGGCATCAGTCTAGATTCGGATAACACAGAGGTGAATCGACGCATCGGCCGCGGCAGCAAATCTTACACAGTCGGTCGTTCTCCGATCGACGCAAATGACCTGATTCCATTGCTGGAAGCGTCAGCCGGAAGCTCCACGGCTAAGCCCCCGCAGAATCTGTCAGCAGAGCAGGTGGCACTCATTTTTGAACTTGCCCGCAAGCTCAATCCGGATATAGAGTGCAAATTAAATACAGTCGTATGCGCATACAACTACAACGACAACATGTCAGACGCTATTGAGATCATTCAGCCAGACCGCTGGAAAATATTCAAGATGCTGCCAGTAACCGGCAGTCAGGGACTGGAACGGCAAGAAAAGCAAGACAAACTGGCGATAACGGACGAGCAGTATTACCACTACACCGCAACGCATAAAGAATTCAACAGCATCATGCAGCCGGAAAACAACGATGAGATGACCGAGAGCTACCTCATGATCGACCCTTACGGCCGTCTCTTTCAGAACACAACCGGAACTAGGGAGTACGTCTATAGCGATCCTATATCTGAATCCGGAATAGTCCAGGCACTGAAACAGATTGAGTTCAGCTGCGGCAAATATAACAGTAGGCAACTCTCTGCACAAGTAAAGACGGACTAATACTCTTTTTCTACAGGCTACTAGTGAAGTGCAGCTGTGCTTGGGCTACCAGCCGTTTCTGCTCTTGTTGCAGCAGGCGCACGCTCACAGTCCAGGCCCGCCGGCTGCGATGCAAGGTGGTCAGGGTCAACTCTACGGGTTCGGGTTTGCCGGAGCGCAAGTAGTCGATGGCAAAATTGGCGAGCACTGGGTAGCCCATGCTATGCGCTAATTCCAGAGCGGATTGAATCAGAAAGGCTGCGGTGGCACCGCCATGTAGGGCGGGGAAAGTGCGCGAACCGATCAGGTGCTCTCCGTAAGCTGCATGTGTCTGCCAGTGTTGGGTGTCGGTATCTGGCCCTATGGGCTGCACGGTTTGTAGCTGCAACCACTGGCCGAAATGCTGGGCCTGAGGGTTGTAGGTATCGTCAGCTGGTTGCCACTCTGTTTGCTGTTCTATCTGAGGCTGCTTGGTGTCACTTGCTGAAGTTTCCGGCTCCATCATAGATGGCACAGTACCCGGAAGCGCACCGGCAATAAAGCTCAAGCCGCCCTGCA
>JBPCXB010000060.1:0-14861 GCA_051008935.1 Gammaproteobacteria bacterium | reverse complement strand
CAACCTTTAGAGAAAAAATAAAAACAAGTCATGAAGCAAGCAGCGAGCATCTACCCACTATGGTGGAACCCTTGGGGGAAAAAAGGGATATCTTTCGATAAAAAAGTCAGCATTTCTATAGACAATTTATCTTACGACAAGACGGCTGATATTAAGATACTGTTTCTTGCGGAACCTCTGGCGGTACTACCAGATGTTGGTAAGGAAGCGATGAAGAGTGCGTATGTCTTTGACAAGATATACACATTTTGTCAGGAAGTGCTAGAGAAGCATCCACAGGCAGAGCTCTTTGAATGGGGCGCAACAGGCTTGAAGCATGGCAAATTACAGCTATCCAAGTCTAACAAAGTCTCTTTCATTACCAGCAGCAAAAGCCAAACAGATGGGCATAGGCTGAGGTTGGAAATATTTGATTTTCTCCAGAGTTTTGACTCAAAAAACGGGCTAAAGTATTACGCGCATAAATCGCCCCCCTTTCATCCTAACAAAAATGATTTTTTTGAGTCCTATAAATTTCACATCTGCGCTGAGAACTCAATACAAGCAAACTATTTCACCGAGAAAATTATAGATTGTTTTTCCTCCAAGACTCTGCCAATATACTGGGGATGCCCTAATCTTGGCGACTGGTTCGAGATGGGTGGTGTCATTACTTTTTCTAACCTTGATGAGCTCAAGCACATCGTCGATAGATTAAACGCTAGTTGCTATGACCGGCGACAAAATGAGATTGAGGCAAATTATGAAACAGCAAAGAAATACCACACAGCTAATGGCGTAGTACCCAGGCTGACACGCAAGATTACGGAGTATGTCAATTCCTAGTTGTGGAATTGTGCTTAAGGCTGTCTAGTGCACAACGTTGCCTGAACTTGGACTTTTACTCTTTTTCTAAAGGCGGACTGGTATTTTTTTTCTAAAGGCACTTCAACTGGTACTTTTTTCTAAAGGCACTTCTCGTCAAGCTCGAAGTGCGTGGAATTGTAGACGCGTTTGTGTTGAGAGCTCGTGGTGGTGTAGAGGGGGTTGTGCTCAAATCTGTCTAAAGTTCTGTGCTGCCTGAGCCTGTCGAAGGCAGCCTTTAGTAATAAAAAAATCAGGCGGACTGGTACTTTTTTTCTAAAGGCGTCTTGAGTCAAGCTCAAGACGCGTAGTGGAGTAGAAAGAATTTGTGTTACAGGCTGTCTAGAGCCCAACGCTGACCGAACTCGTTTCGGGCAGCCTTTAGTAATAAAAAAGTAAAAAAAGCCAGCGGCTTGCCCGAAGTGCGTGGGGGTCTAGTAGGAATTTGTGCTTAGGGCTATCTAGAGCACCACGTTGCCTGAGCTTGTGTTAGAGATTTTCTAGAATACCACGTTGCCTGAGCCTGTCGAAGGCAACCTTTAGTAATAAAATGGAGGCTGGAGTCGGAATCGAACCGGCGTAGACGGCTTTGCAGGCCGCAGCATAACCACTCTGCCATCCAGCCACAGACTGTTATTTTACCCGCGCATTGGCCGGCTGCTATTCTGGGGGCTCATCGGAAGCCAACCGCCATTGCCTGACTTTCTGCACGTACTGAAACAGAGTCACCAAAGATAATAATGCCGTTAGATATATTCCAAGCACAGAACCTAGGAAAATAACCTTCTGCCAAGGAAAGTCCGAGACCCCTGCCAGCATCAGGCCCGAAATGGCAACGAACTCTAGAAATGTTTTGCCTTTAGCCAATGAGATCACTTGCAGATCCGCCTGTCGACTGAGGCGGCCCGCCAGCTCGCGTAGAGCAGAAACTGCGATCTCTCGCGAAACAATGATGACGACCGGAATCAGCAACAATATGGCAGGGGGGGTGAAGTGTTGCAGCAACAGCAATAGAACGGCAACGGTTAGTATCTTATCGGCGACAGGATCCAGAAAGGCACCCAGATGAGTCTCTTCGTTCCTATTTCTAGCCAACAAACCGTCGAAAAGATCGGTCAGCCCCGCCAGCACGAACAGTAGCAAAGAGATCGCCTTCCCATAGGGCATCTCTACTAACCAGCAGGCCAGAATCAGCGGTACAACTAGTATCCGGCTTATGGTGAGCATGTTCGCCGGAAGCCAGAAGCCGGCAAACATATGTGTATCTTTGCGCAATATTAATTCCCTTCAGGTGCAAATTTCAGCGGTGTAAATGTTCATAGATTATCTGCGCTCGTTCTCTACCAATGCCAGACACAGCACATAGAGCGTCTGTGTCTGCGCGTTTAATCTGCTGGATGCCTCCAAAATGCTGCAATAAAGCCTGGCGAGCCATGGGGCCAATACCTGGAATCTGTTCCAGCAACGATTGCTTCCTAGCAGATCGCAGACGTCTCCTAAGATTTTTAATAGCAAATTTATGCGCTTCATCTCGTACATACTGAACCAAAAGGCGCGCTTCCGTATTTGGCAATAATTCTGCTTCAGCTGCCTCGCGTCCGCAAAACAACTGCTCTTTTCCATCCTTTCGGCTGGGACCTTTGGCAATGGCCAGCACCAAAGGGATCTCAATGCCTAATTGATCTAATGCTTCGTATACGGAACTCAGCTGCCCTTTACCCCCGTCTATCACTAGTATATCCGGCAGAATATGCTCGGGCTGTTCTTGTGCTTCCCTAGATCGAGAAAGGGACCCAGAAAACTTTTTATGGATGGCTACACGCAGAGCCTCGTAGTCATCTCCCCCCAAAGCGCCCAGCTTGTATGCCCGCCATTTTGAACGAACAGGTCCTGTATGCTCAAATACCACACAAGACACAGTGGTCTGTTCACCGCCGTGATGGCTAACATCCAGGCATTCAATCCGGCTGGGCTCGCTCTGCATGCCCATCTCTTTGCCCAGAGCAACAAGCCGACGGGCAAATCGGGATCGATCCCGCACGTGTTCTTGTAGCGAGTTTTCCGCATTGGTTTCAGCCAGTTTGAGCCATTCGGCTGCCTGCTGCTGGCGCGCAAATTTCACTTGTACCTTTCGCCCTTTCAGTTTGGAGAATACTGCCGCCAGCAATTCACACTCTGAGAGTTCTAGCGCCTTTGGAGGCAACATAACAACAGGAGGGATCCATACTGGATTCGACAGATACCACTGCGATAAAAAAGCCTGAATGCCTGCCTGATGCAAGGGCTGCTCCTCCATGAGCTGGCGCGGCATTTTGGGGAAATGCGCCGAGGAGGACTGTAAGCGGCCCTGCCGAATCTGCAGCATGGTAATACACAGCAGGTGCTGATTGGTCGAAGCTGCGATGACATCACAATCAGCTTCGCTATCTTTGGCATAGATCGCCTGCTTCTCACGTACTCTATGTAGGCTAGTCAAACGATCGCGTAATCGACTGGCGCGCTCGTAATCGAGCGATTCAGCTGCCACTGACATTTCTTCACCAAGTTCTGTCAACACGTCTGCGCTGTCGCCCGACAGGAATCGGCGGGCCGAATGGCAATCTTTACGGTAAGATTCTTCATCGATCAGCCCAACACAAGGGGCGGTACACCTGCCAATCTGGTATTGCAGGCATGGGCGCGAACGCCCATAAAACACACTGTCCGAACAATTACGCAATCTAAACGCACGGCAGATCTCATTGATCGTCTCGCGGCTCGCGCCAGCACTGGCGAAAGGACCAAAATACCGCCCTTTATAAGTCTGCGTGCCGCGGTGTAGAGAGATAGCAGGCCATTGATGGTCGCTGATCCGGATCCAAGGGTAGGTTTTATCATCGCGGAGCATGATATTGTAGAACGGGCGGTGTTTTTTAATCAGCTGGTCTTCTAAAAGCAGCGCCTCAGCCTCGGTACGAGTAACTGTGACTGCAAAGCGTTCGACCAGCGACACCAACTGAGTAATGCGCGTATTTGCTGCCCGACCGCTGAAGTAAGACGAAACCCGATTGCGCAAGCTGGCGGCTTTACCCACATAAAGTATCCGGTCACTTTCTATCATCTGATAGATGCCCGGGCTTGCAGGCAACTCCTGAGCCTGTGCATAGAGGTTGGATTTATGGGTCTGCACAGTAATCCTCTACTGCTTTGGGCGACCGATGCCTCTGTAATCAAACAGAGTAGCTATACGCTGTTGTTGCATCTGCTTCTGGTCGATGGCGTTGACCGCATCTACGAGAAAATCCTGTCGCATCTGTGCGCGTAATTGCGCCCAGTCGAGCTGTTTAAATTCAGCACTCTCAGTACAGATTACCACCATGTCCGCTCCTTTGACTGCGCTCAACGGATCGGAAGCGACCTCGATGCCGGGATGTACCGAAGAAGCAAGCAAAGGGTCATAAGCAGAAACTTGCACGCCTTCTGATAACAGCCGCTCGGCCAGAAAAAGAGCAGGAGAGTCTCGGGTATCAGCAACTCCTGCTTTGAACGCCACACCCAGCATAGCCACTTTTAAGCCTTCAAGCGAGTCGCCAAATCGATTTTTTGCCAATTGCAATGGGTACAACCGGTGTTGCTCATTGGCTGTCAACACACTCTGGAATAAACCAGAATCCAGAAATCCAGCAGATACATGATCCAGCGCACGCAGATCTTTGGGGAAACAGGATCCCCCAAAGCCATTACCAGCACGAAGAAATTCGGGCCCGATACGATGATCACTGCCGATACCGGCACTGATTTCAGTGATATCAGCCTGGTAACGATCTGCTATCAGGGCCAGATCATTGATCATAGCGATACGGGTTGCCAAAAAAGCGTTGCTACCGTACTTAGCCAGTTCAGCCGAAGTGCGCCGCATAAAAAGCAGCCGGTCTCGACACCCCGGCAAATAGTGAAATAGCTGCTGAGCCACATCCCGCGCACCATCAGAGTTTGCCCCTATGACAACCCGGTCAGGCTCTTTAAAATCTTGGACCGCACTGCCTTCGCGCATGAACTCAGGATTTGAGACGACTTCAATGCTGGCTTGCTGCATGCTGCCAATATTCTGTAATTCTGTGCGCATGTGGTTTTCAAGTGCATCGCATGTTCCTGGCGGCACGGTGGATTTCATGAAAACAGTCGTGTCACCTTTCAATGAGCGTGCAATATCAGAGCCGACCTGCCAAACTGCGCGTAGATCCGCTGAACCATCTTCCAGCGAAGGGGTGCCCACGCAAATAAAAACAACTGGCGCCGCTGCTTCAGCAGCTGATCCCGTGAAGCTGAGATTGCCTGCGCGAACCATTTCAAAGGCGCGCTGAAAAATACTTTCATCGGTAATCATTTGGAAAGATTGCAGTTTTTGTAAGCGCTCAGGGTTGGCTTCGACGCATTGCACTCTGAGGCCCGCTTCGGCCCAGGCAATACTGGCCGCAAGACCTACATAACCGGCACCATAGACTGCTACCTCCAAACTCGCTGGTTTGTTCAAAATTTCGCCTCTACGCCTTATTAAAGCCTGATATTATTTCGCACGCCCGTAGTGATCTTCGAGCCGCTCTATGTCATTTTCGCTGAGTATTGAACCGGTCTGTACTTCCACTACTTCCAGCACTTCTGAGCCAGGATTACGCAACGAATGCACAGCCCCTTTCGGGATGTACACCGATTCATTGGCCTTCACTGTACGCACTTCCTCTTCTAGAACGACTTCGGCCTGCCCTCGAACAACGATCCAGTGTTCTGAACGATGGCGATGGCGTTGCAAGCTCAAAGCGGCTCCTGGGTTTACCTGAATACGCTTGCACAGGTAATTGTCTCCTGAATCAATCTGTAGATACGATCCCCAAGGGCGATACACTCGAAGATGATTATCCAGCAAGTCACGCCCTTTTAACTCAGCGACTTGGGCCACCAACTCTCGCATTTTCTTATTGGAACCTCTGGGCGCTACTAAAACGGCATCGCCTGAATCTACAACCACCATGTCTTCCACATCCATGGTAGCAAGCAAGCGATTGGCAGAAGCCAATAGTAGGTTGTTACGACTGTCCAATGGCAGCACATCACCGCTAATGGCATTGTTGCTGGCATCTTTTTTGCTGCTTTTCCAGAGGGTTTCAAACGAGCCCAAATCAGTCCACCCGGCATCAAACTCAACCGCTGACAGAATGCGGGAATGCTCCGCCACAGCATAATCAAAAGAATCCGACGCCAGCTGGCTCCACGATTCTTGCGGCAACTGATAGAAGCCGTATTCCAGATGAGTTGCCGCATGCGCTTGGCGTACCTGATCTAGTATGTCTGGTGCAAAGGATTGCAGCTGCTGAGCCAACACATCTGCCCGCGCCATATAGATGCCGCTGTTCCAGTAATAATTACCCGCTCGATAAAACGCCAATGCCTTGTCTGCTTGCGGCTTTTCGTGAAAATTTCTGACCGACCACCATTTCAGATCCAGACCCGCTGCCTCTTTTGCCTCAGGCTCAAGTTCAATGTATCCAAAATTTTCTTCAGGTTGCTCGGGCTGTACTCCAAAAACGACCAGATCCCCTCTCTGTGCCAATTCTCTACCTACTGAAAAAGCTTGCAATGCCCGTTTCGAATCAGAGATACAATGATCGGCTGGCAATAGCAGAACAATATCTTCCGGACGGGCAGCTAGACAGCAACCTAATGCTGCTACACTGGCAGTATTCCGCCCCAGAGGCTCTGTCCACACTTCAATCCGATGATCCGGCATAGATTTCGATTTCAATTGCTCTTGCGCCAGAAACCGATGTTCCGTGCCGACCACGACTTTTAGTGCTGTAGGCTGCGG
The DNA here is from genome assembly GCA_051008935.1 of Gammaproteobacteria bacterium. Lineage (GTDB taxonomy): Bacteria > Pseudomonadota > Gammaproteobacteria > JBPCXB01 > JBPCXB01 > JBPCXB01. The sequence continues at coordinate 8,176 of JBPCXB010000060.1, read as the reverse complement.
CAATAAACTGGCCAAATCAATGGCCTGTTGAAAAGGCGTTTGCCCCTGCGGATGAATGGGCTGAAACTGCTTGGGGTAATAACGGCGTGATACCGGCCACAAGCGGGTTCCAGAACCTCCTGCCATGATAATAGGTACCCACTCTGGGGCGTCCGTACTGTTTGTCATATCCAATATGCAGGATAGCTATGCAGGGTATTTTGCACAGCTTGATACAACAGTCTAGCAACAGGAACTTCAAAGTGCTGACTAAAGACAGTGGCCGTCATGGAAACAAAGCCAGGATGCCTAGAACGGAAACCAAAAAGGCACCCCAATCAGTACAACCAAGCTGTAAATGACTGTCAGCAGCAGACCTGAGCGTACAAAGTCCATGACCTCATAGCCACCTGCCGAATAGACCAGCAAATTAGTCTGGTAACTATGAGGCATCAGAAAAGAAGCACTGGCGCCATAAATAACCGCCATCACCAGAGGCATCGCATGGATCCCTGTCGCTTCTGCCACGACCAGCGCCAAAGGCAACATCAAAGAAACGGCCGCATTATTCATGAGCAGTTCCGTAGTCAAAAGCGTCAAACCGTACAACAACGCCATCAGTCCCCAAGGGGTGAGCCACGAAAGATATCCGGCTACGGCCGAAGCCAGCAACATGCCAGTTCCTGTCAAAATAAAAGCCTTGGCCAGCACCAGACTGGAAGCGATAGTCAAAATCATCTCCAATGGCAACAAGCGTCGGACCCGAGCGATATCCAGCCGCCCAGTCAGTGCTACTAGTGCTATCAGAGTCACCAGTCCTGCAAAGAGCCCAACCTGACCGGTAGCAACCAGAGCAAGTACCAATACAAAGGCCAATGCCAAAAAACCTGCCGCCCCAACGTTTAACACCGGCTGCACTCTGGTACGTGCCAGTAGATGGAAATCAGAACTGTAGCGACTCAGCCGATCAAACTTTTCGCCTGCAACCAAAGCCAGCATATCACCCGCCTGTAGTACGATTTGCCCCAACGCCCCCGACAAACTCTGATTGCCTCTGGAGACCCCGATCACTGCAGCATCATGCGAATTTCTGAAATCTGCCTCCTTAAGGGTGGTGCCGATCAAGCTGGAGTGGCTGTGCAACACAGCCCGTTGTATTTCCAGATCCATGGACGGTTGCCGAACTTGTTCAGCAACGACCAGCCCCCGCTCTATCAGGGACTGAGTCATCAGCAGATCCCCTACAAACTGAAGTTTATCGCCCGCCTGAAGTACTGTATTGGGAGATGCCGGCATGATCAGCTGCCCCTGCCTCTCGATTGCCACCAGATAATGCAACCCCAGATTGCGCAACCCTGCCTTCAGAACCGATTTGCCAACCAGAGGGGAGTCAGGTACGAGCAAGGCCTCAGTATTCCAGATTGCCTCATTGTTACTGGTTTGATCTATTTCACCGGAGGGATAGCGTCTGCGGAGCCAATAAGAAGCCAGAAGCAATGCCGGCAAGCCTAGCACAAACAACGCGATACCCACAGGGAAGAAGTCAAAAAAACTCAAAACGGGTCGATTCAGTTCGCTCAAAATCCCATTAGCCAGTAAATGGGTTGATGTGCCTACCAAAGTCAGGGTGCCTCCCAAGATGGCTGCATAGCAGAGCGGCAATAGGAAATAGCGCCGAGCGGGGTTTTTCTCCATGGCGGCCAAAAACATGCTAACGACTGCGGTGTTATTCAAAAAAGCAGACACAAAGCCCGTCACAACTGCGAGTCTAAGCAGCGAAAAACTGCTGTGGCTGATATTTTGCAGATAGCTAATGAGCGTGAAACCGATGGTAGAACGCAAAATCACCGATGTAAACAGCACCAGCATGACTACAGACCAGAGGCTGGGATTTGCCAGCGCGCTGGTTAATTCTGCGACCGGGACCAGACCCAGCAAAACTGCGCACAAAGCCGCTATAGACATAGCCTGATGCGGTTGATAGCGTCCCGAAAACAACAGCAACAAACAGCCAAGCAAGATCGCACTAAAAAGTACAGGCTGTGAGAGCAGAGCCATTAGAAGTTCAAGATGTTGCTACAGAATGCCGTCTCAGCCTACACATGCTGCTTATCTAAACACAATACATAGGCACCGATGATCACTGCTTCGGCTGATTTTGATGGGTCAGTATCTCTACAAGTTTACGAGTGGATGCATCCGCCCCTTCATACCAACTAGCGTCCTGCTGTGCACTGAATTGTTGCTTGCCCTTCTCAACCCCCCATTGATCGAAAGCATTGATGCCGAGAATGCAGGCCTCTACAAAGGTACGGTGCTCCAGACAGCCCATCAAAAAACCCAGATTTCGAGGCGTCAGCTCTTCCAGAACCAGAGCCGTGACGGGGATGGTCTGCGCTTTTTGAAAAGGTCGCTCTGAGGTATTTGTAGCCACACGCCGATCTGCGCCACTTAAAGCCTGCATCTGTGCCAGAAAATGTTGGTTGATACTGCTTTCGGTCGATGACGCCAGAGTCAGAAACTCCACTGGCACAAGATGTTTGCCTTGATACAACATCTGGAACAGGCTGTGCTGAGCATTGGGCCCCCACCCACCCCAAACGATAGGCCCGCTGTATGCCACGGCGTTCTCATCCTGATCCAGACTTTTGCCGAGGCTTTCCATCTCCAATTGCGCCCGCCAGCCGACTAACGGGCAAAGCTCCAAAGGATAAGTAAAAAATGCCCGAGTCGATGCGCCCAAAAATAACTGATTCCATATGTCCTTCAAAGCCCATGACACGATCAGATTCTTGCGCCAAGGTTCAACTAGCAGATGGCGATCTGCATCCCGAGCCCCGATAGAAAACTCCAGATAATCTGATTCGCCCAGCACGGCGGCCGCCGGTAAACCGGCAGAAGACCAGATGGAGTAACGCCCGCCAACTTCAGCCGGCATTTCGAAAATAACCGCATCTTTGCAGCCGAAGGCTTGCGCTCTGGAAACATTGGCAGTAATTGCAATCAGATGGTCACGCCAATCCAGGCCTTCTTGGCGCTCTAGCAACTGACGAACATACAACCCCGATTCCATCACTTCCTGAGATGAGAAAGATTTGGAGGTCAAGACAAACACAGTACGTTCCAACTGAAGATTCGGCAAGAGTCTCTGTAAGTCTTGCAGGTTGCTGGCGAAGAAAACACGCTGGTTTCCCGCAAACGCTTCTGCAATCACCCGATTGCCCAAATCACTGCCGCCGATACCTAAATTGACCAGAGTATCGAAGCCGCCACGACCGGCACGAAAAGTACCGACCCAATCCAACATCTTCTTGTTCTGGGCTGTCAAAACACGCATCATTTCAGCCGCAGGTTGCAATTGACCAGAACCTTCCTGATCTCGACAAGCTGGATGAAAGGCCGCTCTCTGCTCACTTTGATTGACTATACCGCCGCTCAACAGTTGCTGTATTCTCTGCTTTAGCTCAATCTGATCAGGGATCTGGAGCAGCAAGTCCCAAGCGCGCTCATCGATTTTCTCGCGACACATATCCAGCACCAAGCCAGATTGGTGCCAACTCAAGCTTTTATGACGTTCCGGTGCTGCATCTAAAAGCTCAAATGCTGGCGTGTTGCGCACATGATCGGCTGATTGATGTAACGCTTGCTGAAGGGTTGGAGAGAGGGTGGGATGTGGCATAGCAATTGGTAATCCTAATCAGGTGTCTCGGCAAAATCTAACAGGGCTGGTACATCAATGGCTGAATTGACTAACGGCCCTGCATGCCTGGCTTCTACACCTGCAAAAGCGGATGGCACCTCATGCATCGCATCAGGTGCCACCTCTCTAGCTTCTTGTCCCACTTCAGATCCGGAGCTGTCCACCCCAAAAATGATTCTACCAAAAGAGCCAAAGATTCTATCGGCCTCGCTGGCCTTCCAACTGCGCTTATCCGTTGACCAATCTTCCGGCGCACAGCGCTCGACAATCAACTACTGTCTGCTGGAACCCAACCGCCCGAATTGTTTTCTGCCCGAACCAGCGCCTGCCTATTTCTTTTTCCGACGCTTGCTGGTATCCACCTTAAGATGCTCTTGGTTGCGCTTGATCAATTTTTTGCCGATCCCTTTAACTTCTTCCAGCGCAGCTACAGAGGGGAAAGGGCCGTGTTTTTTGCGAAACGTTACGATACGATTAGCAACCTTCATCCCCACGCCTGACATAGCGTTCGCAATCTCTTCAGCTGTAGCTCGATTGATATCGATGGCCTGTTTCTGATCGGCTTCTCTGGCATCGAGGTTGCCGGCCAAGGTCAATAACAACGCCAATGAGCCTATCATCAGACCTTTGATCGGCCCCGATATCCGCGAGCCAGTCTCACCAGTACTGGTAGAGGTGGGCATGCTCGAAAGGTCTTGATTGATTTTCTGAGGCAAAATTTCTTGTGAGCGCATGGTGGTACTCCAAATCCGGTGACGCAACTAAGTAAGTACCGGTAGTTTGGACGCTCAAACTACATAAAACTGCCGATCAAGTCTCAAAAATGCAGGTGCTTCCAGCCAGCGCCGCGGATCTAGGCGATCCAACCTTACAAATCAAAGCGAGCCCAGATGGGGCAATGATCCGAAGGCTTCTCCATCGCTCGGATGTCGTAATCTATGCCAGTCTCTAGCAGGCGCTTTTGCAGGGAAGAGCTCGCCCAGATCTGATCAATCCGCAATCCGCGTTTCGGATCATCGTCAAAGCCTTTTGAGCGATAGTCAAACCAGCTGTACCGGTCACTCCGATCCGGGTTCTGAGCACGCCAAGTATCTACCAGCCCCCAAGATACTAGCTCCTCTAGCATTTCGCGTTCTTCGGGCAAGAAACTGCATTTGCCTGTCTTAAGCCATCTCTGGCGATTTGCTTCACCGATACCTATATCCACATCTTGAGGCGAAACATTCAGATCACCCATCAAGATCAATGGCTCATCTGGATGGTGTTCGGTTTTCAAGAACTCTGTCAAACGGCGATAAAACCGTTGTTTATAGGGAAATTTCACTGGGTGGGTACGGCTTTCACCTTGAGGGAAATAGCCATTAATCACCCAGACTGGACCGCTGGGTGTTTCATACCGAGCCCGGATGAGGCGTTTCTGCTCTTCCGGTTCATCATCGGGCAGGCCGCGATGCCACTCAAGGGGTTGCTGGCGGCTGAATAGCGCCACTCCATAATGACCTTTCTGCCCATGAATACACGCCTGATAACCCAGCTGTTTGGGCAGATCGAAGGGGAACATCTCATCGACAACTTTGATCTCCTGCAGCCCGATGACATCCGGTTGCAGCTTTTCGACCATTGCCGCCATCTGATGGGGGCGGGCGCGAATACCATTGATATTGAAAGAGACAAATTTCACAGGATAAACACTCAACCGCCGAGTTGGCTACGCCACTGCTGATACAGGTAATCGACCATCACTTCAGCGGCTTCCGACTGTAGGATCTGGGTCGACAAAGGCTTGTAATCAGGGTCTGCAAACTGGCTGCGACGCCATTCGAGGTACTCATCCCAATCCTGAAATACTTCTTTTTGCTGCACGCGCCGCACCCGATTCTCCAGCTCAAGCTGGCGCAATTCCACATTTGCCTGAAAATTCTTGCGCTCCTGTAACGCTAAAGGTACTGTCTGTTGTTCAGATAGCTCATCCAAGATGTACCTGCGCTCTTTGAGATACTGCAATCCATATTTCTTCACTTGACGGCTATTGTGCATAGACTGAAGCAGCCCTATATCTGCCTGCATAGCCGGTTGGTGCGAAATGCGTAGCGCTTTGACCGTATCAAACGCCAGAGCATTCTCATAGACCGCTTCGCCCACCTGTTCGGGGTTGTAAATAGCTGGCAGCAGAATATCTGGTATCACCCCTTTTCCTTGGGTAGTGCCGCCGTTCACACGGTAGTATTTGGAGATAGTCAGCTTGAGCTGCCCTTGATCATCGCCAATTTCTCGAGCAGTTTGGACGGTGCCTTTGCCAAACGTCGGAGTACCTATGATCAATCCGCGTTTGTAATCCTGAATAGCAGCAGCCACAATTTCAGATGCCGAGGCGCTGAGCCGGTTCACCAAAACGGCCATGGGCTTGCTCCACTCCGGCCGAGTGCGCTTCTTGCCGCTGGGAGTCAAACGGTTGCCTTGATTACGTATCTGCACAAAAGGGCCTGGGGGCAGAAACAGGCCCGCTACCGACATGGCTTCATGCAGATAGCCGCCGCCATTGTTGCTCATATCCAGCATGACTGCGTCTACGCCTTGAGCCTTAAGGTTTCTCAGATTGGCTCTGATATCCTCTGAGACGCCATTGAGATCCGAGCTTCCCGGCACATTACCGTAAAAACCCGGCACGGATACAATGCCAATGCGCCAGAAGCGTTGGTATTTTTCGATCTCCCGGATTTCATATGAAGAACGCTGATGCTCTAACGGGATCACAGCCCGAACTAAATGCAACATATCCGCGTTAGCGCCTGAGGGCATATTATTGGGCAGGATCTCAAGCGATACTTGGCTCCCTTTCTTGCCGCGAATCAGACGCACAACTTCTGTCAAGCTCATACCCACGGTATCGATCAATTCATCGCCTACATTCGAGATGACACCGGTAATACGATCGCCTGGATGTATGCGCCCCGAACGCTGGGCAGGCCCTCCTTCGATCAAGCGGACAATCTCAATATAGTCATCTCGGAACTGCAGCACCGCGCCAATACCTTCCAGCTGCGTCTGCAATGACAGTATCCAGTCTTGATATTCTTGGGGCGGCAAAAAAGAGGTGTGCGGGTCATACTGGGCCAAAGAAGCGTTGGCAAAACTAGCGAGGCCATCTTCAGCATCTTTTCTGAGGATGGATTTGATGCCATTTTGCAAACGCCTTTTCAGGCGCTGCTTGGCTTCTTCAACTTCAGTGCCATCTACAAACGAAATCAAGAGCTGATTCTTGAGCGCGCGCCGCCAATAATCGCGCCATTCTTCCCAACTGAGAAAGGCATCGGCCTCCTCTCTATCTGTGTTGAGGTATTCTTGAAAGGAAAAATCGAAGGAGTCATCTTCCAGCAACTCTATCTGATACAGAATGGCCTGTGCGGCTCGTTGCTCGCGCAATCTGTAAATCATGTAAGGGGTCTGCAAGTCACGGCCTTTGATTGCTGCGTAGATGTCTTTTTTGAAACGACTGAGCCGGTCAAGATCCTGCTGCAGAAAGAGCGTATTCTGACTATCCAGACGTTCAATAAAGTCCTTATAAGTCTGCTGGCTGAAGGTCAGATCGATATCTTTTCGCACATAGTGCCTTTGGCTGACGGTTCGATACAGATCCGTCAATACATGCAGGTAACTTGGCTCAGGCCCCAGCTCACTCAAGTAGCTTTTGATTTCGGGCGTCAGCTCGGGCGGCTGGTTCGCGCTGGCAACAGAAAGTACCGGCGCCAGCAATGCCAAAGCGACAAAACGCATTAAAAAAACAAATCGATTCAAATCAGACCACCTTAATCTTGAGGTCGCACTCCAAAACAGCCTTTGCATCTTGACGTGCTATGCAATTGCGAATGTGCTGTGAATCAACACATTCTCAGTTTTTTATTATATGGACTACGACTGGAATCGTGAAAGCTTTGCGCCCAGTAGGGGATCCAAAACGGCGACTACTTGTTATCATAAAATCGCTCCAATGACACTCTGAGGTATCTTCATGCACTCTCTCGGCTCTAAACCCTATAAAGATGGACTTTGTGAAGTAGGCGATAACTGTTGGGCGTGGCTACAACCTGATGGCGGCTGGGGTTTGAGTAATGCCGGCTTGATTGCAAACGGGGGCGAAGGTTTTCTGATAGATACACTCTTTGACCGGCCATCCACTGAGCACATGCTCGCTACCATGCGCCGCTCTATTAACGGTGCTCACAATATCTGCACTGTTATTAATACGCATTCCAACGGTGATCACTGTAACGGCAACTCTTGTCTACCCGAAGCGACTATTGTTGCCAGCAAAGCAACAGCAGAGGAAATGCCACAGGAATCGCCGGCAATGATGGCTGCATTACTAGATTCTGCGGGCGACATGGGCGATATGGGTGAATTTTTCCAGCATTGTTTCCAACGCTTTGACTTTGCCAATTCAGAGCAACGGCTTCCCGACCGTGGTTTTGAAGGCAAAATTGCCCTCCCCGTTGGCTC
>JBPCXB010000059.1:0-1492 GCA_051008935.1 Gammaproteobacteria bacterium | reverse complement strand
ATACCCTTGCAGATCGCGGTGCATCTTCTTATTTCATTTTGCGAAATAACCGATGGGTTATTTCAATTTACCTTGCAAAATAAAATAACCGGTCTGAATGCCTATGTCAAGGGGCTGTTACTTTTCTCTAAAGGCGCCCTTCGACAGGCTCAGGGCGCGTGGTGGTGTAGAGGGACTAGTGTTGAGGCTGTCTAGCGCACAACGTTGCCTAATGCTGCGATTTTGCGCAGCATATTTCAGCCAGCCTTTAGAGAAAGAGAAGCAGTCAAGTTCAGATCATACTCTGCTAGCTGGAAGCGTTTTCTGTACCAGCTGTAAACCAAGCCAAGGCAAAAGCCCACAATATCCCTACCTCAAGAGCTAGTATGGATAGTAAATTCTGACCATGATCTAGGATAGGAAAGAAGATACGCAACGCCAATATGCCAGACATAACGAGCGTGGTGAACAAATAGATACGCGCTCGTGTTCGGGCGGACCTATCCCCACTCTCTTCGTTATGCTTTGCGCGCCTGTAGAGCGCAATATTTAACCACAGCAGCAGAAAGATAAACACCACAGCAGATAAACCGTGCACTGTTGATATCAGAGCGTGCATCGAGGGCGCATTCTTACCACAACCACAAGGAGCCAAGGCGATAACAATAGGAAGCGGAGCTGTTAACAACACCAGCCATCTGGGAAATAAATACCCTGGAACACCTCTGTATACAAAAAACATCACGCCCAGCGAGAAGAGCGTGCCCACAAATAAATCTCTATGCAAGCCGCCTAAATAATAGGTAGAACTAATAGAACCCACTTCACTGGGCGAAACAAGATAAGCAACCACCCCCAGAAAAGACAGCAGTAGAGCAAGGGATCCGATGGCGAGTCTAACGATGCGGTCATCGAATGGGCCTGTTAATACGCTTATTAAATGAACCACGATTTGTCTCCTCTTTGTGTGTTGTACGCCAATTAGGTCTATCTGAGTATCAGTTAAACAGCTGTAAACGCCAACCTCTGGGTTTGGGTTGTTTGTGTTCCGGCGGCAAAGTGCACAATCGGTCCATACGGGTGGTGCTGCCATCCGCATATTCCCATACCAGCTGCTGCCCGTCCAGATAGCGCCGTACTACCTTTGGCCCCCAGCCAAAGGCGTAAAAGTTCAACACACCCTCTTCCCAGATCATAGAGGCTGAGGTGCGGGGGCAATATTCTTGGTTGCCGATAAGGAACAGCACGTTCCCTTCTGTATCATTGGTGTTGAGCCCGGCTGTACTGTTGGGGCCGTAATCGTGGATGATACCGGCAGCAGTGATGACGGTGCGGCTGCCGCACTGCTCAATACGCTCTATATGGCCAACATGGGTCCCTTCAACCCCTATCCACAGGCCTCGGATGTCTTGCACTCCTTCTGCCAAAGGTTCTGTACAATCCGCCAGAATTGGCAACGGGAAATGCTCATAGGCACAGCCGGGTGTATTGCCCTTTGGAATATCCTCAGCCA
>JBPCXB010000058.1:0-2805 GCA_051008935.1 Gammaproteobacteria bacterium | reverse complement strand
TGAGTGTGGGTTGGCAGATGACCTTGGGCGAGAGTTTTTGGGTGCTACCCACGCACCTTTATCGGGGGGAGATCCAGTACAGCTCGGTGACCCATGCGTTTTCAGATCAGGTGCAGACCAGGGTGCAGGGCAGTTACCATTTGCCGCTAGGTACGTCGTCTAGATCGTCTACGTCGCCCCACAACCGGCGTCAGACCGTGTTGGCGTTTTATGTCGGTCAACCGCTGTTGCAAGCGGGCGGCTTCAATGCGCTGGCAGAGGTAGACCACGCGCTGGGCATGCGTTTAGACAGCCGTTTCTGATAGGGGCTGCCTCAGTAAGGTGCCAATCATCAATGCGGCTGTTGGCAACTCAAGTGACTTAAACTTTAGGGTTCTGGGATCGCTGTTTTGGCCAGAAAGTGATAAGGAGTCGCCTCTTAAACTCAATTGATTAGGGTACGGTGAGGGTATTTATGATGCTTGAAGATAACTGCGCTGTTAGACAAACTAGTAACATCAGATACGCTGTATGGATTGCTTTGGCGGCGGCCTTGATTCTGGCCGGTTGCCAATCAAGCCCCGTGGTCAGCGCCCCGCCGCCTGCACCAAACTTCCCTGATGCTGGCCCAGTGTATCGAATAGGCCCTGATCCTTTTCCTGCAGTTGCTTTTCAGGCTGGCCTGTCTAATGGTGCAACCAGTTTTGCTGTTTCAGGCGTTTCCGATCCGGCTTGTCTGGGTTCTCCGAACACTGCGCAAGACCTTGATGAAACCCACGCTGATTATTCGAAATCTTTGATCAATATCGGCTTGGCCTACGATATTGGCCTCAGCGGTAACTGTGTTACGGTAGCAGTCATTGATAGCGGGCTCAGTATTCCCGCGCACATTGATTTGCCGCGGGAGCGTGTGTTTGCACCAGATGGGGACTATAGAGAGATTGTTAATGAGGCCATCCATGGTAGTGCAGTGGCTGGTACTGTAGCCGGTGCAAAAAACGGTATCGGTAGCCACGGCGTCGCTTTCAATGCGACTGTTCACTTCTTTAGCAATCAAGACCTTAACGGGAGTGATGGTTTGACCGGTTTATTTACCGGCGCCCTGAACCAGTCCGACAGCAAGATCTACAACATGAGTTGGGCGCTTGGTGCGACGTCTCTTGAATCAGTTGATTCAGAGGGCAATGGTTTTGATGAAAGCACAGTGCGTGAACTGCTTGGTACTGTGATTGATGTATGGGCTCAGAGCGACGTGCATCCCGATGACCGCGCGCTGTTTGTCTGGGCAGCCGGAAATCAAAATACTACCGGTGCAATAAAGGCCGGTGCTGTACCCAGCTCGCCCGCCATTCTATCTGCCTTGGCTGTGCGTATTGAAGAGTTGTTAGGCCATTGGATTACCGTTGTTGCCGTTGGGGAAGACGGGTTGCTCACAGGCTTCTCTAACCGTTGCGGTTTGGCCGCTGCCTTTTGCTTGGCTGCTCCCGGCGAAGATATTCTTACTCCTACTCCCATTCTTGATGAGGAGGGCAATTTTGTTGAGGACTACTTTTTGCCTGTGCTAGGCACGTCTTTTGCGGCCCCTATAGTGGCTGGGGCCTTGGCGCTGATGGAAGAGCAGTTCCGAGGGCAGTTGGGTTCGACGGCTCTGGCCAGCCGCCTCTTTGCAACAGCTAATAAATCCGGTGTCTATGCCGATACCATTATTTATGGTCAGGGTCTGTTAGATGTAGAGCGTGCCATCACTCCGGTAGGATCTGTGGTGCTCACCCCTGAATCTGCCTCTGCATCTGGATCTGGGCCGATTTCTTTTTCTGCTATTCGGTCGCCGGTAGGTAGCGGATCGGATTTTCTCTATGGGCTCTATCAAGCAGTATCCGACACTGAAGTGATGCTGACCGATGCACTGGGCGCTCCGTTCTGGAAGCAGTTTGGTGCTTTGCCGGGCGCCCGCCCCGCTCAATTATCGACCCCAGCGCGGCTCAGCCATGAACTGGTGCAGCAGACCAGTCAGGTGTCGGTGATTCCGGGTGTTGCAGTGGGTTCGCCTTTTACGCAACTGCGTTCGTCCCGTTCAACCCTGCAAGGGGGCTATGAATGGGGTTATGCCCTAGACAGTAGAAGGAGTCACAGCAGAAGGAGTCCCAGCGGCAATGGTCTGTCGAATCTGCAGTCGGGCTACTTTATCAGCTTTGGCATGGCTCCGGAATTGCTTCTGAGCCTGTGTCCTATGTCGCAGTGTTCGCGCCATCTGGCGGGCCCCGAACACCAGTTAGCGGCCCAGCAGGTATTTGGGTTGGGTGTCGGTGCCAGCTTGGGTTCGGGTCTGCTGTCGGCTGCTTGGTTTGTCAATCCGGATGACGGCGCTGACTCATCCCATCCGTTGCACTTTGCGCAAGCTCAACAAGCTAATGAGCTGTTGGGCGGCCCTGAGCTTTTGGTGGTGCAGTATCAGTCTGCTTCCAATCGTTTGTCTTGGTCGGCTGATGTGGGCATGCTCAATGAGCCGCACAGTTGGCAGGGGCTCAGCAGTTTCAATTCGCCTTATGGGGACTTTAAAAGCCAGATGGACTATGTAGGTGTCAAAGGCATCTGGTGCCTGGATGCGGCGGTTATGCACTGTCAGATGGGCACTTCCAGCTGGAATCTGGGTGCAGCGTTTTCGTGGTCGCAACTGGATTTAGACCAGAAACAGTCGGTGCTGTTACAGGACATTCAGGGTCTGGAAGAGTACCAAGTGAAGCTGTCGCTGATGGGTCAATCGCTCTGGCATGCGCAAGACTGGTTGCAGTTGAGTGTGGGTTGGCAGATGACCTTGGGCGAGAG
>JBPCXB010000057.1:0-5741 GCA_051008935.1 Gammaproteobacteria bacterium | reverse complement strand
TAGCCGGTATGGACACGGTATCTGTAAAGGTTTCTGCCACAGTAGCTAGAGTGGCATCGGTATACCGGTAGTAGGTCAGGGTGCTGGCCGGGGTGTTGGTATTGGCGGCTGCGGCATTGCTGACAGTTGCGCTGAGTGTAAAGTCAAGCCCTGTGCCGATCGGATCAAGATTGGTTGCGAGATTGGTCACTACAAAATCCCATGCGGGCGCTACAGCGGTCACTGTTGCAGTTGCACAGTTATTGGAGGCGTCTGTGTCATTGCCTGTGGTTGGCATACAAGCGCCGTAATAATAGCTGCCCGCAGTACTGGGGGCGGTGAGGCTGATGCTGGTGTTGGTTGCGGGAACGGTACCCGGGGCGATAGCTGGTATGGCCACGGTATCCGTAAAGGTTTCTGCGACAGTAGCTAGAGTGGAATCAGTATACCTATAGTAGGTCAGGGTGCTGGACGGGGTGTTGGAGCTGGAGGCTGGGGCATTGCTGACAGTTGCGCTGAGTGTGAAGTCAAGCCCTGTGCCGACCGGATCAGGATTGGTTGAGAGATTGGTTACTACAAAATCCCATTCATCGGCGGGTACGATTACCATGTCGGCACCACCGCCGCCACCGCCGCCGCCACCTCCGCTGCAGGCCGCCAGACCCAGCGAAAACAGAGCCGTAGCGATGCCATGCCGATGCAAATAACGGTGAAATAGAGGGGCAGATGTGGAAGCTGATGTATTCATATGGTTATGCCTTCTTGCATTGGCTAAGTTAGAGGCGTGATGCAGCAGCATACGGGGAGTGTGGCGAAACAAACTGTCTGCCTCTAGCCATTGCAAAGCACAGGGTGCGCTAGTACTGTAATTTTAAGAGGTGATACTCTATTTTTCCCTGAGCCTACAAGGCAGGCGCTCATGTTTGGTCCACCCTGATTCCAAACGGGCACAAGGCTGTATCGGGCTCAGGGCTGTATCGGGCTCAGGGCTGTATCGGGCTCAAGGATGATTTCCTGAGCCTCGTGTTTGTGCGCAGTTGTGCTGCGTGCGTGTGCCATAATAATGCTGGTGAAAAACTGCGAATTACAACCTGAATCTGAAGCGGTATGCAAGGGCGATTGAACAAACTGGGCACGCGGCTGATGCGTCCGTGGCGGCGCTGGAGAAGGTACCGCAGCACTCGCAAGCAATGGCTCGCGCAAGGTGGGTACATTACGCATCACGATGCGATTATGAAAGATAGTGAGAAAGGTGCAGGGGTAGTGGCCGGGGCTTACTTTCATCAGGATCTGCTGGTGGCAGAGTTGATTCATGAAGCTCGGCCTGAAAGGCATATTGATGTGGGGTCGCGTATCGATGGCTTTGTGGCGCACGTGGCTGCGTTTCGTGAAATTGAGGTGCTGGATATCCGCCCTTTAGCGCCTACTAACCACCCCAATATCCGTTTTGTGCAGGCGGATGTGATGGAGCCGGTGCATGTGAAACAGGCGGATTCGGTATCATGCCTGCATGCCATTGAGCATTTTGGTATGGGGCGCTATGGTGACGACATTCGCATAGATGGGCACCTGCAAGGGATTGCCAGTCTGATTCAGTTGCTATCAGAGGGCGGCACGCTTTATCTTAGTTTTCCGATTGGAGTGCGCGATGAGGTGCACTTTAATGCACAGCGGGTGTTTCACCCGGACAGCGTTTTTGCATTTGATGCGGTGCAGAGGCACCTGAAGCTTAAACGTTTTGATTTTGTAGATGATGCCGGGGCCTTGCGCCGAAATGCCAGGCCAGAAGATGCGTATGGCCAGATAGCCGGATGCGGTATTTATACCTTTACTAGAGTTGCTACTTAGATCGTGCGCTATTGGCGCACCAGCTGAGTAGCTGTTTTGATTGATAATTTTTTCACTTTGTTGGGAGAGTACGATGCCTGAAATTACAGTATTAGGATGGGCGCATACAGCGGCAGGGGTCGCGTCGTTGTTGGTGGGCTTTTATTGTTTAGCGCGCTACCACTTTATCAGTCTGGATAGGCGTTCGGGGATGCTGTATCTGGGGCTGACGGTATTTACAGCGGTAACGGCGCTGGCCATTTACCAGCACGGAGGGTTTAATGTGGCGCACCTGTTGGCGGTGATGACGCTACTGGCAGTGGCAACCGGTGCTATTGCGGAGAAAACGAATGTGCTCAGAATTTTTTCCCCTTATATGCAAGCTGCTAGCTATTCAGCTACTTTTTTGTTTCACATGGTCCCCGCTATTACAGATGGCCTCAGGCGCCTACCTGTTGATAGCCCGATCGTAACGGAGCCGGATGACCCGCTACTATTAGGTTTTTATGGGGCGTTTTTGTTGACCTATCTTTTGGGATTAGGCGTGCAGTGGCTCAAAATTTATCGCAGTTCATAGCGCACAGACGCCGCTGATCGTTTTGTTAAAAGCAGTGTGTATCAGGTGGGCGAAGAGGGGCTTGTCATTTATTTTTTTGGGCCTATAATACTGCATCCACGCTTCGATATTTGGTTCTTGGTGGCGGACGAGGGATTGTGGGTGAATGTCGGCCAACTCATTCAATCGGGTATCTTTGCTTTGTGGCGAGTGCTGGGCTGGACACTGTAAGGCGACCAGCCGGCGCTCGTAAAACTTCTATCATTTTCAGCGACATATCCACAAAAATATTTTTTTGTGGTAAAATTCGCCTCACCTGAAATAGTTCGATCGGTTGCTCAGCTTCTGAGCTGAATCCTTTTTCGGGTACGCCCCTATTCTTTAGAGATGTTCAGGCAATACAGGCTTTGGTCTGGTTAGCCGCATGGCAGGGTGCGTTAAAAAAAGCTCCGTTTGGTTACAAGGGTATGACATGAGGAAAATAGAAAATGATTGCCAAGATATTGATAGTCACATTATTTGTAATTGTTGCACTGCAAAGCTTTACCAGTGGTCAGGAGTCGTTTGAATCCGCAGGCAAAGGCAAAGGTTGGCGCAGCACGGGTGAGTGGGGCGGTATCAGCCGAGTTGTATTTGTCTAATCGTTCTGAGAACGGTTAGGCGTAGGTATTTGGTGCAATGTGGCTGGCTGATCGTGTGCTTCAGGTTTCTGGCTTGGCACATCAGGTGCCTGCGAAAGTATCGGCTCCAGTCTATCGAGCAGGCTTTGTGCGCTTTTGTTCTGATAATCCAAGCTCGATAGTTGAATGATAGGGAACTTGGCGATTTTGCAGATCGCTTCTTTGGTGCGGTAGGTGTTGGTGCCGGCCATACTTTGGATGTCGACACTACGGCGGATCAGATCAATACCGCCCAAAGGCTTCAGATGTTCTTTCTGGAAGTGGAACAGCACAAAATCGAAGAAACGCTTTTCTAGAACCGTGCTGGCATTGTGCCAGATCACCGGGTCATGGGCCCTCAGTACGCGTGGTTCTAGTATGTGGCTCAACGATATATGAGGCAACATCTTGATAGTTGGTGGCAGTACTTGCTCGATAGCCAGCTTGAAACTGACCGCAGTCTCGTCTAGCAGTTCGCTCTTGATGCGGTATTGATGCAGGCTGGCGGGTTTTTCTTGATTGGATGAGCGAAAGTACAGAAACGCACTGACAAGTGTGAGGATGAGAAATAGGCAAATCAATATGACCAATATAGGTATGGCCGTGGGGATCAGGGATTCCAGCATTGGTGCGCCTCCCGCTCGCATGATTGGGGCTCAAAAGCCGCAGGTTATGCATATTCTTATTCATTATTACACGGTTTTTCAGATTTAATGCGATTTGAAGGCTCACAAAGCATCATCGACAATCAGTCTGAAACCTATGTGGCGCGCTTTGTGCCCAAAGGGCACTGAGATACTGAAATTGGACTGGCTGGATTCGACGCCCGGCAAAAGATAATTGCCGCCTTTGACGATTGCGCTCAGGCCTCCGTCTTCTAAGCTGAGGCTGGCTGTCCATTCCGATAGGTTGCCGCCCATGTCTGCAATTCCTTTGCTGGTGCGGTCTGTTGATTTTGCCCCGCCTGACAACGGGTGGTTCAACCCCAGTTCTCGGGTTACTGCAGCGCTGCGCTGGTCAGAGATCTGAAAATGATTGCCCCACGGGTAGATACTAGTGCCTTCATTTGATGCGATACGCAGCCACTCTTCTGCGGTCGGAAGGCGCGCATTGGCCCAGTTGGCAAAGGCGCGGGCGGACCACCAATCAATCCCTGAAACGGGTAATTCAGGTTGTTGCAACTGGTTGGGCCAGTCGAGAGGCTGGTAGCTGTGTCCTGTGGGTTCACTGACTGAGGCGTAGAGGCCGACCCAGACCAAAGGGTCGCGCAGAAAATCCCGATACTGAGCGCGGGTCACTTCGTAGCGCATGATAGAGAGAGATCTGCTTGTTTGCAGCTTGGCTTCGTTTTGGCTATAGCGCCGCTGCACTAGATCGATTAATGCTTGAGACCAGTTTCCAGCCAACGCTACTATCATAGATGGCAGTCTTGCATCTTCTGGAATACCAGTTTCATACTCTCCTGCTTCGATGGGTTGTGTTTGGATTTGCGCTGCCCAGGGGGTTCGAGTAGGCGGTTTTGCCTCCCCATCGTACAAGCATCGGAAACCAAGATACGGGGAGCGATAACTCAGACTTTTTTGGCGGTGGAGCTGGTTTAGACTGTACAGTGCATGGGGCTGGTGGTAGCCGTTGCCCCCCTGCACGATTGGGGCAGTCGGGTCGTTCGAGTTTTGCGTCCATTCCGATACATAGGCTCCCATGCTGGCTAGGCCAGCGCTGGTATCGCATTTTTGTGCTGCATTTAGCAAAGGGTCCAGATAGGGCCAGAATTTGCTGTCGAAGGTATCCCCCCAAGGATACAGATTTTGGTTTTTGCCGCTGGCGATAGCGACCCATTCTTCACTGAAGGGGAGTCGGCCGCCAGCTGCTTGGCAGTAGGCGTAGGCATCGTAATAACTGATGCCATTTGCAGCAGCGATCAGGCGCCCGGAAATGCTGTGATCATAGCTAGAGCTGTAATAAGTCCAGTTGCTTGGCTCCAGAGGGTGGGCAATTTGCCGTACTGTGTTCGCATTCTGTTCTAGCTTTTGCCATTGCGTGAACTTATAGAAGTCTCCTTGTCGAACCTCGCATTGGTCGATATGGCCAGAGGATAGGGTCAGAGGGCTACTTTTGCGTACCAGACTGGCATCGAAAGAGCGGATATAAGAGAGTGGCGTCAGATGAGATGCCAATACTTGATCCAGTTGTTGCGCAACTGTCAGTTCGTGGGGATTCAATAGAGGTGGGAACTGATAGTGCACCAGATCAAAGTCATAGAAGCTGGTTCTGAGGCTGAAGATAGCCAGCAAGCCGAGCAGGATGAACAGGGCTGCAATGACGGGCGTATAGAGGGAATTGATGACAGAGCGTGGCAAGAGTAGGCGGGATTGAGGCATGTGTGTGTCAGTTGACCGTAATTTTCGGGCGCATGTACTTGACCCATAGGGTCGGGGGGCGCAGTATGACCCAAGCCAGAAGGAGGGTGGGCAGGGCGTAGAGCAATAGCCACCAGAGTTCCAGACGGAAAGCAGTTACGGGTCGTTCCGTTTGTAATCGAATGCCGTTAAGTGCGATGGCGTTTTCTTCAACGGCTAGTAGTAGTTCCTGAGTATTGGGATCCAGACCGGCATAGACAAAGGCAGTCAGGAAATCTGTAGAGGCTGCATCGATCAGAGTGACTACGCGCCAGCGAAAATCGTAATCTGCGGGCTGTGTGGTATCGCCAGAGAGAGGCG
>JBPCXB010000056.1:0-1927 GCA_051008935.1 Gammaproteobacteria bacterium | reverse complement strand
GTGTTTAAGTGCTTGGTGATGTAGAGGCGGCTGTGCTTGAGTCGTGTGGTGGAATAGATGGAATCTGTGTTAAAGGCGTATGGTGGTCTAGCAGGAATTTGTGTTTAAGTGCGTGGGGGAATTTCTGAGCGCTGATGCTGCCGAATATGCTGCGGTTAGAACGAGCGGGGCACGGGCGTGCCTATTCCTTGAATCCTAAACTTTGCAAAACCGCTGGGAGGGCAGTGATGGCAGCGGCCCTAGAAGCGCAGGTCCAGTTGCATGCCCATGGTTCGGGGAGGGGCAAGCTGTATTAAGGCGATCTGACGGTTGGCGGTGGCATCATCAGCTTGCGATGTAATTGTCTGAGTCCGTCCCATAGCGTTGTTGATGAAAGGTCCATGGTTGATGCCTGAATAGTTGATGGCATCGGTCCAGGTGATGGTGTTGTCGATATTGTTGGCGTACACCGTCAGGCGCATGCCTTGGTCGGCCGATTGGATGATGAGGCGGGCATCGGTGAGGCTGTGCTCGGGAATATAAGTATGGGGCAGGTTGCGGGCACTGGTATAGACGCCGGTGCGCTGACGGCCGGATACCGACAGGGCGACGTGCCGCGAAAAGTGTATTTGCAGGTTTGCGCCGTATTGCTCTTCCGGCGCGTGCGCCAAGCGGTTACCAGCGTAGCTGACGCTGCCTGTGCCGTCTATGAAGGGCAGTGACCCTGCTACCACCTGCGCGTCTAGGTCAGCCATCTGCACTTGAAACTGCAAGAAGCGCGCAATCTTAAAGTACAGGCGCAACTCACTGCCTGAGACTTCCGCCTCATCCAGATTGCCCGCCGTGAGCTGCCGCTCCCCTAGTAGCGAGAAGCCGCGATCCCAGCTTTGCAGGTTTAACAGTGTGTAGTCAAAACTGGTTAATTGCAGGCCGAATTTTGCCCAGTGCAGTTGCAACCCCAGTTCTTCCCCTTCTGAGGTCTCGGGCAACAGCTCGTAGGGGGCAGAGAGCGCGTCGCCTAGCTGCCCCCCTGCTTTGAAGGTTTCGATCTGGGCACCGTAGATGAGGTGGTTGGGGCCAAACTGCAATTCAACGGCCGAACGGCTGGATTCGCCTGCATCGGTGCGATCAAAAGTGGTGGCGGCGACTGTCAGAGGCGCTAGTTCATCCAGGTAGGAGTCGACAATCACCTCTCCATTCCCATACTGGCTGCGGGTGTTGGTGCCGGTGATGCGGGTGCTGCTGTTGCGCACTGCGTGCGATAATTTCAGGCCGCTGAGTCTCAGAGCGACGCCGGCAAAGGTGGAGCTGCGCGCTGTCTCAAATTCAGTTTGATAGTCGGAGAAGGTGAATTGGCGTTCGCCGACCCCTGCATATTGCGAAGCGAAATCCAGGGTTTCACGGCGGTTGCTTTGTTGCTGATAGTCGGAGCGCCCGACCATCCAGTTGAGCCAACGCGTGCGGTTTTGGGTGCCAAAGCGTACCTCGCGCGCCAGCTGCCGGCCGGTGCTTTGCACGCCGCGCACAAACTCTTTCTGAACACCGTCTGGTTCAGCGATACTCGAATACAGACCGTCGACCCAGGACAGGGCGCTCTCTTGGGTTTCGACGGCGCTGAAATCGATATCAGATGCCTGTACCTGCAAAAAGGCGTAGCTGCCCATGTTGACAAAACCATCGATCTGGGTGCCGCCGGAACTGTCGGACTTGCGCCCGGCGTTCAGGCGCGTGGTGTTCCAGATCGTGTCTTGGTACTGCGACCAGTCGACCTCACTGTAAAAATCCTCGGGGGTTCTGCCGCTGGCCTGAGCCAGATAAGTAGTCAGGTCCTGGCCGTCGGCATTGTAAAACTGCGGCAGGTCGCCATCCTGAAAAGTATCAGTAGCTGCAACCAAACTGCTGTCTCGGCCGATGACGATTTCAGGCTGTGGGGAGCCTTTGCGGCTCA
>JBPCXB010000055.1:0-1913 GCA_051008935.1 Gammaproteobacteria bacterium | reverse complement strand
GCTTTCCCAGCCCCTGCCACACTGACGCAGACATTAAAAAGCTATTACAACAATGTAGTGCTGTCATACAAAGCGGCATTCAGGCATTGCAATATCGATTTAAAGGAGTCGACAAGCAACAACGCCTCCAAACTGCACGCATGCTCAAATCCCAATGCCATGCCTGCGAGCCGCCCATTGCTCTAATCATCAATGACGACCTAGAGCTAGCGCTTGAAGTGGGTGCCGATGGCCTGCATTTGGGGCCAGAGGATACCGACCTGCGCAAAGCACGCCGGGTGATGGGGCCAGACAAAATTCTGGGAGCCAGTTGCAGAGGCAGTAAACAATTGGCCCTAGCAGCAGCCGAAGCGGGGGCAGATTACCTATCCTTTGGCTGTTGCTTTCCATCTACCACCAAACCCAATGCACCCTTGTTGCCTGCGCAACAGCGCGCTGATTTGGTAGAAACCGCGCGCAATCTCGGCTTGAGTGCCTTGCTTATTGGCGGCATTAACAGTGCCAATATCAGCCAACTGGCACCAGCGGCCCCCGACTGCATAGCGGTGTCCAGCGGCCTGTTCGATGCCAGCGACCCAAAGCAAGAAAGGCGCACACTCATGCAGGCACTTGCTGCACTACAAAAGGGTCAGTGATGTCTCGCTCTACATTGTTGCTGGAACGCGCCCGAAGGATCTTTCCGGGGGGCGTCAACTCACCGGTGCGCTCATTCAAAGGCGTTGGCGGCGATGCTGTTTTCATCTCCAAAGGCAGAGGCGCACTCCTATACGATGAAGATGAAAACTCCTATATCGACTATGTAGGGTCTTGGGGCCCCTTGATTGCCGGACACTGCCACCCACATGTGCAGGCTGCCATACGCAAACAACTGGATCTAGGCGCCAGCTTCGGCGCCCCTTGCAGCATCGAAACAGAACTGGGTGAGGCTCTTTTAGCGCGGTTGCCCCCATCTATCAATCGCATCAGATTCGTCAATTCAGGCACTGAAGCCGGCATGACCGCCATCAGGCTCGCGCGAGGTATTACTGGTAGAGATCTGATCTTGAAATTTTCAGGCGGCTATCATGGGCATTCTGATTCGCTACTGGTGAAAGCAGGGTCCGGCGCACAGACGTTGGGGGTAGCTGATTCATTGGGGGTGCCAGAACAGTTGGCTGCCTTGACACGGGTGGTCCCCTACAACGATGTGCACGCAGTACAGCAGCTCATGGCTCGAGAAGGAGCGCAGATAGCAGCGATACTGGTAGAACCTGTCGCTGGAAATATGGGCATGATACCGCCCGTACCCGGATTTTTAAAGAAGTTGCAGCAACTTTGCCAGCAACATGACAGCCTACTGATCTTTGATGAAGTCATGACCGGTTTTAGGATTGACTGGTCTGGCGCCGTCGGCCACTTTGGCATCGAACCTGATCTGTTGATGCTGGGCAAAGTAGTAGGGGGCGGGTTGCCCGTTGCCGCTGTTGCGGGTAAAGCAGACTGGATGAATTATCTAGCGCCTCAAGGCCAAGTGTATCAAGCTGGCACTCTATCAGGCAATCCTCTTGGCATGGCGGCTGGATTAGCCACACTCGAGCTGGCCACACCCGATGCCTATGCGCAGCTCGATCAGGTCAGCCAAAGTCTGGTCAAAGGCTTCACAGAAGCTGCACAAGACGCCGGTATTGCCTTACAGGCACAAGCCATCGGCGGCATGTTTGGCATCTGTTTCACAGAAAAATACCCCACATGCTTGGAAGATATCGATGATCACGCTGTCGATACTTACAGGCTGTTTTTCCACCTCATGCTCAAAAACGGCATCTATCTGCCCCCTTCCCCCTACGAATCGATGTTTGTGTCTCTTGCACACAATGCCTCTACTACAGAACAAACACTGACAGCGGTTCACAACTGTTTCAAGGAGATGAAAT
>JBPCXB010000054.1:0-2100 GCA_051008935.1 Gammaproteobacteria bacterium | reverse complement strand
AAGTATCGATAGGTATTTTGGATAGCACCAGATAAAAATCTGGTGGGTCTGGGTGGATTTGAACCACCGACCTCACCCTTATCAGGGGTGCGCTCTAACCAGCTGAGCTACAGACCCAAAAATTGTTGCACCGTACTTGCACCGTATCAGTACCCAAAGATGTCTGGTATTCAATAGAGCTATGTGCCGCTATTTGCATGCGCCGAGGGATAACCAAAGGCAGCGCACCGCAAGCGGTATGCCGATCTGAGAGAGACCTAATACCGGCTTGCCCATTGAATCTACATATTATGACAGATTATGCTCAGCTCGTATCTGGGTATTGGGGGCATCAGGGTATCGTGGGGCATCGTTTAAAACGGAATCACGGCAGGCAATCGGCGATCTGCTGTGCAACTGCCCTCCGTAATACCAACGGCACTATTTGCTGCAAAATAGACAGAACGCCACTTTGCAGAGAAGTCCCCTTGGCTGAACAAACGCACAGGCCCGAACAGCAAACAGCAGAGCCTCAGGTCTCTACGCAATACAAGTACTACGTACTCAGTTTCCTGTTAGTGATTTACATTGTTAACTTCTTGGATCGCCAAGTCCTGAGCATCCTGCTGGAGCCCATCAAACAAGAGATGGGGCTTACTGATAGCCAGCTGGGCCTTCTGGGTGGCGTAGCATTCGGCATTTTCTACGCAACCTTTGGCATCCCGCTAGCGCGTCTGGCTGATCGCATGTCGCGCACCAGTCTGCTGGCCATCTGCTTGTCGCTCTGGAGCTTAATGACAGCCCTCAGCGGCATGGCCCGGAACTTTACCGATCTGCTGTTGGCGCGCATTGGCGTCGGGGTAGGGGAAGCAGGTGCCTCTCCAATTTCCCACTCCATCCTTGCCGACATCTTCCCGCTTTCTCAACGGGGTACGGCCTTGTCGATTTATGCACTGGGCATCCCCATCGGCACGCTGATTGGTTTTGCACTAGGCGGCGTGCTGGCCGAAGAGTTTGGCTGGCGCTGGGCTTTTATTATCATGGGCGCCCCGGGCATTTTGCTGGGCATCGTGTTCAAGCTCACTGTTAAAGAGCCCCCACGAGTAGGCGTAACCGCATCGACGCCCGCGATTCCCATGGCACAGGCCTTTAAAGACCTGATGCGATACCGTTCTTTCCTCCACATTTCTTTTGCAGGGGGGTTGGCTGCGTTCATCGGCTACGGAAGTGCGTCTTGGCTGCCTTCGGTACTGTCGCGCGTACACGAGGTAAGCCTGGCCGACAGAGGCTATATTATGGCTTTTCTGGCTGGTCTGATCGGGGTCATCGGCACTTTTGCCGGCGGCTACTTGGCCGATAAACTCAAGGCCCGTACCAAGACGCAAGCTTGGTATGCTTGGGTCCCTGCGATCGGGCAGCTGTTATCGGTACCCTTTCTGGTGGCAGCCCTGCTGGCATCAGACCTCAAAACAATGGTATGTCTGCTGATCCCCAGCTATATCTTTAGCGGCCTGTGGCTTGGGCCCACCTTTGCTATTACCCAGACTATCGCCACGCCGCAAACCCGAGCTTTTGCATCGTCTGTGCTGCTGTTTGTCATCAACATTATCGGGCTGGGGATGGGTGTGTGGCTGGCCGGTGTGCTCAGCGACCTGCTCTTGCCTATCTATCAAGAGAAGTACTCGCTGACCTATGCATTGATCTATATCAAGCTCACACTCGGTCTCTGGGGCGCTCTACACTTTCTGCTAGGCGGTTTCAGCATCCGCAAAGAATTGGAGCGGGCTCAAAGCTGAGGTCAGCGGCAGCTGCCTCGGCCGGCATCCTGTTCTTGTTGAGCCAGCCACAGGGCTACGTCTAGCATTTGGTCGCGCGTCAAGCCGTTGCTGCGAGTCGGTATGATCTTATAGCGCCCCGCTACTACTAGAGTAGGCGTAGTAGCGATTTGCCATCTGTGAGTCAGCCTTTCGCTGCGCCCCACATCGGAACGAACCAGAAACGAATCCAACTGCTGTTTGACCCGATCTGCAGACAGGCCAGCGGCCTCCAGCAATGAATAAATCTGAGATCTGGTATTGAACGGGTGGCGGTGATCGTGGAACTGCTCAAACACCTTCAAGT
>JBPCXB010000053.1:0-1007 GCA_051008935.1 Gammaproteobacteria bacterium | reverse complement strand
TCGCTTGATAGAGCGACAGTGACCCCTCTAGGGGTTGATCACTCGGTTTTTCGGCCCATTGCCGGTACGGAGCGTATTCCGTTCCGGATCATGACGGTTACCAGCGCCGATGTGCCGCTTAAGGGGTTGGATACATTGCTTCAGGCTGTGGCCGTTATCAAACAGCAGAAACAGGAATTTGCGCAGGCTGTTGAGTTGGTTGTTGTCGGCAGACCTAGGCGCGGTGGCCATACATTACGCATGATAGAAGAACTCAACCTTGAGGACGCAGTACATTTTGTTGCCGCCGACCGTGGCCCTATCCAGATTGCTGAAACATATGCTACTGCTAGCGTGGCCGTGATCCCCTCTCTTTACGAGGGATTTGGTTTGCCAGCTGTAGAAGCGATGGCTTCTGGGGTGCCTTTGGTAGGAACCCGGGCAGGTGCTTTACCAGAAGTCATCGGTGAAGCTGGTATCATGGTGCCGCCAGAACATCCTGACAGTATGGCAGCTGCAATTGTAGAAATTTTGCGCAGCCAGACTCTTCAAGCCAAATATCGACGCGAAGGCCTGCGGCGCGCCCATGAGATTTATAACTGGGAACAGACGGCGGCTTTGACTGTGCAGTTGTACCGCAAAGCGATCGACGAAAATGCGGACGCAGCGGCGTAGCCGCTATAGTCTGTTAGCCACAAATCTACTATCTGTGAGCTGTCTATGCTGACTGTTGACCCAGTTCTCCTGCCTTTTTCGCCGGGTGATATGCTTTTGGATGTCGGCTGTGGGGAAGGTCGGCATGCTTTGGAGTTGACGCGCCTTCTGCCCATACGGGCTTGGGCTGTCGATTTGGACGTAGACTCGCTGAAGATAGCCAAGGACCGCTACTACGATCATTTTCATGATAGCGGTACTGCAACTACAGAATCTGATTCAGGTAGCTCGCTTTTGCAGCAAGAACAGTCGGTATGCCGATTTTCACGTGCTGATATTGAGCATCTGCCTTTTGCAGATGCATCCTTTGATCT
>JBPCXB010000052.1:0-7052 GCA_051008935.1 Gammaproteobacteria bacterium | reverse complement strand
TCGCCCCTGATCCCTGTCTGCCGGGTCATCAGAAGGGCTAAAACAACGACAGACTAAACATGTAGTACTTAGGGAGTAGAGCGATCGGACGCGGGTTCGATTCCCGCCACCTCCACCATTTATCGGGCTCTATTGTTGAGGCGTAGAGTTCGGAACAGCTCAGGCTGCATTAATCATGACCAACAATTGCAGCAAGCCTCTCCGTGAAGACCGTCGGCGAACTCGAAGCTATGCTGAGCTTTTTGCTGGATGCGGAGGTATGTCACTAGGCATTGAATCTGCAGGCTTCAAAAGGGCTTTTGCCAATGAACTCTCCCCGATGCCAGCTGCAACGTATGCGTTCAATCTGATTCACAATAAAAGGCCCGAGTCGGATAATTCGGAGAGCTGGTTCACTAGATTGTATGCGCCGGAAAAATCCGGAGAGTATAAATCGGATCCGAGGGACTACATTAATAGGCCCATATTGGATTGTGTCGTTGCAGAGCTCAAAAAATTCGATGGCGGCATATTTGTCGGTAGCATTAGCCAGCTCAATCAGGCGCTTAAGAAAATACCTCGAGAGTTGTTGCACGCTCTCAATCTGGATGCTCTCTCTGGTGGGCCCCCTTGTCAAAGCTTTAGCCTTGCTGGCCGACGTAACCGAAACGACCCGCGTAACGATCTTCCCTTTGAATTTGCAACATGCGCTGCGCTATTACGTCCCAAAGTGGTCATTTTCGAGAATGTCTCAGGCATACTGCGGCCGTTCAAAGATATCGATGGAAAGCGGCGGCATGCATGGTACGAGATCGCGAAAGCTTTTTATTCGCAGGAGTATGTTCCCATCTGCACCCTTGCCGAAGCACAACAATACGGTGTGCCCCAAAGACGCCCACGTTTCCTGATGATTGCGCTGCGCCAGGATATTGCGCAGCATGCAATAGGCTATCTGGATAAGCTGCCTGACGCTGCGCGTTTAGACTGGCAGTCGACCCGGAATGCATTGGACAAATCAGTTCAGCATTTCAAACAACTGGACAATATTCTGGAATCAGGGCCTTCAGAGTTTGATTGGATTGAGCCCAGCGATGATGAATGGCCGCAGATGCTTCTCCCCCTTAAGCGACAATCCATAGATGTGGAGTGCGCCATAGATGGACTGGCATATTCTGGTTCTACCAAGGACCGGGCCTACCTCGACATCTTGTCGTCGGCCTTCAACCATGTGCTTGATCAGGATGCTTTGAATCTGTCCACGGAAGACGAAAAAAAGAATCGAGCCAACCGCCTGCATTCAAATTTGGTCAAAGCAAGGTTCCGAGTGCTACGTCTGTTGGCCAAACATAAGAATAAAGCTGTGGGTAACAATACACTCCAAGAACTCGACCAAGAGGATGAGCGGTGGTTAATGCGGCAACCACTCATCTTTCCAAAGGATAGATCTGATAAACCCAGAAAACCAGCGAATTTATCGGAACTGAGAGGGCTACTGAGATCTCTGGAGTCGAAAAAGCATTCGCAGCGTTCGCTCATAGAAGGTCAGATTGCACCTGCCCAGCTGAGCATCCCCGATGATTATGCGCATTATGCCCAAGACAGAGCTTTGACAGTTAGAGAAATGGCCCGCATTCAATCGTTCCCCGATTGGTTTGAATTTAAAGGGAAGGTTACCACCGGGGGTGACCAGAGAGCCTATGAGGTTCCAAGATATACTCAGGTTGGCAACGCCGTACCTCCTTTGATGGGAAGGCAGATAGCACAGGGCGTGATGGATTTTCTCAATCTTATCGAAGAGAACCATGCATAGATATAGCTGAGTCTTATATGGAGAAAAGACTCAAAAGTCTGGAGCAAATGGCAACATGAACAGAATCTGCAAGGAATTGTGAGACTAATCCATGAAACAGAGTCAGCAAGCTAAAACCAAATATCCAGATGACTTGCTCAAATGGGCGGGCCATCGATCCGGAGGAGTCAAGAAACCCTTCCATAGAGGCAGTGGCCGACCAGCAGGCCAGCGCTTTAAAACTGCCTTAAGCGCTCGATTGATGGACTGGGCTACAAAATATGTGAATGGTGAGGGCGTACCCACATCAATCTTGCTGGTAGGAGGCCCCGGCAATGGTAAAACAGACACAGTCGAGGGATTGATTGAAGATTTAGACGGACTTCTTGACTTGGGTGGCAGACTGTTTGAGGCCTGTGGCGACCAATACTCCGGGACATTCAAAGACGAAGTCCCTCCCCGTAAGGTCAGCGTTGATCTGACAGAACTCACTTCCAACCTACCGGAGAATTGCCGCAGGCAGATCACCATTATCCAGGATGCGACAGAGGCAGATGCGATTGCTGAACCCGGAAAGTCAGCCGAAGAATTATTGATTTCTGAACTCGACGCAATAGCGAGAGGCGACGATGACCAGATTTATATATGTTGTGTGAATAGGGGCATTCTGGCTCAGGCATACACTAAGGCCCAGCTTGATTCACAACTCAAGGTGGTTGATATCCTCACTGAGATCACCAAAGCGGTAACTAGTGATCCGGGCGCAGGTAGCTGTTGGCCGCTATTGAAATATCCTTCCGTGGTCGCATGGCCCATGGACATGGATACACTGGTAGCAGACGACGTGGGAGATGGAAAGAAAGCTGTCCTGCACCAGATCATCGAACAGGTTACCCATCATGATTCCTGGCAAACCTGCGATGCCGGCGGACTTTGCCCATTCTGCACCAACAAAGAGGTGCTTTTGGAGACTCAAAACGTTGACAATCTCTCTAAGCTGTTGCGGGCATTCGAGCTTGGCACAGGCAAGCGCTGGTCCTTTAGGGACCTATATTCACTGATATCATACATATTGGTTGGCTCTGAAGAGGAACTCGTTGTAGCTGGAAAGCAGCTTAGTCCCTGCGAGTGGGCAGCGAAGCAATTAGAGTTGATGCAGTCCGCTAGACGAACTGATGAAGCAGACCGAGCGCGAGCGGTTTATCGTCTGGCAAGTAGTCTCTATTGGCACAGACTTTTTCCGCTTTGGCCTCGGCTTGCGACAAAGAACTACACTGAATCCAGAAAAAAGCTCACAGGAGGAATCGGGAATCCAGCCTTAGCGATAGACGACCTGTTCAGGTTTTTACAATGGAGGGGGCGGACCAGCAAAGCAGAATCCGTATTGAGAACCGTTGCTTCTAAGTTCTGCCCGCTTCTGGATCCCGCCCAATGTGACCCCAATGACATAATCAGACCTGGCACCAAGAATCTGACCGTAAGAGAGTTGGATGAAAGGTTCAGCCTATCAGTTGGGCAAGGTCAGGACTTGATCAAGGGTAGTATTCTGCCTATTGAAAGAGAAATACTGGATTTTCTAAGAAAAGCCGATGAACGACTCGGTAGCGATTTTGTTTCCAATCAGAACCAAACACATGCCGAGCGCCTACAAGCAACGATCCGGCTGTTTGCGTGCCGTCTGGTGAAGAGATCGCTTGGTGCGAGGAACGGTGTGTATGCCAAAATGCAGAGCCTTACCTCCTACAAGGAGGCGTTAGATAACCCGAAGATTCTGAAGAATGTCCGGACCCGGTTGCGTTCACTGATCAATGATGAAAAGAGAAATATCTTCACAGCACCCATGATGACGACTTTTGCGCAACCTGCGCCTTCAGCAAGACGCAATTTAGTTCTGGAATGCCCAAAGGTTAGGGTAAGCGGACGGGCGATTAAAGAATCTGAAAGGCCTAAAGCGCAAACCGCCTACCTTAACGTCAATGAAACACCTGTTCCATTGACGTTTGAGCTTTACGACGCCTTACAGAATCTTGATGCGGGGATGCATCCAGGCTCATTGGACGACGAAGTGTTCGCAATGATTGACCGCATTCGTTCAAAGGTGACTGGCAGAGTTGTTCGGGATCCGGAGGTATGGGAAGCAGGTGCAGTTCTCATGCTGGAGGCAACAGGCGAAGTTATCCACTATTCCGATGCTGAATTTAGTATCACCAATAGGGGAGGAGAAGCATGAGCGATGTAAGTGCAAGTTATCAAAGCTTTGTAAAGGATCCTTGGAGCAATCAGCATCCCGGCTACAAGAACTCCTTTTTATCATTCAGTAATGCCCCAGAATATGCAACTCCAGAAGTACTTTTAGCCTCTCTGTACAGGCAGATCGGGTTGCAAGCAGGTGACGCTGACAAGAATGAGAGGCTCTCCGAAGCTGCTATCGGAGAACGGGGTACCGAACTGAGGCAGCACATGGATAAGCATAGGAATTCCGGAAAATCTCCGGGTCTCTTATCCGTAGAAGGGTGGGAATGTGTGATTGGTGAGGTGATCCGTAGCCCCAGACGACCTAACGAAAAATCAAAGCAATCTCTGCAGCTTACACCGGTAACTCCCACGTGTGCGGCATTTTCCATGGCAGCGCGCCTCAAAAGCAGTCCGTGGAACCCCGGAGCACTAATAGGATCTTGCATCCTGCTGGGATCAGAATCGGAAACTCGGGCTAACAACACATGGAAAGATCTTTTTGAAGCCCTTTCGGTTACAGGCCAGGACGATGTCTGGGCACTTTTTCTTGAAAATGAATTCCAGTCTTGGAGTCCACTTAAAACGACGTGGGCGTTTACTGGCAATATAGACACCAATTCATGGATAAGCGATTGGCACAAGTGCAGGATCCAAATTCCTGCCTTACGGTTCGCCAAAGACATCGCTCACATCATAAAGGCAAAGGATTTCTTGACCAGAAGGCAATGGACTAGCATACTTGAGGCATGTATAAGAATGGGCCTTGGAGCCCACAGCTTATGGATCTTAAGATGCAACGAGGAACTTTTTAGAAATTGTGATCAAGTGCTGAAAGGCGGTGAGGTCCCAAGGTTGGATGAAATCGGTGAACAGCTTGCGACAAGAAATGGTTTCTGGGCCTATGGGCAGCCGATTGGCGGCCGCATGCAAAAGATGATCCGTGAGTACGTCTACGGTCGGATTGGATTGAACTTTCTGTTGCATTGGGCGGTGAATAAAGGGTTCATCAGCGCAGAAGACTGCCCCTTTAAATCTCCTAGAAGTGTGCATAATTTTTTGGAGCTTCTCAAAAAAAACACTACTGAGGCATTGTATTCAGACTT
Organism: Gammaproteobacteria bacterium; assembly: GCA_051008935.1. Classification (GTDB taxonomy): domain Bacteria; phylum Pseudomonadota; class Gammaproteobacteria; order JBPCXB01; family JBPCXB01; genus JBPCXB01. The sequence continues at coordinate 1,946 of JBPCXB010000052.1, read as the reverse complement.
CATGACGTCTTTAGATACCGTTCTAGAGCTGGAACCAGACAAGTTGGCTGCGAAAAAGGGCATAGGCAAGAATCTAGTGGAATTTCTGCGTCACTCGCTGGGTCAAAGGGAAACGCATGAGCGCGGATTAGAGAACTATGATCAGGGCTATGTCTTTAGCAGGAAGGGAGCTTACGCTAGAGCCCCGTGGATTCTCTCATGCGGACCGGTCATGATACTAACCCTTGCATACTGCTGCACGCGCGATGGCGATGGCATAGGTGTTCGAACAGTAAAAGATCTATGCGAACATCTTGCAGAGTATGGGATTCGAATCAGCGCAGATGAGGTTTCAAACAGCAGGCTAGGGTTGAGCCTTCGTACTCTGGGTCTTGTTTTAGACAGCCCCGATGCAGAAGGGGGCATGGTCATCATCAACCCATTCCCAACTAGAAGATGCCCCGAAGATTCTTATGGCTGACTTCACCGACAAGCTGCTCAAAAAGTTAGAACTAACGCTCTCAGAAAGAATCTCTCCAAGCGGACAGGACTCTTACCGGTGCGTATTATCTGGCCCGCCTTTGGATATGCTGGATCGGCTGCTTCACAGAATCAAAGATCGTGGAGGTTTACAAATCGCCTCAAGCGAAGAGCTGATTCGACCGGTGTTGTTACCAGATAATAATAGCGAAGACCCTACTAGCTTAATACAATCTGGCCGCTGTAGCGATTCTCACCTTGCAAAGGTTCGAACAAGTAATCGCGAGCAATTTCTAATCTTACTTCCTCCGGGACATCCTCTGAGTGACACGCTCGATACAACTTTCCAGTATGTTGGAGTTCCGGTGGAGGGCACTCGCCCACTCTATGAGACCGAGTTGTATAGTGAGCTTCTACAAGATGCCGTCACGAGCAAACTTGCTGGCTCTTCAGCCCCATACATCAAGCTTGCTAGAGGTATTATTGGCAGGGAGCTGGCACCTATAGACGCAGAATCTTCAGACCGAAGAGAGCAATGGGACCTACTACAAAGACTTCATGACTCGCAACTAGATGGTTGTACGCCGCATGAAATGATCATCAGTCAGCTAGGGTTAATATCATGTAACGAGGGTGAACTAGAACTCAAAACGCACAAGAAGCTGCTGGAAAGTTTAGGCAACCTCCTTGTGTCAGAAGGTATAAACGCAGGATTTGAAACTCTGAAGGGGCGAGCTGATTCGGAGCTTCATGAAGCACTCGAAAAGTGCTGCCAGCATTTGAAAAACAGCTGTCGGACTGGTAGTGACTTCCTAGCAAGGCCCACGTCTAGTTACAGGCCGTGCGATACAGGCAACGTGCCGGAATGGTGGAGAAAGCTGACACTTAAGGTCTGGCAGGATCTTCTTGAAGAGGTCGACCCTCCACCACCTGAGGGCCTGATAAAGGTAGAGCTCCAAAATCACCTGCTTAAGGCAGGCAAAGGATATCCAAATCTCATCCAGTCGAATGCAATATTCAAGATCGGACTACTTCACGACTATGAACCAGTAGCAATAACGGTTTCGAGACGTGTGGGGCGCAAGTCACCTGAGCAAATTCAACGTCATTTGCTGACATCCAATGGTGTATTCATCGAAGATATTCCACCATCACACAATAATAACGTCGAGTATATCTTCTCAGGTAACAACGCAAACGGCCATGAAATCAAGCCAGTAAAAATTAAGCTGATTGCCTTGGACTCCTACGATCCTGGAGTCTTTGTCCACTGCCGCAATGCAAATAATACCACGCCGTTCAAACTTCAAAAAAAACGAGGAAAGAGTCAGGAATCTACGTACGAATGCCAGATTGGACTTAGTGGCACGGGGTATCACCAGCTGGATATTTACTCGGCTAAAAACCTTGAAATTAGTGAAAAGCTTATCGGTCATGAGGTAACTCCCGAAGGGGGCAAAGATGCTAAGACTTGGATCAACGAGTCC
>JBPCXB010000051.1:0-18082 GCA_051008935.1 Gammaproteobacteria bacterium | reverse complement strand
TGCCGTACAACAGCTATGTATATCTTGCCCAGCAATATATACAAGAGCATCATGAGGAGTTTGCCGGGTTGCAGGAAATTCCGGTTATTGATGCCCGACAACATTACAAGGGGACGATATCTCTGGTCGATTTAATTGCAGGTGGGCGAATAGCGCCCATTAAATCATTGGTTAGAGAGGAGATTGCACCAGTCTATCCTGAGAGCTCGACCGAAGAAGTCATCACACTGTTGGAGGATGTGCAGTGGGATTTGTTACCGGTCATCGATCGAGACGGGGTATTTTTAGGAGCCATTGACAGAGAGCGCGCAGTCGAGAGTGCTTTGAAGGCGGCAGATAAGCTAGCCCGTAGTGCCGCTCGGCTCGATGAAGATACTTTTGCATCCGTGTCCAAGGCTAGCCGTGAGCGGACGCTCTGGCTGTTGACCAATCTAATGACGGCAGTATTAGCTGCACTGGTCATTGGCCTTTTTCAAGATACGCTTGAAAGGGCGGTTGCGCTAGCAGTTTTGATGCCCATTGTTACCAGCATGGGCGGTGTCGCAGCTACGCAGACCTTGGGCATTACAGTGCGGGGGTTTGCCTTGCGTCAGTTGCATGCGGCCAATATTCGATGGCTGGTCAACCGAGAATTGGCGGTCAATATGTTTTCGGGCCTGTTGCTTGCGGTGCCCAGCGTGTTGATAGTGCTCTATTGGTTTGAAGAATGGCTGTTAGCAGGAATTCTGGCCGTTTCGGTCATTTCAAATGTGGTGCTCGGTGCGATTGCTGGCGTGCTTATTCCTGTAATTGTGCGCCGGTTGGGCATTGATGCGGCCGTTTCTGGAGCTGTAATCGTGACTACTGTAACGGATGTATGCGGGTTTGCGATTTTTCTGAGCCTAGGCAGCCTGTTTTATTTAGGCTGAGAAGTGAGGTGCTCTGAGTAGTGTTTTTCGACGCTACCTGAATACGGCCTAGTCTTGTCTTCAAGCCAAATTTGTGTTCTCTGATACGGGCTTGGTTCTGAGAGCAGCCGTATCTCAGGATTTTCTAGCGTGCCGGTCAGATTGGCGGAAATTGCAACGGCGCGATCTAAGGGGCTGCCCAGCAAAAAATTGAGGATGTAGAGGCTCGCGCCAGCTGTCAGGCCTTCGAGAATCGCTAGGTACCAAGGCAGAGATTTGGCAACGGGCAGATAAATCTGCAGATCCATATTCATATCGGAATGGGTCAATGGCTGGTCTAGATTGATGGTGCCCCTGCCATAGATGGAACTGGCGCTGCCCAGCGCTACGAAGTTGGGGATGGTCAGGTTCTGGTTGCCGATGGTCGTCTCGAAAATGACTTCGCGAAACCAGCTGCCTGAAGCCTTTTTGAGGTTGAAGGAGGTCAACACGCTGAAGAGGTTACCCGGATGGATGAGTGATAGGGTATTCAGCAGAGTCGATGCAATCTGGGAAGTGGATAAATCGATATGGATATCATCGATCAAGGCACTGGCGGTACCGGAAATACTTTTCATATCCGGATCGTTCAAGGGGCCCGGCCAGCCTAGATCCAAATCGACATGGGCGTGACGCAATTGTTGAATAAAGGATTGGCCGGAAATAATGTGCTGAATGGTATTGGCCTGACGCGAGCCGTCGTAGCTAAATGTTGCTTGGATGCGGGTTGCTGGCTCGGGCTGGAATTGCCAGACAGCATAGGGGTGTGGATTGAGTGAAAGCGGGTGAGCGGTTGCTTGAAAAGGGTTATCAGGATGGGCTTGAAAGGTGATGTTGAGTTCATTTTCTCTAGGTTGCAGCTGCATATTCCAGCCGCCGAGTTGGGTTTTCCCCAGCCAGAGCTCATCGATGTGGATGTGTGTTAGAGGGATATTTGTAGGGTCATCAAACTCTGAGGTCGAATCGGTTTCAGGCGTTTCTGAAAAATCGAGGTGCAGTTGTCTCAGGTGCAGATCCACCGGTAGCTCTTCTGCATCCGGTACGTATGTGTAGCCGGTCGTTTGATCTCCAGTGAAGGAGATCAGCATACCAGGCTGCTGGAAGGGGGGCGTGTGCAAGTCAGGGATTCGGTTGTATATACTCGGTGTTAGGCGCTGGTATACTGCGTTTGATATGGGGGTTGTAAGTGCCAGCACTTGCATGTTATGGAAAGTCTGACCGGCCAGCTGTGCTCGGTTTAGGCGTATCTGAGTCAGCCCTACTGAGTTTTCGGAGCCTTCTTCAAACGGCAAACGTTCGAAAAAATCAATTTGTTCAGCGACATCCACCTCGTCGACCCAGCCGGAAATATCGAGCGGTTTGAATACCCTATCCTGACTCCAGGTTTGGCGGCAGAGCTGGCTTTCGTTCAGCCAGAGTTCACCGCCGAGCGTGCTGCTATTCTGGATGTAGTGCAGGTTGGCACAGAACAGGCTGCTCTCTACCTGTAGCTGTAGGGGTTCCTGCTCTGTGGGCGGGAAAAAGAGCGTCATTTCAAAATCCTGTACTGCCTCCGTTGATTTGCTGAAATGATTGGGAACGCCCTGCGTTTCCATGCCGACTAGGTTGGTATGTATATACAGGTTGGCTTGCTGGTCAAGGCTGTAGGGTATAGTGAGCTTGCCTCGGTACTCAGTGCTACCTTGCAGGAATTGGTTCCATTGCTCTATATAGGCGTAGAGTTGGTCGGCGTTGATCCGGCCGCCATCAAAGTGCAGCATACTGAAGCTGTGCTCTTCACCCAAAGGCCCTACTCCAGTGGCCCAAAGATCCAACTGATGATCCAGCACTCTGGCCTGCAGATTCTGCGATGAGAAATTTTGTTGGGTATCTACCAAGAGCCGTCCTGTGACCTGATCGGCTGTGAAATCCCATTCAGGCCAGTGGATTTTGGTCTTCAGAAAATCTACATAGAGACGGGTATAGAACTCTATTTCCGCATCTGTCGATGCAGGCGGCAGCAGGATGCGTCCCAGCGTCAGCCGACCTCGAATAGCACCTTCCGACAGGGCAGTACCCAGAGCAGGTTCAATAGCTTCGCTGATGCTGCTGTTGAGCAGGAAGTCAATGCCATTGGCCAATTGCCCGTCATAATTGCCTGATAGCTCAATGGCAAGCCAGTCGGGATGCTCTTTGGAAGGAGCAACCTGCACCTGTGCAGAGTCGATATTGAGTTGGCTGACCTGCCCGGATTCCCCTAGCACCTGAACCCGATCCCCCCAGATTTCTATTGAGCCGTTGGCCTTTTCCAGCGTCGGCCAATCCGGTGCATATTGGACCTGCCCATTGTTGAGCAAAGTGTGCAGATGCATGCTGAAGCCCTCGCCTTTGTCGAGGCCAACGCGCACCAGTGTGCGCATTTGGTTGCCGGTCCCGCCCTGGATACTGGTCTTCAGGTATTCGATCAATGGTAGCAGATGCGGAAGTTTAGGGGTATAGCGCCAGGCGTCGGCGGCATTAAGAGCACTACCGGATATGGATGCTTCCAGACGAGTCGCGCCGGTTTGTGGGAGGGTTGGTAGCGTAATAGCCAGCTGGCCTGAGAGTGTGCCCCCTGCCAGTTCGGTGTCAAAATCCTTGAGTTGAATCCAGACAGCGTGCGGTTCGATCTTCCAGTTGAGCAGCCCGGTTGTGTGACTCAGGCGCATGGGATCAAAAAATTGGGGCAAATCCAGCGTGATAGATGCTAAGTTGTTGGCGTGCATGGATCCGCCTTCGATGTTAGCGATAAAAGGCCCTTCTATCCCTAAAAGGCCTGGCCAGCTGTTGGTAGTAGGGGATGTACGCATAGAGCTGAGGTAGCCGCTTAGTTGGAACTGCTGCGGGGCATCTAGAGGCAATTCGATGAGCAGGTTGCGCAGTTCGCCTTGCGGATTAAGCTCGATCAGGTTATCGTGGATGTCTTCTGGAAGAGGTACCAAGGAGGTAACCAGATCGCTGATCAGTTTGATCTCTTGTTTTTCTACAGCCATGAACAGGCGTTGTGCCGTGGCGTCCATACCCAGAGTCAAAGATTCCAGCTCCAGCAATTCCTGATCGATATAGGTGGAAATGCGATCGATATAAAGCCGCATCGCTTCGGGTTCGCCAATTTGCCCTTGACGGATGAAGAGGATTGAGGGAATCTCGAGTTTAAGCCCCCAGGGGATACCATCCGATTCGATAGAACTCAGATTGAGGCTGCCTTGGATGGTCGAGGGCACCAGATTGGCTTTGCCTTGAAGTTGCAGCTGGGTTTCAAACTGCAGGGTTTTGAGGCTGTTGTTTTGCACTAGAAAGGCAAGATCTGCATCCCGCACGGTGAGCTGAGCGCGCCACCCCTGTCGCTGAAGGCCATTCCAGATCAATTCTGCATGCCCCAACTCCGGTCTCGAACCTCTCAGGGTCAGCCGTCCTGAGGGGGTACTGCTGTTGGCCGCTAGCTTTCCCTCCGCTATGTAAGAGATAGATTCCTGCCGATTTTGGCGTGCTAGCTGCAAATGGAATTGTTCCAGCACAATGATATCGATATGGCTGAATTTGGAGATGGTATTCGTGACGTTCTCAACCTGTTTGAGGACTTCTAGCAACGGTTGAGAGGGCGCCTTTGGGCTGATCAACCATGGCTTAATGAGCAGGAAAGCCGGTTCTTGAATACTGCGGTTGCTGAGCAGCAACGACTGGATATAGAGTTTGCGTCGTAACAGCGAGCTGATGAAGTCGACTTCCAGATCCAGTGCGGGTATATAGAGCTCCCATGCGCCGTTCCGGTCGGAGATGCGGAGGTTCTCAATGTGATATAAATGTCTGAAATGCCCTGTTTGATAATCCGTAGAGCCTTTATGTGAAAATTCGATGTTGTCGGGCAGGTATTTCTCTGGATAGCGCAGAAAATCTTTCAGCATCCAGTTAGAACTGTAGGTGAGTACTAGTACGGTAGCTAGAAACGCAATAGAGCCAGCTGCCAAAAGCCGTGGCACCCAGTACCCGAGTTTTTGGAGAATCTGATGTGGAATTTGGGGCATAATTCTTGCTGTAGTTCGTACCAGAAATTTTAACGAGAATAGATAGTAATCATGGCGTTAGTTAAGCAGCTACATAACAAACTGAGGTTGCCTGTAGTAGGTTCGCCGCTTTTTATTGTTTCGAGCCCCGAATTAGTCATTGCTCAGTGTAAAGCTGGTATTGTCGGTTCTTTTCCGGCCTTGAATGCGCGCCCACAGACTGTGCTGAAAGACTGGCTCAAGCGCATTAATGAAGAGCTTCAGGCGCATAATGAGCAGCATCCGGATCATCCAGCTGCACCCTATGCAGTCAATCAAATTTGCCATGCCAGCAACAATCGATTGATGGACGATCTGGAGACCTGTGTTGAATTTAAAGTGCCTATTGTTATCACCAGCCTCCGGCCCCCAGAGGCAGTGGTCACGGCGACGCATTCTTACGGTGGGGTCGTGTTTCACGATGTTATCAACGTGCGCCATGCGCGTAAGGCTGTTGAACAAGGGGTCGATGGTTTGATTCTGGTGTGTGCGGGAGCCGGCGGCCATGCTGGCACCCTCAGTCCCTTTGCTTTGGTGCAGGAGGTGCGCCAATGGTTTGACGGCACGATATTGCTTTCAGGTTCCATTTCAAGCGGCCAGAATGTTTTGGCCAGTCTGGCGATGGGTGCCGATCTCGCTTATATAGGTTCCAGATTTATCGCCACCAAAGAAGCCAATGCCAGCCTTCAATACCGGCAGATGCTGGTAGACAGCGCTGCTTCTGATATTGTCTACACCAATTTGTTCAGTGGGGTGCATGGCAATTATCTTAAATCTTCGGTGCGTAATGCCGGGCTAGATCCAGATCAGTTGCCAGCAGCAGACAAAAGTAAAATGAACTTTGGCTCCGGAGGCAATCAGGAAGTTAAAGTCTGGAAAGATATTTTTGGTTCTGGGCAGGGTATCGGCAATATCGAAGCAATCGATACAGTCGAAGCGGTGGTCACTCAGCTTGAAGCAGAGTTCAATCAGAGTCTGGCAGAGTTGGCTCCTAGAAGTAGAGTTTCTTCCTATATTGGCTCTTGATGGCTGGGTATTCGTTACCTAGCCAAGCTCTGGATGGGATGTTTACCGGTTAAATCAGGAGAGAGTCACCCTTGGATTTGGATATAGAGCGGTTGGCCTTTTTGGCCAATTTAGAACTAGACGATGCTGCACGGCAAGAATTGACAGCAGATCTGGAGAGCATTTTGCACATGGTAGACCGGTTGGCTTCTGCAAAGTTGGCGCCTGATACCTTGCCTTTGCGCCATCCTCTGGACCTTCAGCAACCTATGCGCAGTGATGAAGCTGTTGCCAGCGACCAATGTGACCAACGCGACCCAGTCTTGGAGCATGCACCGGAAAGTAAAGACGGTCTGTTTCTGGTGCCTCAAGTCATAGAGTGATGCCAATTCTGAGTGCGGGTTTGCAGCCATGAAAGACACGAACACATCCGAACTGTGCTGGATGGGGGTAGAGCAGCTTGCAGAGGGTCTGCATCAGCGCCAATTTTCGAGCCTAGAAGTGACTCAGGCCCTGTTGGGGCGCATGGAACAACGGAACCCAGATTTCAATGCCATGATCAGCCTGGATGCTGAAACTGCCCTGAAGAAGGCGGAGCATGCAGATGCACAGAGAAAAGGAGCGACTGCAGCGACCGATCCGGCAGGGCTGTTAGCCGGCATTCCAATTGTGCATAAGGATATCTTTTGTACCCAAGGTTTTCCGACCAGTTGCGGGTCCAAAATGCTAGATGGCTGGGTACCACCGTACAACGCCACAGCTGTGACACGTCTGAATGCTGCGATTTGCCTTGGCAAGGCAAATATGGACGAATTTGCTATGGGGTCGTCCAACGAGACCAGCTGGTTTGGGCCGGTGCGAAACCCTTGGGATAGCGAACGGGTTCCTGGTGGTTCTTCGGGTGGATCAGCCGCTGCAGTGGCTGCTGGGTTTGCTCCCATTGCCACTGGTACCGATACCGGTGGTTCCATTCGACAGCCTGCTGCCTTCTGCGGAGTCACGGGCATTAAGCCGACCTATGGCCGCGTGTCGCGCTGGGGCATGATTGCTTTTGCATCCAGCCTCGATCAGGCGGGGATTTTTGCCCGCAGTGCATTGGATGCGGCCATCGCTTTGCAACTGATGGCTGGCGCCGATAGCAAGGACTCCACCTGTCTCAACGAGCCGGTGCCGGATTGGTATGGCGATCTGAAAGCCTTGCAGGCTCAAGAGCCGAGTAGTCAATCTCTACAGGGCATTCGGCTGGGCATTCCCAAGCAGTATATAGAACATCTGGATGCTTCTGGTCTTGCAGCTTTCGAGCGGGCGACAGCACAGTTCCAAAGCTTGGGCGCTGAAATTCTACCCGTCGATTTGCCCCATGCTGCTTTGGGGCTGGCCTGTTACTACATACTGGCGTCGGCCGAATGCTCCTCTAATTTGGCGCGTTACGATGGCGTGCGTTACGGCTACCGCACACCAGAGCCCGATCATCTGGTGCAAATGTATCGCCGCACGCGTTCGGAGGGCTTTGGCAAGGAAGTCAAAAGACGCATTATGGTGGGCACTTATGTGCTTTCCAGCGGTTATTACGAAGCCTATTACCTGCAGGCGCAGAAGTGCCGACGGCTGGTCCAGCAGGATTTCGTGCAGGCCTTTCAACAAGTCGATGCACTGATTTCGCCAGCTGCTCTGGGGCCTGCTTTTCAATTGGGCATGCACGGTCAGGATCCGGTCGAAATGTACCGTCAGGATATCCTGACGTTGGGTGCGAATCTGGCTGGTTTGCCAGCTATTGCGATCCCCGGTGGTTTGCAGCAAGAGTTGCCGGTCGGCATCCAGATTGTTGGTAAGGCTCTGGATGAGGGTACCATTTTGCAAATTGCACACCAGTTCCAGCGCACCACAGATTGGCATCTGGCCCGTCCACCTTTCTCAAACTGAGGCTGAATGACTGTGGCTTACAAACCTTCTGACAGTAACTGGGAAGCGGTCATCGGGCTCGAAATTCATGTACAGCTGAAGACCAATAGCAAGCTCTTTTCGCCTGCACCCACCGATTTTGGCGCACCGCCCAATAGTCAGGCGCATGTTGTCGATCTGGGTCTTCCGGGTGTATTGCCTGTGCTCAATCGAAAGGCGGTCAGCTATGCCATCCGTTTTGGTTTAGCGACCGGTAGCCAGATTGCGAGCATGATTGAGTTTGACCGCAAGAACTACTTCTACCCAGACCTACCGAAAGGCTACCAGATTTCCCAGTTGGCACATCCCATTGTCACTGGTGGCAGCATCTGGCTCGAGAAGAGCCAGCGGGTTATTGGCTTGACACGTGCCCATCTGGAAGAAGATGCGGGCAAATCGATCCATGGCGAATTTGCTGGGCGCACCGCTGTGGACTTAAATCGGGCCGGCGTGCCTTTGCTGGAAATCGTGTCCGAGCCCGATATGCGTTCGGTCGAAGAAGCAGGAGAGTATCTGCGCAAACTGCATTCCATCGTGCGCTGGATCGATATCTGCGATGGAGAGATGGCGCAAGGGTCGTTCCGCTGTGATGCCAATATATCGATACGGGAGCGAGGCGCAAGCGAATACGGGGAACGGTGTGAAATCAAGAACGTCAATTCGTTCCGTTTTGTCGAGAAGGCGCTGGCATATGAAATTGACCGCCAGATTGATCTGTTGTCATCCGGTGGTCAGATAGAGCGTGCTACCTTGCTGTTCGATGAAAAAACAGGCACCACAGCTCCGATGCGCGGCAAAGAGCTATCAGCGGATTATCGCTATTTCCCCGATCCAGATTTGCTGCCGCTTAATATCGATGCGCAATGGATAGACGAAGTGCGCCAATCGTTGCCGGAGTTGCCAGAGCAGGCCAAAAGCCGCTTGATGGCAGATTACAGCCTGAGTGAACACGATGCCGGGCTGTTGACGGCAGACCAGCAGGTATTGGCTTATTTTGAAAGGGTCGCGGCAATCTGCCAAGAGGCCAGACTGGCCGCCAACTGGATCAACGGTGAAATTGCCGCACGGCTAAAAGATGTGGATAGTCACGAGGCGGGCGACACAACTGGAGCGTATCCTATTGCTGCTGAAACGCTGGGCAATCTGCTGGTTCGAGTGGCCGATCAGAGTCTGTCATCGACTGCGGCTAAACAAGTGCTGGCGGCTCTTTGGGAGCAAAGCCCTGAGGCTGAGCCTGCGATTGTGTCGTTGCCAGAGATAGACAGCCGCATTGATCAGATGGGCTTGCGTCAGATTAGCGACGGCGGGCAGCTGGAGCAGTTGGTGGCTCAAGTGCTAGAAGCCCACGCAGAACAGGTCGCGCAATACCGCTCGGGTAAAACGAAGGTATTGGGGTTTCTGGTTGGGCAGGTGATGAAAGCGTCTAAAGGCAGCGCCAATCCGGCTCAATTGAAGGAAATTATGACTCGGATGCTGTCTTGAATACTAGCAGTTGCTCTAAAATGACGGAGTTGATCTCTTAGAGGTCTGTTTCCATCTCTAAACGCAGCACACGCCTGCTTTGTATGTGCTTCTAAATTTTTGAGGTTTTTCTGAAAGGTAGCTCCCATGCGTCGAATCTTTTTGTTTATCGTAACCAACATAGCCGTTTTGGTTGTGATCAGTGTCATTTTTAATGTTCTGGGGCTTGAGCCCACACTGAATGCTCAGGGCATCAATTATGAATCCCTGCTCATTTTTTCGGCGGTAATTGGATTTTCGGGCGCATTTATATCCCTGTTGCTGAGTAAATTCACTGCCAAATGGATGACCGGGGCAAAAGTGGTGGTCAATCCGACCGACCCCTATCTCTCTCGGATGTTGTCTACTGTTGCCAAATTATCAGAAAGGGCGGGTATTTCTACGCCTGAAGTCGCTGTGTACAAAGGGCAACCCAACGCCTTTGCTACGGGCGCATTTCGCAACTCGGCTCTGATTGGTGTCTCCACTGGCCTGATGGAGGCTATGAATGAACAGCAAGTAGAAGCAGTATTGGCTCATGAAGTGGCCCATATTGCTAACGGCGATATGGTCACTATGACGCTATTACAGGGCGTATTGAACACCTTTGTGATCTTCTTGAGCCGCATTGCTGCTTACGTGGTAACCACTGCGTTGAATAAGGGCGAAGGCAACTCGGGCAATTCTTTCGTTTATTTCGGTGTCGCAATCGTATTTCAGATTGTTTTTGGAGTTTTGGCCTCTATTATCATCAGCTGGTATTCGCGCCGGCGGGAATTCTATGCAGATGCCGGTGCAGCCCGTTTGATGGGTACCGAAAAGCCCATGATTGGTGCGCTGCAAGCTTTGGCCCGTGGCCCAGCTGCGCCACTTCCCCAAGCGATGCAGGCCTTTGGTATTAAAGGAGGCTTCGGCCGCCTGTTCAGCACGCATCCTCCAGTCGAGCAACGCATTGCCGCACTGGAGCAGAGAACGTTCCAAGCTGTTCTATAGCCGTTTACGTTTAATAACGGTTGCTAGGCTTGGGCTGGGTGTCGCCCTCCCCCGTAAATGAGTATGAGTACTAGTATTAGTGCTAGTGCAAGTGCGTCAGCACTTAGGTTCGCTCAGGCTTAGGATGCCTGTAGATGGTCTTTGTATTGCTCGCGCAGGCTGATCTTTTTCAGCTTGCCGGTTGCCGTATGCGGCAAGTCGTCCACGAATAGGATATCGTCTGGTAGCCACCATTTTGCGACCTTATCAGTCAAGAAAGAGAGCAAGCCCTCTTTGTCGATGTCATTGGCCTCTTTGGCCACCACTAGCAGGATCGGGCGCTCGTCCCATTTGGGATGTGCCACGCCGATGACGCATGCTTCTACGACCTGCGGGTGCCCGACAGCGACATTTTCCAGCTCAATGGAGCTGATCCATTCGCCCCCTGATTTGATGACGTCTTTGGCACGATCGACGATTTGCATGTAGCCATTGGCATCTACCGTCGCTACATCTCCAGTATCAAACCAGCCGTCTTCGGTCAGGGCGGATTCCTGGGTTTTGTAGTAGCGTTCCATGATCCAAGGGCCTTTCACTTGTAAGGCTCCGAATGTGCTGCCGTCGTGTGCCAGCGTCTGGCCGGATTCATCGACAATGCGGATTTCCACCCCAAAGATGGGCCGCCCCTGTTTGGTCTGGAGTGCATAGCGTTCTTCAGGCTCTAGAGCCACCAACTGGCGGTTAGGAACATTGAGGGTGCCTAGAGGACTCATCTCGGTCATGCCCCAGGCATGCAGCAAGAATGCGTTGTGTTTTTGATCAAATTCGCGAATCATAGAGATGGGTGCCGCAGATCCACCTACTAGCACGGTGTTGACATTTTGCAGGCGCGTATCAGTGCTGCTTAGGTAGTTCAGCAGTCCTAGCCAGACAGTCGGTACCCCCATCAGGATATCGGGTTTCTCAGATTCAATCAGTTCGTAGAGTGAAGCGCCGTCTAGCTGAGGGCCCGGGAGCACCATTTTGCAGCCATTTGCCAGAGACGCATAGGGCATTCCCCAAGCGTTGACGTGAAACATAGGCACCACCGGCAGGATGCAGCTTTGATCGTCTAACCCCAAGGCAGATTTGGTGGATAAAGCCCAGCTATGTAGCAAGGTCGAGCGATGGGAAAAGAGCACGCCCTTTGGGTTGCCCGTAGTGCCTGATGTGTAACACAGGGCTGAAGCGGTATTCTCATCGAGAGCTGGCCAGTCAAACTGGTCGCTTTCCGAGGCCATCAGGTCTTCGTAGCAGAGCAGATTGAGCTTGGATTCGGGCATGTTGGCTCTATCCGTCAAGACGACGATGTGTTCGACCTTTTCGAACTGATCGGCTACTTGTTCCAAGATGGGCACAAAGGTGCTATCTGTCAGTATGCAGCGGTCTTCGGCATGGTTGACGATGTAGACGAGCTGGTCGTGGAACAGGCGGGGGTTCAGGGTGTGGAGTACGGCGCCCATACCGGAAATTGCAAAATACATTTCCAGATGCCGGTGATTATTCCAAGCTAGAGTAGCGACGCGTTCGCCCTTGCCAATGCCGAGGCGGGTCAGCATATTGGCACCTTGGCGTGCCCTTTGGGCGAGGTCTTTGAATCGGTAGCGGTGTACGCCGCCTTCGGTATTGCGGCTGACAATTTCTTGCTGACCGTGGTATTGCTCTCCAAAATCCAAAAGATGCGAAATGAGCATGGATTCGGTTTGCATATTGCCTTGCATAAGAGGCACTCCTTGAAGTGACCCGACCATATAAGTCGGGCTGTTTGGCAGTTAGAAGGATATCTGCCAGCCTAAACAGACTTGTTCTGCGGGTATTATACGCAAGCTCAAGAAGGTTTGAGTAGCTGCAGAATAGATTGCATCAGCGGAGCTGAGAAATGCCGCAGGTCTTTTTCAGAGCAATGCCCCTTGAGTATCTGCTGCAGCAAGCCCAAGTCGCGCGCAAGCTGCTGGAGGAACGGGAACCATTCCCGCTGCAGAGAAAAAGACAGAGATGAAGTCAGTGGCGAAGACCAGGTGCCAAAAGCCAGCTCTCTGATCTGGGGTATCAGGTCGGGCCAGCTGTGTAGATCCGGCCAACTGCTATCGGCATACGCGTGTGGCTGAAATAAGAAAGCAATGGTCTGAAAGCTATCAGGTACTCCATGGTTCTCACAGACTTGTTGCCAGATGGTTTCTGCATCTTGTTCGGGCAATTCCGGTGCCAGATGGCGCCCCAACAGCTCCAGATAGAGCGCATCTGTGTGGGGCAGGCCAGTGGGATTCAGTAGCAGAGGGATGTGTTTGAGCCGCTTGCGATAGCTGCATAGCATCAGTTTCCCCGGGGCATAATCATTGGCATAATAATTGTCCCAGAGTGTCAGGCGCCCTTGTAATAATTGCGCAATCTCTTGTAAGTCTGGCCAGAGCAGGCTGGAAGAGATCACTTGGGGGCCGGTCCAGAGAATGTGGCAATCTGCCGGCAATTGCTCGGCCACAACTGGCAGGTAGGTGCTGTGGTCAATGCGGTGGTCTACAAAACTGGAGCAATATTGAGTGGGGCAGAACCAGAGTTGGGCGCTGGATACATGCAACTTATCGAGCAGTTCTAGAGCCAGATCGGTTTGTTGTTGCGCCTGTATGCCGGTCATAGTAGAAGGCTTTTGCGGGAGGTCGTCAAAGAAAAGCCCAATGGATGTTGCTCCTGCATCTAGCAACTGCTGGTATTTATCACAGAGCTTCTGTCGATCGTGCGCGCTATTGGTTTGGAAATCGATAGGCGAGAGGGCTGCGACTAGATTGACACCCTGTGCATTTGCGGAGTTGCAGAATGCTTTGAAATTTGCTGACCAAGTGTGAGGGTAGGGTTCTCTCCAGCCGCGTCGGTGCCGGTAGTCTTCTTTGGGCGCATAGATCCACGTGTTCAGGTTGTTCTGTGCCATTGTGTTGAGCAGCAGATCGCGTTCATGAAAATGCAGCAGACGGCCAAAATAGCCTTCTATATAGCCGCTAGCTATAGGGGCAGAAGCGGCAGCAGCAGTAGAAGGGGCAGAAGATGTATTATCAGCAGTCATGGTTGCTAGAGCCACAGATCGTACATTGGGGATCGCGCGCTAGGTGGAGACGGCGCAATTCATTGCGCCAACCATCCAGAATCCAGAGTTGGCCCAAAGTGTTTGTATCGCCCGAAATCAGAAATTTGAGGGCTTCGTTCGCTTGCATGGATGCCACCATGCCTGCTACTGGCCCCATGACGCCGGAATGCGCGCAGCTCTGTTCGGAGGATTCAGGAGTTTTTTGGAATGGCGAGTATAAGCAGCCGTAGCAGGGTTTTTTGCCGTCGTTTCCCAATAGGGCGATCTGCCCCTCTGCTCGGATGACAGCTGCGCTGATGCAGGGGGTTGTTGCTTTGACGGCAACGCGTGCTAGGGCAAATCTGCTGTCAAAGTTGTCCATGCCGTCCAGTAGCAGATCGTAGTCTTTTAGCAAAGATTCGGATGTTTCCGAGGTGATGGTTTGGGGAATGGCGCAGACATCGATCTCTGGGTTGATTTGGCGCAGCCTTTTGGCAGTTGCCTCGGCTTTGTTTTCGGCGATGCTGTCCATCGACAGTGCGATTTGTCGGTGCAGATTGGACAACTCGGCTCGGTCGAAATCGACGATGCTGATCTTGCCGACGCCTGCCCCGGCAAGATACAGTGCTGCTGTTTGCCCCAACCCGCCGGCTCCGGCTATCATCACACGGGAGGCCAGCAGCCGTTCTTGGCCTGCGATGTCGATCTGAGGTAGCGCAATTTGTCGGCTATAACGGAGCAGTTGCTGTTCGTTCATGCCGGATATTCGCGCGCTGTGGCTAGTGTAATGCGGTCCAGTCCAGCTGCATCTTCTAAGCAGTGGATATTGGTCCAGTTATGGTGGGTCAGGAGCCTCTGTATCGCTTGTGCTTGGTCTGCGCCGTGCTCAAGTAGCAGCCAGCCTGCCCCGTTGTCAGCATTCATATAGCTCCTGCCTCTGGAGGCAATGTGTCGGATAGCATCCAACCCCTCTGGCCCAGATGCCAGTGCTTGACAGGGTTCGTGCTTGAGTAGTGCTGGCAGCCCAGCGTAATCTGTGCTGATGTAAGGAGGGTTGGAAAGGATCAGGTCAAAGGTGCGTCCAGTGATCGCTTCAAACCAAGAGCCATGGAGCCATTCTATGTCTAGATGCAATGCGGTTGCATTGCCTGCGGCGCAGTCTAGAGCAGTTCGCGAGATGTCGGTAGCGGTGCAGCGAACATCTGGGCGTTGGTGCTTGATTGCCAAGGTCAGGGCCCCTGAGCCAGTACCGAGCTCAAGCACAGAAGCACCAGCAGGGAGGCGTTCAATGGCTAGATCTACCAACATCTCTGTCTCTGGCCGCGGGCAGAATATGCCAGTTTCCAGATTGATTTTGAGGCTGTGAAAATGGCAGTATCCCAGCACCAAATCCAGTGGTTCGCCGGCTTTTATTCGGCTTAGAACGCTGGTGATTTGGGATTCAGACAGCGAGTTAGTGAGCCTTGACGGCCAAGCATAGAGCTGTGTTCGGCTGAGTCCTGTCAGATAGCAGAGCAGGGCATCTCGATCTGCTAGACGCAAATGGGGTAGCTGCTCTTTGATGGCGGCTGTTAGATGCGTGAGGTTCCAGCGGCTGGGCGGCCGCAGCCTGCTGTTCATTGCTGCTGCATTTCCGCAAAGCTCTCGATTAATTCATCCAGATCCCCATCCAGAATGGCTTCCATATTGTGAAAACTCTTCATCAGTCTGTGGTCAGTGATGCGTTGCTGGGGGAAATTATAGGTACGGATTTTCTCTGCGCGCTTTGCTTGGCCTATCATGGAGCGGCGTTGTTGATCTTGCTTCTGCTGTTCTTCATCATAGCGTATCTGCAGCAAGCGGGCATTCAGAATCGCCATGGCCATGGTACGGTTTCGATGTTGCGAACGGTCTTCCTGACACTCCACTGAGATGCCGGTCGGTAAGTGGGTAATACGGATGGCTGAGTCGGTTTTGTTGACGTGCTGGCCACCGGCCCCAGATGCCCTGAACGTATCAATACGCAACTCATCCGCCTCAATCTGTATGTCATCCTGCTCTTGCATTTGTGGTAATACCGCTACGCTGCAGGTAGAGGTATGTATGCGTCCCTGTGATTCAGTTTTGGGGATGCGCTGAACGCGGTGGACGCCAGCTTCGGAAACCAGTAATTCATAGCTTTTCCCGCCGACCATGACCGTTGCTTCGCGGCATCCACCTGCTTCATTGATCGACAGGTGTACGGGTTCCCATTTCCAGTTTTTTCTAGCAGCGTAGCGGGCGTACATTTTTAATAGATCTGCTGCAAAAATCCCCGCTTCGCTGCCGCCTGTACCAGCGCGTATTTCCAGAATGGCATCATGCCGTTCGAGGTTATCGGGACGCAACAGCTCTACTATTGATTGGTCGATTGCTGCGATTTTGTCTTCCAGATCACTCAGTTCTTCTCCGATCATGGCGCGCATGTCTTCAGGGGAGTTCGGGTTTGAGGGTTCTAGGTCTTCCAGCAGTTTGTGCACCTGCTGCCGTTCTTCAGACAGGCTTTTCCGCTGGCGCCAGAGTTCGACACTGCGGCGCAAGCGACCGTGTTCGCTGAGCAGCTCTCGCATGTCAGCATTTTTGTTATTCTGGTCGGCTGATAGCCGTACTGTAATTTCAGTTTCCAGCTGCTCAAAGCGCTCTTCCATCTGCTTCAGTTGGTTGATGAGCCCAGTGGTCAGCCCAATGGTCGGTGCAGTGTTCATAGGTAATCCTGTAGCGTTGCGATGGCGAAAGCATTGGCCCTGCCTGATTTATGCATCTGCATCGGTTTTTCTTGTCGTATCTGTATTCGTATCTGTCTCTGGGGGCATCGGATTCTGAGTCCCATACTCCCGCAGCCAGACAGTAGGTGTATGGATCAGGCGGCGGCTCAGGCTGCGTATTTCGGTACGCAGTTCATCTGGGGTCAGGTTATTTTCTTGCAGGCGCGGCAACAGAGCGGCCAGCACACGCTCCATATCGGCAAGGGATTGCTCGCGGTAAGACTTGATACGCTGTTCGGCCTGGGATGCGTTCTGCTTGCGCACAAAAGCTTCGATGGTTTCAGAGATGATGCGTTCAGCCTGAGGTATAGCCTGCTGTCTGCGTATTAATCCTTCATCCGCCTCTTCTTCCAGATGGTCCAGATCAAACAAAAAAGCTTCGGGCAATTGGGCGACTTTGGGGTCAATATCGCGTGGCACCGCCAGATCCAGAAGTAATTGGGGTTTGTAGTTGCGTTTTTGCAGTGCGGTTTGGATATGGTGCGCTTGAATCAAGGTTTGAGGAGACGCGCTGGCTCCTACCAGAATATCGCATTGCGGTAGATAGTGTTCGACCTCTGCCAGTTGCACAGGTATGGTTGTAGCATCGGGTAGCTGCTGTGCAAATTGTTCTGCTTTGCTCAGTTGCCGAGCGGCGATAAAGAAGGTATCGATGCCTTGAGCGTGCAAATGTCTGGCCGTCAAAAGAGCCGTTTTCCCTGCTCCCAGTAGCAGCGTTTTCAGTTGGAGCTGGTTGCTGAAGATGCGCTGTACTTTACGGGTGGCTAGTGAGGCGATGGATAACACGCCTTCACCGATATTTGTTTGGTTGCGGATTTTTTTGGAGCTGTGCAGCACCAGATCCATGATTTGATCCAACTCAGAACAACTGTGTTTCTGTGCCCGACTGTCCAGCCAGCTTTGGCGGACTTGGCCCAGAATCTGGGCATCTCCCAGCACTTGTGCATCCATGCCCGCCGCTACACGGATGAGGTGTGCGAGCGCTTGCCGTTCCCACAGGATGGTACGTAGACCTCTCAATGAATCTTGGAAGTTTATTGCCCCAGACTCTGTAGTCTCTGCAGCCAATGTGCGCGCCATAGTAGACAGGATGAGCGCATCCATGCCGGCATCTGCGGTCAGGTCATCAGATCCGGCATAGGCTGGATCTAAGCACAGATAGAATTCCGTTCTGTTGCAGGTGCTCAGCACCATGCAACCTAAGACCGAGGTTTGGCTCAGGAGTTGTGCTGCTACTGCGTCCCTTTGGCTGCTCGACAGCGCATAGGCTTCACGCGTGTGCAAATTGGCTGTTTTATGGCTGATGAACCAGCAAGATAGCATAAATGAAGCAGGCGAAGCATCGGTCAACTGTTAATTTTGAACTAAATTTACTGGCTGGTGCGCCAATTGCGTGAGTATCAAGACTGAGTGAACCCAGAGTGAACTGAGGAACGAGCGAGGGTGCTTATAATGAACACCGCTCATCCACATGCGCTGTAACTGCCCTATCTAGCTTGCAACAGGGCGCATTGTATCCAAGACGTGTGGGCTGTACTGACGAGGGTTATGCAAAGATGAATATCAATAAATACTTGAAACTATTACTAGTTTTTAAATCATCTCTGATCTTTGCATCAGTGGTATCCTTTGCCTCTTTTGCCACTTTTGCATCTTTTGCCACTTTTGCCTCGGGGGTTGCAACTGCCGATACACGCACCGTCAACAATTTCAAAGCCGAACGCAATGGCTTTGATCTAGAGCGGCTGGAAAAGCTTGCGACTTATCTGGACGATCAGGTGGAATCAGGGGTACTGCCAA
>JBPCXB010000050.1:0-2486 GCA_051008935.1 Gammaproteobacteria bacterium | reverse complement strand
GAAACACGCAAGTGGTGTCGTGCTCAATTTACTCGGGCCTGCTAATATGCCCGAAGAAAAAAACATTCTGATGGATGTCAGTGAAAAATACACCGGTATTACGCATATGGCTCTAACAGTAGGTGAGCTGAGCGTAGCAAAAGCCTTTATGGAACGTAATGGCATAGCCATAACTGGTTCGTTCAGCTTTGGCGGTATGTCAGCCCTTTTCATTCGAGACCCCGATCGCAACGTCATTGAGCTGGATGCCTATGGGCACAATGAAAAAGACGATATGGCGGAATACGCGCAACATCTTTGAGCGAACCCATCCCCTTACAAGCGCACTGAGCGTCAGCTGGGCCTGTTGAGCCGCGCATATGACTCTGAAGTAGGCTAAGTTGCCACAATGAGCACCACAATACCGATGCTAATTAAACCACTACCAAGCCATTGACGCCTCAGCACGGTCTCCCGAAATACCAGAACAGAGGTTAAGTAGGTAAAGATAGCCTCGATTTGTCCGAGCGCCATGACATAGGCAGCCTTCTGGTAGGTCATAGCCGTAAACCAGCCGATAGAGGACACAATCCCCGTCAATCCGACGATGCACCCAGGACGCCAGCGCGCAAGGACTTCAGACATTTCCCCGGATTCTTTGTAGAGCATATAGCCACACACCATCACGGTCTGCCATACCACGACAACCATCAGCGTCCATGCTGCATTCATCCAAATATGTGAATCGAGGGACAAGCTAGCGCCACGGTAACAGACAGCGCCAAAGCCAAACAACAACCCAGAAGTCAAACCCAAAATAGCGGACCTGGACGACAAGACCCGTTTGAGATGTTCCCAGCCCCACTGCGGTTGGTTCCATGCCAGCAACATGCTACCTGCAACACCAATAACAATACCAACCCCTGCGAGAAAGGAGATGGCTTCAGCCAACAGTACAAATCCAACGATGGCTGTTTGAATTGAAGACGTTCGAGCAAAAGCCGTCCCGACGAAAAAATTTGTTTGCTGAAGGACTTTCAGTAGCAAGACCGTTCCGACTAACTGGGCTAAACCCCCGGCTGCCGCCCACAATGCAAAGATGGCTTGCATGTGCGGTACTTCGAACCCCCCATAGGTGTATAACAACCACACATAGGTCAAGACAACGGGGATACCATAGATAAAGCGTGTGGATGTGGCCCCTACGGGACTCAGCTGCCCTGTGAGTTTCTTCTGCACGAGGGTACGGATATTCAGCAAGAAAGCAGCCAATACCGTCAGGTAAATCCAAGGCTCAAACATCCGCGGCCTCACGCGGCATACATATGGATTGCGTCACTAGTTTCTTGGTTGTCCTCGAAACCCTAGAGAGCGTAAAGACAATCGCTTCATGCCTTTGCCGTTGCGCGAGGCCTTAGGAAGCGTAAAAAGATCATCCATGCCGCTAGCAATAGGCGTGGCTTGCAAAATGTTCGCAATGGGCTCTGCTTGTGCAAACAGTGATAACAACCGCTCTTTGTCTGGCCGTGACAGTTGTTGGTACGCTCTCTGTAGATTTTCTAAACACCACACGCGATAGTGCGTCGTTTTGGTTGCTGGAAATGTGTGATTTTTTCCAACGAAGTCGAATCTCTTTTGTTTTTCAGCAAAAGCGCGAGCATTTTGTAACAGGTAGGGCAGATAGTCTGATGCGATACGGTCGAGCAGCGATTGCCAATGGGGTTGAGAGGGCCAGACGTAGTGCGGCTCAGCAGGCAAGTCGCGCGCCTGGACAGCCCACAAGCGCGCCAACCACTCGTAGACATGTGGAGCCCGCATACGCATAATTTCTGCCGGGTCCGGATCGTTGCCAAAATGGCGAAACATGGAACCAAAGTATCCGTAATCCGCTTGTGTCGGATGACTACCAAACAAGAAGGGTTGCTGAGAGAGATGGGCCTGTAGAAAGTCTAATTCGGTGAAATACATGTCTCGCACAGCAGCCGAATTGCCCTTGGTCATTCCATCGCCCCACAACCACTCTTGTTGCTGGCGTCTGGCAAAAACCCACCACAGCTTTTCGGTTTTGAATGCTTCCTTTGCTACAGCCGCGCCGATAGCTCTACGCGAAACATAAGGCATCCATCGCCACCACATGGCCGGCCGCCACAACCATTCGTCGCCGTAGTCCTCAACGAGCAGTGCGAAAAAGTGCAGAGCTGGATCCGAAGGAATAATAGAACTATCTGTGTAATGCTGTTCAAACCATTCGATGGTCGGGGTGGTATCGTACCACCACAATCCATCTGCAGACTGCAAAGCCGGCATTTTTTTCACGCCGGTATGAAAGTCCACTTCCTTCAGCAGGACGGTATTGATGCTCTCATAGGGCACCCCTTTGTAATTCAGATAGGCTTCGAGTTTGCCACTAAAGTAGGAAATGCTATGACGGTAGAGGGTATAAGGTGCGTGGGGATCTGTAGGCATACCAATATTCATGACAGCGCGCTTCGCCTGTCAGTGCTGTT
>JBPCXB010000049.1:0-1517 GCA_051008935.1 Gammaproteobacteria bacterium | reverse complement strand
GAGTCCATTTTGCAACAGCGGCCGCAAAGCCAGCATATTTAGGTTGCTCAATGGCCAACCGTTCCAACAGATCCAAGCGCAGATGGTCTACTAAAGCCGGCGTTTGCCAATCCAGCTGCCCACGCTGAATAGCTGCGCATAGATGCGCATGCTCCGCACCCGAACCCAGCGCCAACTGCTGCCGCCGCTGCTGTTTGCGTTGTTCAAATACCGGCCCCCAGAGCATCTGCCGGCGCACAATCGACAACGCATTGCCCGCTACCCGAGCTTGAAACAAGTCGTAGTTTTTACTCAGAGGGACTACAGACTGCTGCACCCAAGTAGATAGAGCCGTTAAAAGCTCCGTCGCATCGGTAGAGCCTCTCAGCGCCATATCCTGCGGCAGCTGCCAGTCAACCTGTGCCGCCGGCCAATCCATAATCTCTTCCAGTAATAGCAACAGATCTATCTCGGTCTCAGAAGTGCGGCAACCGATGACCGCCCGCTCTAAGCTGCTATCCTGCCCCTGCCGCCAAGACTCGATCATCCCCAAACAAATCACCCCCCACAACAGGGTAGAAAAAACCAGCCAAAACTGCACCTGCTCATCGCTAACGCTGTAACCCGTACAAGCCTGATACGCATCCAGAAGGCTTTGCAACTGGCCAAAACCACCCACGGTATTGTGGTAGTGCCCAAACCGCCAGGAAGGCGTGCACAGATAGGCTATATCCGAAACTCGATCGCCCAGATGCGCCAACTCCCAATCCAGCACCCCTGCCAACCCTTCATGATCTACCATCAGATTGCCCATACGAAAATCGCCGTGCAATAGCACCGGAGGGCTAGAGGGCGGCAGATGGTTGCGCAACCAGTGAATGGCCTGTTCAAACAAAGGCAGTTGCGCCCCCGAATTCTGATACGATTGCGCCAAGCCGTCCACTTTATCTAGAGCCGTTTGTTGTACCAAACCCTGCGGCAAGTCGGCCGGATCAATGGCATGAATTGCACCCAACTGCTGGGCACATTGCTGCGTTAGCACGCCCAGAGCTTTTTCGAAAGCAGGCTTGCCTAGAATTTTCTGAGGCAGGGTCTCGCCCGGCAAAAAGCTCATCACAAACCCCTCCCCCAACTGGTCTGCCTCCAAAAGCCCGCCAATCACTTCAGGCGCCTGCACACCAGCACGATGTGCCGCCTGTACCACTGCCATTTCAAGGGCTGGGTTAATGCGTCTGCTACTGCTGTTCTCGGCGGTCATACCCTCGGGTAAGCGCCTCAGAATCCAGCTCTGCCCATTGTGGCGCATATACCAGCTTTCCATACTGGCACCACCGCTGAGCCGCCGTAACTCAGATACAGGGGCATCCGTACCACTGAGGCGGCAACAGAGTGCCCGCACTCTGTCTGCAAATGGCGTCATCCCTGTCCTGCCCCAGCCTCAAGAAAGCGTAGTGCGCTCATTATCCTGAACGGACAATACATACTTTTGATCACTTCTAGATCACACTTAAGATCTAGCTGTTTGGATACGTCTATGC
>JBPCXB010000048.1:0-3069 GCA_051008935.1 Gammaproteobacteria bacterium | reverse complement strand
GAGACGTTCAATTTTTGAGTGGGTTATCGATGGTGGCATTGAAACGAAATAACCCCTGATCTGTTTGTTGTAGCGATTGCAGTTGTAGCTGGGCGCCAGACTGACTGCGCCATCTGGCCTTTAGCTTTTGGAACGCCGTCCGGGTTGCTGCCTGAGCTGAAAAAGAAAGCCGGTCTTGATTCAAGCGAATTTGCGAGAGGAGCATTTCTTCGGGGATGGCATGCGCCAGGTTCTCAAGCCAGAGATTGCCAGTATCCGCTTGTTGTTGATTCAGTTTGTGGTATCCCTGCTGTGCTTGTTGCGTTCCGATCCAGCGGTTCAGTTGGCTTTGCATCTGTTGATTGTGGCTTTTTGTTTGCGCAATTTGCTGTTGCAGGTCTAACAGTTTGGATAAGGCAGCAGGCGATGAGCTGTTTGCACGACTGGCGCCGATGTAGGCAATCAGTAGAAATAGAGTCACCGGCACTATCAAACTGCCCTTTAAGGCGTATATCAGAATAGCAGGCAAGGCGTTGAACAGTTTGGGATGCTGTGGGATAGGAACCCAGCTCTCTGCCTTTGCAGAGGGGTTGAAGACCTGCAAAGGAGCGTACCAGCGCACACAGCTCTTGAGGAGTTGACGGCTGGTTAACCAGACTTTTAGTTGGTTGGTATTTGGAAAGCTGGAAAAATGTGCATACAGAGTGTCTTCGTTGCGACCGCTGACCCGGCGCCAGAAAATCAGTTGACCTTTGGCATTGAGGTCGAACAGCTGCGAAAAAAGCAAGTTCCGTGCAGCTGCTTTTAGTAATTCAAATGCAGGTATTTTCGGAACAGTGGCAACTAAGGTATTGATACTGGTGCTCATCAGCCCGATCCGAATGACGGGCGGCCGGCGTAGAAGTATCTGTAGCCTTGTGTTTAAGAGCTCCCAGATGCTGGCCTTTCTGGTTTCAGATGGCCGGATCAGCGCATTGCCGTCCCAGAGTAAATCAGGAGCTGTCTGTGGGTACGGCGCCGCTGAATCAGTTGTTTGAAACTGATCAGATAAGGGGGTTGCTTGGGCCGTGTCTGGCAACGCTCGGGCATTGATTCTCGGAAGATGTATCCGAAAGTTTAGGTAGAGAGGTCGCTGCTTTAGGTGACTGTGGTCACAAAAACAAGCTCTCAGTTATCCGAGGCAGGTTTGAAATCCAGAGCTGCTGAATTGAGGCAGTATCGAAGCCCAGTAGGCTCTGGACCATCCTCAAATACATGCCCCAGATGCGCGTCGCATTGGCTGCACTGCACCTCTGTTCGAATCATTCCGTGGCTGGAATCTGTGTTTGTAGAAATTGCATCGGCATTTTGCGGTTGCCAGAAACTGGGCCACCCAGTTCCAGAATCGTATTTATGGTCGGATGAGAACAGTGGGGCATTGCAACAAATGCAGAGGTAGTCACCTGCTGTTTTCAGATCCCAGTAGGCGCCTGTAAATGCAGGTTCAGTGCCCGATTGGCGTGTGACCTGAAACTGCTCTCCGGTAAGTTGGGCGCGCCATTCGGCTTCTGTTTTAGTGGTTTTAGCATTCATGTTGGTTGCAGAAAGGCAGAAGATAGTTCAAGTAACGATTTGGCGAAAGAATTGCACATAGTTGGCCGACAGACACATGTGCTGGGTGGCACCTTGTTCAGCTAGAAAGCGGTGCATCTTGGGGAGGTGGTACCACGGGCAACTCGGCAACAGGTGGTGCTCGCCGTGGTAATTGACATTCATAGGGGCCAGCAACCACCGGTACCAAGGAGCGGCAAGGGTAGTGCGCGCAACATCCAGGTCATTCTGTGCTGGTACCAGAGCGTGTTCTGCTACATTACGGAAGCGGTAGATGAGGCTGTAGCTCGTCAGTAACGGTAGCCACCAGAGCACGAAATACCACTGCCAGCCGATGCTAAAGCTGAACAGGAGAAGGAGCGCAATGTTGGTGAGGTAGAAACCTTTGAGCTTCTGCCACGAGTGCTGGCATTTTTGCAGGATGGAGGTGTTGGTTGGCCCCAGAGTTGCGATGAGTGTGTGGTAGTAGCGGCGTATTCCGGCAATCCCCGACAGGTCGCGGAGTATTTTTCGGGTGAGGCTGCTGCGACTGGTGGGCCAGCGCCTGCTTAGGTGCAAGTCTGGATCTTGGCTGGTTTCGGTGTGTAGATGGTGTTGGGCATGCACCGATCTATAAGGGCGAACATCCAGCATAATCGGGAATGAGCACAGCCATTGCCCGATGCGGTCGTTGTTCTTGGGGTTATTGAACAGCAGGCGATGCGCAGCTTCGTGCATCAAGATAGACAAGGCAAATTGGCGGTTACCTATTAACACCACAGCCAGAAAAATGACCCAAAATTCAGGGTGAAAGGCCACCGCGGCGCAGGCCAGCCCAATGGTTCCCCAGATGCTTAGCAGCACGGCCCAAGTGCGCCAGGGTTTGAGGGTCTTGAGTTCTTGTATCTGTGTGCGGCTGAGCAGTTCGTTCATAGTGCGGCCCCAAGTGATGTTCTGTGTCCCTAAATACACCCTACCGAGATGTATTGCCTCATACCGGATTTTATCCTTTCGGTTGTCAGACTCAACATGCATAGCACCTCCAAAGCACGATCGAGCCAGCACCGTGTTTAACGCTCAACGCAGCGGCATGACCGTCCGCATGTAGTGGCTGACTAGCTGCCTGTTTACAGCTGATCGCGCTCGTCGAAGGTATCCTCTTCAGGGTCGGGTAGTTCTAATAATGGTACCGCCTGTATAGAATTCCCAGCAATTCCTTTTATTGAGCCATACATGCCAGTGGTATTTAACAGGACTTTCTCAATTTGTTTTTCACGTTTTTTCCATATTCCCCGCATGGAGCGTTGCTCAGATTCGAGATCAGACTTCATTTGCGTGAAACCTTCGACAATTGCTTCTATTTGCAGTCTGAAAGCATTGCTCGTTAGATAATCATAGAGCATTCCCATTTTGTCGCCCTTATTATCATGGGTTACTATTGCTGTGCTGACTTGAATAATGGATTCGCGAAGGACAGTGCATAGACCCTTAAACTCTTCAAATGAGCAAATCCAGATGCCG
>JBPCXB010000047.1:0-3110 GCA_051008935.1 Gammaproteobacteria bacterium | reverse complement strand
GTGCTGCCCTCTAAAATAAAAGACTGGACAGAATGTCAACAGGCCTCTACCTATGCTGGAATCGATCGCGTTAAACCCCGATACCCCTCCCGAAAACTGTATCATCTGGCTGCACGGACTGGGGGCTGATGGCTCTGACTTTGTACCTGTAGCTCGACAGATGCAATTGCAGGCTCCCTGCCGCTATATCTTCCCCCACGCACCCGTACGCCCGGTCGGCATCAATAACGGTATGGAGATGCGGGCTTGGTATGATATCGACGCCTCCGGTAACTCCACACTCCAAGATATCATGCAATCAGTGCATGAAGTGCAAGCCATCCTGGATGATCAGATTGCACAAGGGTTGCCAGCAAACCGCATACTCCTTGCCGGATTCTCTCAGGGTGGTGTCATCGCACAGCATTTGGCACTGAGATACAACCAGAAACTAGCAGGCCTTTTGGCACTGTCAACCTACCTGCCGCACCTGACTGAATCGCAACCCGAGCTGCAGCCCTGCAATGAAACGATCCCTTATATGGTCATGCACGGAACAGCCGACCCGATGATCCCTCTACAACAGAGCCGCAACAATCTACAAGCGCTGCAGGCCTTGGGCTATCGGTTTGATTGGAAAGAATACCACATGGGGCACGCCGTCTGCCCTGAGCAAATCAGCGACATAGAGAACTGGCTGAACCAAGTTTTGCTGAGCTCATAGCCTGCCAAGTCAAGGCAACGCCGACTAGGTACTATAGGTACTACTAGATACTATGCGGCTATAACGCACGGTGCGCCTACTCTGTGTGACTAGACGACATTCAAGGGCAAGGGTTCGGCTGAAGCACGTGTGCCTCGTTAATCTCTTTAATGACCTCTTCGCTCAATTCCAGCTGGCAACCTTCTATGGCAATGCGTAGCTGCTCCATCGTGGTTGCTCCTATGATATTGGAAGTCACAAAGGGTTGAGCAGTGACAAAGGCATTGGCCATCATGGTGGGGTCCATCTGATGTCTGGCAGCAATATCTAAGTAACTACGAATTGCAGATTCAGCCTGCACAGTCTGATAACGCTGACCCCGATCAAAAAGGGTAAAGCGGGCCCCCTCGGGCTTGGCACCATCCAAATATTTGCCACTCAGAAAGCCTTGAGCCAAAGGTGAATAGGCCAAAAGCCCCACCTGTTCTTCAAAGAAAAATTCAGACATGCCTATTTCATAGGCTCGGTTAACCAGGTTGTAGGCATTCTGCACACTCACCACGCGAGGCAAATCATGCTGGTCTGCAGCTTTCAAGAAAGCTTGCAACCCCCAGGGCGTTTCGTTGGAAAGCCCCACATAGCGAACCTTACCAGCCTTCACCAACCGCGACAAAGCTTCCAGAGTCTCGTGCGGGGCAATAGGATCTTGCTGTTTATACCGTTTGTAACCCAGCCCGCCCAAGCCAAAATTAGGGATTCTGCGGTCAGGCCAATGCAGTTGATACAGGTCAATACGGTCTGTCTGCAAGCGCTTCAGGCTTTGCTCTGCGGCCCACTCGATCTGCTGCGCATTTAAACGCACCTCAATGCCACCTTCCCGAAACCAGTCAGAGGGCGTGCGGCCGGCTACCTTAGTGGCCAAAACAACCTGATCTCGAGTGCCCCGCTCTTTAAACCAGCGCCCGATAATACGCTCTGTCTCGGCGTGGGTTTTGGCCATAGGTGGTATCGGATAAGCTTCGGCAGTGTCGAAAAAGTTGACACCCTGTGCCAACGCATAATCCATCTGCTCAAAACCTTCAGCTTGCGTGTTCTGCTGACCCCAAGTCATAGTACCCAAGCATATGGCACTAACTTTGATATCTGTATGATCACTGTGACCAAGGGGGCGGTATTCCATGCGAATGACTCCTCAATGTTCTGGCTGCAAGAAAGCAGTACTATTATCTACTCTGGCAGGATGGGAGTAACCAAAAAAATCGTTTTCATCAAAATGCGATGCGCGCCTAACTATATTGCACCCCGTCTATATAGGATCATCCAGATACCAATGCTCGATCCGTTGCCATGCCTACCTCAGAGGGCTTGAAATCCATACGCAAACAAAGAGACAGGCTATTATCAGATATCTGGCGCCTGATCGGCACTCGTACTTGGCGCCTGATCGGCACTCGTACTTGGCGCCTGATCGGCGCTAGCAAATGTCTGATCTGCTCGATGCCCTGCTCCGAATCCGTTGAAATCTGCCAACACTGCCGCTTAGAAATGCCGTGGATTGAAAAGGCCTGCTCTATTTGCGCCCTGCCTCTTCCACAATCATTCGGCGGTAGCAACTATTTATGTGGTTCCTGCCTTGCCAGCGGCTCTGCAAACCGTGCTATCGACTTTAGCTGGATCCCTTTCAGCTATCGCCCGCCTGTAAGCACCTTGTTGTTGCGATTCAAAAACAGTGCCGACCTAGTAGTGGGCAGGGCTCTGGCCGAGCTGCTGGCTATGGAAGTTCTATACAGATGGAAAGTGCGATGCGCAGAATCTGGGTTCAACGCTGGTCAACCAGCTATCGTTCCTGTGGCTCTACATCCTAAAAAATTGGCTTCTAGAGGCTTCAATCAGGCTTTGGAATTGGCTACTCCTCTGGCAAAAATAACAGGCTGGCCGCTGCTGCCCATGCTGATAGTACGCACACGTAATACCCCTGCCTTCCAGACACTCAGGGCGGGAGCACGCAAGCGTATTGCCCATAATCTGTTCAGGATCAAAGCGACACCGCCTGCATTTGTGCTGCTAATTGATGATGTCGTCACCACCGGTGCCACCAGCCTCAGCGCAGCGCAATGCTTGCGACAGGCTGGATGCCACAGAGTCGGCGTGGTTGCCGTAGCTCGTACAGAATAACATGAACAGAATCAACGGATGCTTACAGCAGATTTCCAGGCTCTATATAATCCAGAAGAACACCGGATGGCCTCCCAAACCTCCCAAATCTACACGGCGACAGCAGTACGCTGCATATGAACCAGCGCAAACAGACCTCAGATTATCTGGCAGATATGGGCATCCAACTCTGGATTCTCCGCCCCTTTGCTAACGAAGAGGAGCATCCGGCTGAACAACACCCTACAGATTCACCCAAAACTGAAGGCCTTGC
>JBPCXB010000046.1:0-5751 GCA_051008935.1 Gammaproteobacteria bacterium | reverse complement strand
AGGGAGATGCCTGCCCAAGCCGCGCAACCTGAAGCTGAACTGATCCCCGGAGCGAGTTCAAATGGAATGTTAGCCTGTTTCAGGGCTTGAATTTCTTCGCCGAGCCTGCCAAAAATAAAAGGGTCGCCACCTTTGAGGCGGCATACTTGTAGGCCTTGTTGCGCCAGTTCGATCATTGTGTCATGGATCTGTTGCTGGGACTGACGGCTTTCGGCCGGTTTTTTTCCTACTGATATTTTGCGTGCATCTCGCGCAGCTAGGTTCAGGATGCTCGGGTCAACCAAGCGGTCATAAAGTACGACGTCTGCTCTTTGGAGTAGGCGCTTGCCTTGAAGCGTTAAGAGCTCCGGGTGGCCAGGCCCGGCACCGACTATCGCGACGCTTCCCTGCATTTGAGTCTGCTTGATTTGCTGATGCGCTAAGTTCAGTGCTTGCTCCATGCTGCCTGTTTCTGCCGCTTGAGCGGCTGGCCCTTCGACTATTGTTCCTAGAATAGAAGTTCGCTGATGTATGGGCATGCTTTGGTCTTTCAGCCATTGATTGACTTGTTGTAGCAATGCAGCTATTTTCGGTAGCCCAAAAGACAGAGTGGTTTCCAGTTTCTGCCGTATCCAGCGTGCTAAGAAGGGAGAGACCCCTCCTGTGGTAATGGCAACTTTGATGGGGCCTCTATCGACTACAGCGGGAAAGAAAAAATCGCAGTGTTCAGGAGCATCTATTACATTGACTGGAACCCCTACAGACTGTGCGCGTGCTGTCAGGCGCTGCCGGTCTATGTTTTGCTCCCAGCCGACAATTATCAGACGCACTGATAGCGCAGTTGCTTGCTTTAGTTCATCCAGCGGTTTGATCTGTACTTCGACGTGTTCGGAGGCGAATTGCTGTAGCTGTGGGGCAGGCTGATCACTGTAGATGAGTACTAGTGCCTCGGCTTGCAGTAAGGCATGGGCTTTGCTCAAGCCGCGCTCGTCTCCACCTACCAAGGCAGCTCGGCGTCCTTTGAGTAAAAACGCAATGGGCAATGTTTGCACGGAAAAAAAACAGTCATCTGTGACTACAGTTATTTTAGAATGTGCCTGAATCAGATAGATTGTGCTGTAGATAGTTGGCCATGATTGAGATGGATTCCGTATCCGAGGCTCCTGCCATTAAAAGCGCTGTAATTGGCGCGGGTAGTTTTGGTACTGCGTTGGGTCATTTGGTCGCATCGAAAGGTGGCGTGATTAACCTGTGGGGTAGGAACAAGAATACAGTCTCTGATATTCAACAGAATCATCGCAACTCTGCGTATTTAGCAGAATTGCCTTTGCACCCCAAGCTAGTAGCCACTCAGGACTTGAAGCTGGCTGTCTCTGATGCGGACTTGGTATTTATTGCAGTGCCTAGTACTTCATTCCGCTCAGTGTGTCGTTTGATGATACCCTTGCTGCCTCCTTCAGCACGTTTGATCAGCACCACCAAAGGTTTGGTGGAAGATCCAGATTTTTTGCTGATGAGTCAGGTGTTGGAGCAAGAAGTGAGCCGTGCCAATAGACAACATTCCATAGGGGTCCTCAGTGGTCCTAACTTGGCTCGGGAAATTATCGAGAATCAATATTCTGGTAGTGTTGTCGCCAGTGCGGATCCGATTTTGTGTGATTGGGTGCGAGAAGCGCTCTCTACAGCTTCATTTAGGGTTTATTCAGGTACTGACCTGTACGGTATTGAGCTGGGTGGGGCACTGAAAAATATTTATGCCATTATTTTGGGTATGGCGGCTGGTGCAGGGTTGGGGAAAAACACAGAAGGCCTTTTACTGACGCGCAGTATCGCTGAAATGTGTCGCTTTGCCTATGAGATCAAGGGCTCTCCGGCTACTTTTTTGGGGCTTGCAGGTATTGGGGATCTTTTTGCCACCTGTACCTCGCCTTTGTCGCGCAATTATAGTTTGGGGTTTGAAATGGCCAGAGGTGCTTCGTTGGAGCGCGCTCAGAAGCACGTAGAGCAATCTGCCGAGGGCATCAATACCGTTCGCATTGTGCGGCAAGAGGCAAAGAAAAGACAGATTGCCATGCCATTAGCCGAAGCTTTGGCCAGCTTTTTGCTGGATTCAGAGGCCGTGGAAGAGGTTTTAGGGTCGTTGATGGCCTCTGCACCGGGCGAAGATATCGATTCTTCTCTGTGGCAGTTAACTTTAAGCTGAGCCAGCACTGACCGATAAATTATAAAAAAACCCATAGTTTGTGATAGATGATAGAATCAGATTCTGAATAGAGGTCTATTCGGGGCAAAGAGATCTATCGCACCCAGCATTAGATTGCTGTTGCTGAATGAGAGAGTTTTGAGATGAGCCGCAATGTTGTGCAATGGCAGAATGTTCTGCTTAGATTGGGTCTGAGTGCGCTGTATGTGACAGTGATTTATTTTTTGCTCTTTGGCTTGGTCGGTTTGATGGCGGTGCAGTGGGCTCGTTATTTAATGGGTTGGCCTCAATTGGAGCGGCTCGTGACGTTCATTGCTTATTTGTCGGGTTTTATCCTGGATGCAGGGCGCTACGTATTACTTTTGACGGATCAGAAGCCTTTTCCTTTCAATACAGTTGTACCTGTTGAGTCAGAGGTATTTGCAGCGCAGGCCGATGCGGAGCATGCTGCATCTACTGCAACGGAAACCCCAGTAGGCACATCGTCTGATCAGGTTACAGATGCAGAAGATGTCGATACGCAGCCGTCTGAGGCGGATGTGCATCAGGCTCAAAAGCCGGCGCCGACTCTGGTACACGATTCTGTTGCTCAGCGCAAAGTGCACCGCCAAACCGGCCAATAACACCGCAGCAGCCTGCAGAGAAAGCCTGACAGGGGGCAAAAGAACACAACACAGGCTGGTGAATTAGCTTGAAGTGCGCTGTTACTGCTTGGGTTCGGTCTTTGCGAAAGGGTTGCTGAAATCCAGAGAGACCTTTTTATCTGTCCCTTTGATACTCAGGCTTTTGTTTTGATAGTCAATGCGGATATCGCCTCGCACACCCTCTGTAACCCGCTCTTTGCTGTGCTCATAGCGCACATTAAATTCACCTTTCTGTGCGCGTTGGTCGTGTTCCAAGGATTCTTGTCGGGCTTTTTCTGCAGCTTGTTGCCAATTTTTGATGGGCCTTTTACCGTGGCGTTGCTCCAGTAGTGCCAGCGTGTCTTTTTGACCCAGCATGGCTCCAGTGGCATTGTTGCCACCAAATCCTTTGGCATTCATGAACACCAAACCGGTCTGGTCGGTATCGCGCCGAGCCGCTTCAAAATGAATATCAAGTTGGTCGCAATGCACATCAGAAGCTGGGCTGTTTGCACTGGGTATGCCCGGAAACAAACCGCGATTGGCAATACCCAGGGCTGCCATCGCTTGATCGCCTGAGGCAGACCCCATACTGTGCCCCAACATAGATTTGATGCCCATAACAGGCCAGTTTTCAATATTAAATGCAGTGGCACAACTATTCAAAATATGCGATTCGGTGACTCGGTTTTGAGGGGTCCCTGTGCCGTGTGCAAGAATCGAGGAGTGCTGCCGAACTTTCTGTTCGCCTACAATGGCGCAACATTCGGCCAAAGCTTTGGAAACGGTGAGATAGTTGCCGTCGCCCGGGCTGCTGATGGAGTATTTATAGCCGTCGGCGTGAATATGACAGCTGAGGATGGAGGCTAGGATATCGGCCCCGCATTGCATTGCAAAGCTGTCACTCATCAGAACTGCAAATTGCGCAGACTCGCCCAGAATCATGCCCGTATTCTCTGCAAAGGGCCGGCAGGTATGGCGGTAGTTGACCTGTTCAGTGGATTCGCCCAGCCGTTTCTGAAGCGCCAGCATTTTTTCATCGGTTGCCATCGCGCTGGATGCATTGAAGGCTTCGATGACCCCCGGGTTGACCTGCGACTCTGCGGTGCCGACTATGGCTACATCTACTTTCCCTGAGCTGATCAGTTGGGTAGCTTGCGAAAGATTGTAGAGCCAAGTTGCGCAGGCCCCCATGTAATTGCCGGTGATGCCGTAGCTGCCCAGAATATAGGCATGGATAAAATCAGCCGACATGCCACCAAGACTGAGCGCCAGTACCCTGGAGCTGATTTTTTTACCGAGAAGCCGCGGCACTGTATACCCGGCAACGCCGAATTCATCGACCTGAGCTAGCGCAGATCCTGAGATGACGGCGATACGATCCGGTGGTACTTGTTTGGCAATCTGGTCCCAATCGAGCCCCATATTCCCCAGAGCATCGGACATGCCAAAGACGGTCATTGCTAATGCCATCGGATGCATGCGAGCAGGGTAGTGGTGGGTGGCATCGAACCCGCTGGGCAGTTGCCCGGCACTTTTGCAGGGTAGCGTTTCGGGCCGGTTGATGCGCAACGCTTGTGCATCCGGACCAGGGGTAAATAGCGTGCCGGTGGCGCCTGCCTGTTTGTGCCAGCCCGGCAGATCTAGATTTTGATTGAGCCCCTTGATTTCAATCCCTTCGAGTGCATCGTTCGGGATCGCGTGGTAGCTAGGAAGATTGTTGGTATCGATACGTTCAGAAGCAATTTCCCGAACCAGAGTGCCGTCCAGAATCGCTTGCTCTTCGTGGGCCTCTCGCCCCATCAGCGCGGCCAGAGAAGCAAGCACTTGCTGGCGTTCGGCTGCATTTAGCAGGCCGTAACTCATGCGTTGTGCCGCGCGGTACTGGCTACTTCTTCCAGCTGGGCTGATTCCGCCGAAGCCCACAATCACTGGTAACTGCACGATTTTAAATGAGACCTATATAGTGTGCTGTCATTTTATAGGTGATTCGGGTTACCGTGAATCTGCTGGCTGGTGCATAGCGTCTGCCTGAATTTAGATGAGCGGTTCGTCTAGCTTGAGCTTGTTTGCCTTAAGTGCTGATTGGGCCGTTTGTAGTAGTAGCGTGTTGATGGTCATGGGGCCGACGCCGCCAGGTACTGGGGTGTAAGCTCGGCATCGTTCGCGTACAGGGGCGAGTTCTACATCCCCTACACGTAGTTGCGGGTGAAATCCCGCATCAACGACCACAGCATCATCAGCTATCCAGTCAGCGCGGATGAAATTGGGAATGCCCACCGCAGCTACTATCAGCTCGGCACGTTGAACTTCTTGAGCCAAGTTTTGTGTGTGGGAGTGGCACAGGGTCACAGTCGCATTGGCATTGAGCAGCATCATGGCCATAGGCTTACCTAGAATGGCACTGCGCCCAACCACAACGGCTCGTATGCCTTTGAGCTCGATATGGTGTTGCCGTAGCAGGCGCATGATCCCTAAAGGAGTGCAACTGCCCCATGCTGGCATGCCCATACTCATGTATCCGAAGTTGGTGGTTGTCACTCCGTCTACATCTTTTGCGGCATCGATGGTATCGAAGCATTTGCGCTCATCCACTGAATCAGGCACAGGGTGTTGCAACAGGATGCCATTGATTGCGGGGTCGGAATTTAATTCGTTAATAATCTGGATAACGCTACTGGTAGAGAACCTGGTATCTAGATGAATAGCTCTAGAGCCTATTCCTACACGCATGCATGCGTTCTGTTTCATACGAACGTAGGTACGGGAGGCTGGGTCGCTGCCGACCAGAATGGTGGCGAGAGTAGGGATGTCGGCTTTCTGTTCGTTGAGCAAATCCGCCATTTTTCTAATTCGCGGCTCAGATTTTTTCGCAAGGTCAGCGCCGTCAAGCAAGATTGCCAATCAAGACTCCTCCAGTCAGGGATTTAGATGCGCCCAAACAAA
>JBPCXB010000045.1:0-1108 GCA_051008935.1 Gammaproteobacteria bacterium | reverse complement strand
CTAATAATAACGAGCTAGCGTACACCAGCGGCAGAGCCGCTTCAGAATTGGGGCTCTGAAATCCTGCATCATAGATATGGAAGCCCAAGTGCATAAATTTCTGATCCAAATGTACAAAAGGGAAATGACCGTCAACTGGCAAATCAGGGGCAAATTTGACAGCGCCTACTAGCATCAAAGGCGCCACTTCTCCAGCCGCTCGGGCAATAGCCAAAATCAGCCCGGTCAATATCCCGGGTACTGCCATAGGAAACACCACTTTGGACAGCATTTCAAAGCGCGTAGCCCCTAGCGCCAAAGCACCTTGACGCATACTGGAAGGAATACGGGCCAAACCCTCCTCGGTCGCTACCACTACCACCGGCAGTGTCAACAGCGACAGTGTCAACGCTGCCCAGAACAGACCGGGGGTTCCCAGAGTTGGATTGGGAAGGTGGTCTGCAAAAAACAGCTCGTCGATGCTGCCCCCCAAGCCGTACACAAAGAAACCCAGCCCAAAGATGCCAAATACGATCGATGGCACACCAGCCAAGTTATTGATACAGACCCGGATCAGACGCACCACCGCTCCCTGCCGCCGGTATTCGTGCAAGTAAAAAGCGGACAACACACCAAAAGGCGCTACCAAGATGGTCATCAATAATACCAGACAAATGGTTCCAAAAATTGCCGGAAATACTCCCCCTTCCGTATTGGCTTCACGAGGCTCCGTAGACAAAAACTCACCGATTTTGATAAAAAACAGACCCGTCAAGGCCCACACAGACAAGTCGTTGGGCCGATAAAAACGCACAATATCAGCCAGATTGATTTCAGCGCGGCGATCCTGCCCAGATACTAAAGTAGCCGTCCAACTGCGGGCTTGCACGCGCAGTTGCTGCAACCGCTCTTCCTCCAGCATATAGCGCTGGGATAGTTGCTGGTATTGCGCGCTCAACTCGGCTTGAGCAGGTGTGGGAGGTGCTGGATCGGATCCAATGGCGCCAGCCGCTTCCGCCCTGCGTTTGCGTAATACCGCCTGCCGGTGGCGGTTCTGTTCCAACTGCCAACTCAACTCAGCAAGAGGCCCCTGCTGTACATCGTCTGCCTCTGCAACGAGCTGTTGCAC
>JBPCXB010000044.1:0-1121 GCA_051008935.1 Gammaproteobacteria bacterium | reverse complement strand
GCTATTTCTGTGTCTGCGCCTATCGGCATGAAAGCCTCGGCCGTGCGCACCTTTGCGCTGACCAAGCTTTCTTGGATACGCAAGCATCAAAAGCGGATGCAAGAGCAAGCACGAGAGCCTGCACGTCAATATGTTGAGATGGAGACCCATTACGTCTGGGGCTATAAATATCTGCTCTCCATCAACGAAACTGCTGAGAAACAAGGTGTCAGCTGCGAAGGAGACCGACTGACGCTGCATGTCAGGCCAAATGCCAATAAAGAACAGAGGGCGGCTGTGTATGAGGCTTGGGCGCGCGATCAGTTGCGGACAGCTGCCGAACCGCTGATAGCCCAATGGGCTTCTACAATACAGGTGGCGCCCGAAAGGCTCTTTGTTCAGAAGATGAAGACGCAGTGGGGCAGCTGCAACACCACGAAGCGCAATATTCGCCTCAACACGGAATTAGTCAAAAAACCTAAGGAGCTGCTGGAGCTGGTGGTTGTGCATGAGTTGGTGCACCTTTTGGAAAGAAACCACACGCCTCGGTTTTATCAGCTGATGAGCAAATACTTGCCTACTTGGGCAGAGAAAAACCGCCAACTCAACGCATTGCCAATTAGCTACTAGCTGAAAAGAGCGAGGCCTGGCTACAAGGCTGAGGCCTGCAGCATAGGCCAGGGCAAATGTGAGTATTATACGATCCTGTAATCTCAGGCTTGCGGTGAATAGCCTGCATAATCACCGCATCACATGCAGTGGTTTATCTTGACCCTGCGGTGAATAGAGCCTACAATCACCTTAAATAATGCGGTGATTAATATGTGGATCCACGAGCATCACAACTGGCCGCGCTTTACATGGGAACTAAAAACCCTTTCGTCAAAGCTGGCAGACATACGCCACCGACAAGGCCGTTTGCTTGGGCGCATGGAGGGGCTTGGCTTTGAGCTCAAACGTGAGGCGTCCCTCAGCACGCTAACCAATGATGTCGTTAAATCCTGGGCCATAGAAGGTGAGAACCTAAACCCAGCAGAAGTACGCTCATCCATTGCCCGTAGGCTCGGAATAGATATTGCTGGGGTTGTTCCTGCAAGTCGCGACGTTGAAGGCATCGTAGAGATGATGCTGGATGCTACGCA
>JBPCXB010000043.1:0-25233 GCA_051008935.1 Gammaproteobacteria bacterium | reverse complement strand
ACTACGCGTCTTGAGCTTGACTCAAGACGCCTTTAGAAAAAGAGTACCAGTCCGCCTTTAGAGAAAGAGTAAAAGTCACAAGTTTGGTCAGCGTTGTGCACTAGATAGATTTGAGCACAAATTCTTACTACTCTACTACGCGTCTTGAGCTAACTGCTAACATTTTTTACTTTTTTTTTCTAAAGGCTGCCCGAGACGAGCTCGGTCAGCGTTGGGCACTAGATAGCCTGTAACACAAATTCCCAGTTGTACTCTAGATAGACTTAAACACAATCTTCTCTACACCACTACCAGCGCCCTGAGCCTGTCGAAGGGCGCCTTTAGAGAAAGAGTACCAGTCACGCCTTTAGAAAAAGAGTAAAAATCCGCCTTTAGAGAAAGAGTAAAAGTCACATGAATATTGTTTTAGCCGCTTGTGGTGATATCGGCTGGCGTGTTGCGCAATGCATGTATGGCAATTTAGCCCGTGAAGCCG
Organism: Gammaproteobacteria bacterium; assembly: GCA_051008935.1. Taxonomy (GTDB): domain Bacteria; phylum Pseudomonadota; class Gammaproteobacteria; order JBPCXB01; family JBPCXB01; genus JBPCXB01. The sequence goes on along the minus strand of JBPCXB010000043.1, from coordinate 24,758 downwards.
AGAACTCGCCGCCAACACCGGTGCATTTCTATGCCCTGCGCCGCAATCCGCCGGACCCTAGCCCAGCTGCTACTGGTCTGGAGGAACATCAGATCGCAGGCTTCTTGCAGAGCCTGACCTGGGTAGCATCTGACCTGACTGGTACGGAGCTTGAGTTGCAGCGGGTCCGAGCCCAGCTACCGCCTCGCATTGATGCAGTAATCGCCACGCCAGTGCCGCATCGTCTAGATGGCTATACGGATTATCAGAAAGGGTATATCGGCATGGCGGAGGCATTGCCTCAGTTGTTCCAAGATCCAGGCACGCAGCTGATCTGGGTCTCTAGCACTGGCGTCTATTCAGGGTTGAAACATGCAACGAGCCGACCCAATGTCATAGATGCTTCCACTCTTGCCTGCCCTGGCTCGGAGGCCTCAGAGGCATTATTGCAGGCCGAACAGATCGCTTGCTCATCTGGTTTGTTAGCTAGCATTATTCGGCCAGCTGGCATTTATGGTCCCGGTCGTATGGGGCTGATTCGTAGAGCACAGACAGGCCCGTACCAGACTCATGATGCTCATGATAATAGGATGACCAATCGTATCCACAGTGTGGATCTGGCCGGTTTTATAGCCCATTTGCTGGGCTTGCACTCAGGAGGACGCCGGCTCTTGCCGTTGTATTTGGCCACGGATGGCGATGCTCAGCCGGGGTCGGTAGTGGTCGAATGGATCCGCTCCGAGCTAGCAGCTAGAGGGGTTGTCCTCGGCGATCGCAGGCGTAAGGAGGCGGGCAGGCAGACAGCAGGATTGCCCATTAGTAATGATAGTCTGCTGAGTTCTGGCTACCGGCTCATTTATCCGGATTTCAGAGCCGGGTATGGTTCCCTTTTGGATGCATTTGCAACTCTGTAGCTCGGGTGCAAACACGGCGCTTCAATCAATATGGACCACTGCATCTATTTCGATTACCGCCTCGAGCGGTAGTGCTGATACTTCAATTGTTGCGCGCGCCGGATAACCGGTTTGTGCATCAAAGCAGGTGCTCATCAGCTCATTGATAATTTTGAATTGGTTCAGATCCGTCAAATATACCGTCAGTTTGATCGCTTGTTGCAGAGAGGTGCCTGCATGATTGCAGATCGCTGCCAAATTGGCTAATACTTGCTTGGCTTGTGCTTCAAAACCCGGTTGCAGTTTGCCGGTCTCTGGGACTAGGCCAATTTGTCCGGAGATAAAGAGCATGTTCCCAGAGCGCACCGCCTGTGAATACGGTCCAATGGCCTGAGGCGCCTGATCGGTAGTAATGCATACTCTCGGTGAGTTCATGGTGTTGTGTCCCTAGTAATGAATGATGGGCTAGTCGTGTGCCATTGGCCGCCGAGGCAATTACCAGATGCTTCTGTAGGCTCTTTGGACGGACGGCTTGAGGCGCAGTAGTCGGATCATGGTTTGCACCGCTTCAAGGTTGCGTACAGCTACCAATAGATAGATGCTGCTCGTTTCAGGGGAAATCCGGTTCTTTAGCAAGGTGGTATGTTTAGGCCACAGCGTTTTATTAATAGCGGATAGTGTGTTTTGGATATCTTCCGTCTGAATCCGGATACAGGTAGTGAAAAGCAGATCCGGCGCTTCATTCCACTCCAATACCGTAGATTCGGCGCCATTGATATTATCGCAATTGCCGCGATGCACCACAAAGTCTGCAGGAGGCACCAGTATCCCATTGATGGCATCTCCGGGCACGGGGTAACAGCACTCCGCAAAGCGCAATGGGCAGGCTTCGGCACCTTTGATGGCATGGGCTGTGCTAATTTCTGGGAGGTCGGTTTGATTGAATAAAGCAGCCAGAGGTGCAGCTAGTAAGCGGCCATAGCCAATGGCTTGCAGAAGCTCTGGCAGTTCTTTGGCTCCCATTAGGCTCAGCTTGTGTGCAAATTTTTTCTGTTCCTGTATCTGCTCCAGAGAAGATGACAAGCGGGCCAATTCAGTTTCCAGCTTCTGCCTGCCGATTTGCAATGCTTCTTCGGGCTGGCGGGTGGCTTCGATGCGCTGGATTTCAATGCGTGCGTATGCGCTAGTTGCATACGAAAAACTGCGCCAGTTGCTGCGTTTCGTATTGCGGGTAAATTTGATGGAATTGCCGTTGTCAAGCCTAGTAGACAAAGGGGCTTCTAGTCCGTCTATCAAGCAACCCGAAGTGTATTCAGCTTTTGCTGGATTCAGGGCAAACGCGGCATCAATGGCGGTTGCTCCCAAAGGCAGATCAATAGCCCCTTCTGCGGCATAAACGGTCAGCTGAGGGGTGCTGAAGTCTTTTTCGATATTGGCTGCAATCGAGCCAGTCATGGATTGTGCAATATGTCTGAGACTGCCGGTCAGATTGCGGTATCTTTCGTCTGGTATCAGATCAGATAGGCAGCCTCGCTCACAGATCTGGTGCATATGGCGGCTGCGGATAATGATGAGAGACCAGATGCCATCTGTGTTGACTTGGGTGTGTAGGCTGCTGTAGCTATTGCTTTTAGGCTGTGCGATGAAATCATCCAGCGTTCTGGGTTTGGGTTTGAAGGTTTTGTGCACTTTCCAAAGCGCTTGATAGCAACTTTGTTCATCTTCAGCAATGAGCAGTAGCCTGGCGCTTTTACTGGCTTGTCTGAGGGCTCGGTCGCCTTTTTTCCAGTGCAGGTACTGGCTGTAAAGACTTAAAGGAAGCTCTTGGATTTCGATCGCTAAGCCGCCCTCGGCAAATGCATCCTGAAGTTTTTGGCAGGTTTGTTGCTGGAGGGTTTTGGCAAGGGCTGCTTTTTGCTGCATCCGTTTTTGTACAATGGCAAATCGAAACGGGAACAGTGCTTTAAAGCTCTGGTCTGCCAACAGGCGGTAAAAATCGTAGAGTCCGAGCCTGCGGGCAAGAGGTGCATAAATCTGTAGTGTTTCGCGGCCGATTCTGCTTTGGGCAGAGCGCGACAGGTATGTTAATGTGCTGATATTGTGCAAACGATCTGCCAGCTTGATCAAGACCACTCGTTTATCGTTGGACATTGCATGCAGGAGCCTGCGCAAGTTGTTTCTTTGTTGTTCGTGGGGGTGCACCCCCTTGGCTGGTTCGAGTTTGCTGACACTCTCGACCAGAGTCGCGACCAGTATTCCAAATTTTTTCTGGAGTTCCTCTGTAGTCACTGCGCAATCTTCAATGACATCGTGTAACAGAGCTGCACAGAGGCAGTCGATATCAAGCCGCAGATTGGCTAGCGTGTGCGCGACTGCCAGAGGGTGGTAGATGTAGTGTTCGCCGCTCTTGCGGAATTGCCCTCTGTGTGCCCGCTTGGCAAAGCGGTAGGCACGGATCAGTTTTTCAGAGTCTTGAGGGGATAGGTAAGAGCTTGTGGCGAGGAGTTGGCCTAAAGGAGAAGATCCGCTGTCGGGCAGGTTGGGCTGACGCTCGTTGTCGAGTGTCAGTTCATTAGCAGGTTGCGGGTTAAAGGTTATCAACTATCCCCAGACCGCTGATCAGTTCGTCCTGCTTTCTCGCCTTGGAACGGAACTCTTCCATCAAGGCCAGATATTCAGCATCATTGGCAAGAGTATGATCAACAAAACCCGCTGCGATTTCGCGCAATGCCACTACAGGCCATTTGTCTTGGTCTCTCTCCACCTTGGGCGGTGAGCCGCTCAACAGTGTGTGGGTGCGAAGAGCAGCCAGAGTCACTAGATTGAATTTGTTCTCTTCCTGCGCGATGCAGTCTTCGATTGTAACTCGTGCCATGGTTTAGTGTGCCTGAATGATTAAGAAGCGGAGCTGGGCTTGCCTTATTACCATTTTAGCTGTTTTTTCCATCTAGAGGCGTTTGTGTCAGGATCTTGACTTGAGATTCTTGCTATTAGCAGGTGCTATGAATTTGGAGTGTGGGTCTGTGCAATTCGGTGCGCTTCTTATAAACTCACAGAATTAAGCATGCAGGATCAGAACAGGGCGTTTGCATTGAATCACAGTCGAACCATAGCCGTATTGATGGACCCAATCGAGCAGATCCATTTTTACAAAGACAGCACCTTGGGGTTGCTGTACGCAGCTCAAGAACGCGGCCATCGGTTGCTCTACGTGCAAACAGATGGTTTGTTGGCTGAGGGCGCATCGGTGCGGGTACGAGCAGCTGAGCTGAAAGTGGCACTTGATGAGCGCAGCTGGTATGAGCTGGGGCCTGAGCAGATTTACGGGGCCGACAGCTTCGACATCCTGCTGATGCGTCGAGACCCCCCTTTCAATATGGAATATGTGTATACCACTTATTTGCTGGAAGCTCTCGAACGGCAGGGGGTATTGGTGGTCAATCGCCCGCAGCCGCTCAGAGACTTAAATGAGAAAGTCGCTTTGATGTATTTTCAAGAGCATGCTCCCGATTTTGTCATCGGTTCTGATAGGGAGCGGCTAGAAGCTGCTATTCATAGCTATGGGCAGTCTATCATCAAGCCTTTGGATGGTATGGGCGGACGCTCTATCTATTCTGTTCGGTCCGGAGATACCAATGTGCCTGTTATATTGGAAGATATGACCGATTTTGGCCAGACCCCGATTATGGTACAACGCTATGTTCCTGAGATTGTAGAAGGCGACAAACGCGTGTTTGTAGTTGCAGGCCAGGTGGCTGATATGATGCTGGTTCGTCGGCCCGTGGCGGGTGAACACCGTGGCAACATGGCTGCGGGAGGTCAGGCGATGCCCGAGCCGATTACTGACGTTGAACGCAAGATTGCCGAATCTGTTGGGCCTTATTTGCACCAACGAGGCATTGTGTTCGCTGGTATTGACGTGATCGGAAACTATCTGACAGAGGTCAATGTGACTAGCCCTACCGGAATCCGTGAGCTGGCGCAGGTGGGTTGCGATCTGGCCGGAACCATTCTGGATGCCGTCATAGCGGAATATGATGCGCGGTAAATACAGCCCTGAGCAGCTGGGCAGCCCTGAGCAGATTAACAGCCCTGAGCAACTAGGCAGCCCTGAGCAGCTGGGCAGCCCTGAGCAGATTAACAGCCCTGAGCGGCAAGGCAGCCCTGAGCGGTCAAGCAGCCTTGAGCAGATTAACAGCCTTGAGCAGATTAACAGTCCTGAGCAGAAAATAAATCGGGTCAGCTTCAAAGGCACTATATGAGGCTGATACCGAACAGCAGCGGGCAGAATGACAGCAGCAACCTGCATCGGGCGAAACGGGAGCGTCCTGCAGGAGTGGTCCGTTATTTCCCGATTTTGCGGTTGGACCGGCCAGAGATTCTGCTTTGGGGTTTTATCATTTCTGTGTTGGCACATGGCTTCGTCATTTTTTTTGTGCGATTTGTCTCTCCAGATTCAACGGTGCCTTATTCGCCCCCTGTCATCAATGCAGAGATGGCAGTTTTTGATGCCATTGACGAAGTGATCCCTGACCCTTGGGAGCTGTCGGAGGGTGAGAGCGAACCGATTAGGGGCGGTGTTGCCACTGGCAGCCCCAGTAGCAGCTTGTCCTTTGGGCAATCGTCTAGTGCGGCGTCTCAGCACCAACTGGATGGTGAGGTCTACACACAGGACACACAATTAGTCCAGAATGAAGAGCGCACCGACCAGAGAGCGGTCTCTCCCAGTTCCGCGCAGCCCCGAATGCAAAGGCAGTTGCGAAGTGGCCTTAGGCCCAGACGTATTCGTCGTTTACATGCCAATTCGGACCTTAAGACAATAGAGAACATTTACTTAAACAGATGGCAGCGTAAAGTTGAGAGTGTTGGCACCCTGTATTTTGCCCATGAGCTGTCTGAACTCTCGGGTCAGGTGACCGTGTTGGTCAGTATGGAGATCAGCGGCCGCGTGCGAGATGTGCGCATACTGAAGCCTTCACAAGACCCTAGGATCGATGCTGCGGTGCTGAAAGTATTGCGCTACTCTTCTCCCTTTCCCCCCCTTCCTGACGAGATTGCCGACCATGCCGACATACTGGAAATCGTGCGTGTATGGATCTTTAATCAGGGAGCTTCCGGCCGTCTCTGAAGTCCGATGCGTGCGACAGCCCCAAGTCAAGGAATTGTCATTGCCTGTGATTTTGGTATGCGTGAAATTGGCTTGGCTGTAGGCGATCTTGCCACCGAGGATATTGATCCTGCAGCCGTTGTGCGGGCTAAAAAAGGGCGTCCAGTGTGGTCTGGAATGGATCGGATGCATCGGCTTTGGCAGCCCTTGATGTGGGTAGTGGGGTTGCCTCTCCATATGGACGGTCGCCCCAGCTGGATGAGCCGCCGAGCTGAAAATTTTGCCTCAACCCTGCGTAAGCGCTACGGGTTGCCAGTTGAAATGCAGGATGAACGTCTGTCTACCCAGTCCGTTCTGGACATGGGAGTACGGGCTCCTTCGGAGGTTCACTCTGTGTCTGCTGCCGTAATCTTGGCGGATTGGTTCAGGCAGCGCGCGCGCTCTGGCGGTAGCAAAGGCGAATAATGATAGGGCGACGCACTATCGAAAATGCGGGTTGGCAGACGGAAAGATGAGCTACAGTTCAAGCAGTGCAGAGGTCAAAAACCGGGCTGATATTGCCGATTGGGTAGGCGCGCGTGTCAAGCTGACACAGAAAGGCCGCAATTTGTGGGGATTGTGCCCTTTTCACGCAGAAAAAACTTCATCGTTCAGCGTCAATACCCAGCTGCAGATCTTTAAGTGCTTTGGATGCGGAGCCAGCGGCGATGTATTTGAATTTGTCATGCGCACGGAAGGGTTGGAGTTTAGAGGCGCTTTAGAGCGTGTGGCAGAGCGTTATGGCATCGCTCTTAGAACCCAAAGCCCTGAAGACAATCGGCTCCGCAAGCAACAGCAGGCTCTTTTCGACGTGTTGGCAAAAGCTACGGATTTTTACAGTCGGCAATTGCGTGAGCCAAGCGCTAGAAGCGCCAGAAAATTTCTAGATCAGCGGGGCATAGGCAGCCAGCAGGTGGCGCAATTCCAGCTGGGTTATGCGCCCAGAGGCAGTCAGTTATTGCGAGAATTGGGCGAGACCAATCGGCAGTTGTTGCTGGATGCAGGTTTGATTCGGTTGCAGCAACCGCAGATGCATCAGGGTAGGACGGCCCAGAGCCCTCAGCCCAATCAGTCCAAACAGCCCAACCAGAGCCCTCAGCCCAATCAGTCCCATCAGCCTAATCAGAGCCCTCAGCCTAATCAGAGCAAGCAGTCCAGTCAGTCCGATCCGTCTGCAGAACGCTACTACGATTTTTTTCGGGATCGATTGATGTTTCCGATCCAAGACAATAGGGGGCGTGTGATTGCCTTTGGCGGGCGGCGTTTGGATGGTGGTTCTCAGGCAAAGTACATTAATTCACCAGAGACGGTGCTGTTCAAGAAAGAAGAAGTGATTTATGGCGTGCATCAGGTGCGGCAAACGCAGCTCGTTGAGGAGATGATCATTGTAGAAGGCTATATGGACGTGTTGGCGCTTTTTGAGCAAGGCTGGTCCAATGCAGTTGCGGTCATGGGGACTGCTTTTGGTGCGAAACGTGCCCAGCAGCTATTCAGATTAGCTACGGCTAACAGGCTGGTATTGTGCTTTGACGGTGATGCCGCAGGGCAGAAAGCCTGCGAGCGAGCCGTGATGGAGTTGGCGCCAGAGCTCGACGCCCACAAGGAATTGCGGTTGATGTTTTTGCCAGAAGGAGAAGATCCGGATTCGCTTCTCAGAACAGGCGGTTCCGCTGATGCAGGTCGGCGCGCTTTTCAAGCCTGTCTGGAAGCTGCGCTGCCCCTATCGGACTATTTGTTAGCCAGTGTTCCTGCCGAGGCCTCGGCAGAAGCAAAGAGCCGCGCATTATCTAAAGCAATGGCAGTGCTCAATAGGATGACGCCAACGCCTTATCGCACTCTATTGCATCAAGCTCTAGCACAGCATTGCCAGCTGCCCATCGCACAACTTGAACTGAACGCCACCAGTTCTGCTGCTAGAACCGTTCAGGGCGCGCGCCCTCAGGGTTCAGCTGCCGACGGCATGGACTCAGAGTCTTTGGTAGCCAACACCCCGTCCCGCGACGATTTGGAGCGTTTTTGGCACGATATGGACGATGCGGACGATGCGGCCCTGGCACCAGATACCGCAGCCATACCTGCAGATTCCCAAGACAGCGATGGTTCTGAGCTGGCTCCTAGATCCGGCATGGATATTGATACGGATGCGCCAACGCAATTGCCTCGAACAGGAGGGCTGACCCAGCAATATATTCGTCATGCTATATACAGCCTGCTTATTTATCTGCTCAGTTATCCTGCGATCGCTTCTGAACTGTCGCTAGACGATGAGTTGCTCGCTGCCATTGCCGCTGACAAGTCTGTGCCCGAGTTGGCGTTTTTGATACGGTTGTTGACCGAATTGCATCAGAATCCTGATGTGCATTTTGTGCTGGGTCAATTGCAGGGAGGGGCTGACTGGCAGGAGTCTTGGGATGAGATGCTGGCAAGAAGCTTGCACAGAGCGCATCCGAAGCAGGCGGCTACCCTTCAGACTCAGCCAGAGAATCTGGAGCAGGAGGGTTCGGAGCGCGCTCGGAGGATTTGGCAATCCTTAGTACAGTATTACAGTTCGGATCCGCCTTTGATAGCTATGATAAAAGGCTATCATGCTGGCGATCTGGGACGCCGGCAGAAGCGGCGGTTGTGGGCAGAGCTGAACCAACGTCTTCTTGCAACAGATCAGCTCGACGCATTTGAACAGGAAGCTTATGCGAAACTTGCCAGCGAATTCAAGAGGTCGCACTAGCTTAGGTATGCGTTTGAGCGAAGCATGCAGCATTAATCTGGATCGGCCTGCCCATTCGCAAGAGCTGTCCAGTAGAATAGGGAAACACTGTTTTAAACTTGGCTGGTCGGGCTCTGGGTCTCAGGTTGTGTTGCCTGCTTTTATAGAACCTGCGATAGAACCTGTACCGTTTTGTAGACCAGACGCAAGGCGGTTGAAGGCGGTTGAATACTGTTGAAATGGTGTAAGGTACAAGAATGGATCGCAACTTGTTTGCTGGTTCAGTATGGTGGTAATTTAGGTAATTTATAAGGTGTAGGATAGTGCGGCCGCAGCGAGGCTATAGTCAGCCCGTTTGCCACTGCTCCAGTCCAGTTCTGCATGTTATTGCAAGAGGCATTTCCAGAGGTATTTATAGATGATCGATGCAAAAGTCAATTCGGACGAAGAACCTTCTTCTGCGCAATCGAATGAATCGACTGCCAAAAAAGGGAGCCGTGCCGGACTGACAGAACTCGTCTCCAAAGGTCGCGAATACGGCTATGTTACTTACGATGAAATAAGCGATCATCTACCGGATGATGGTACGGTCGCTACTGAAGACATAGACAGCATCGTGCAGATCTTCCAAGATATGGGGATCCCTGTGCATGTGGTTGCACCGACTGCGGAAGAAGTGCTGTTGTCTGACAGTGCAGTCGAAGATGAAGTGGCCGCCGAAGAAGCAGAAATTGAATTTGCGGCTGTGCAGGAAGAAGGCGGTAGTTCGGCCGATCCGATCCGCATGTATATGCGCGAAATGGGTAGTGCAGAATTGTTGACCCGAGAGGGGGAAATTGCCATTACCAAGGGTATTGAACAAGGCGTGATGCAGGTCTCTTCCTGTGTAGCGCGCTTCAATGAACCCATAGAGCGCTTTTTTGACATGTGCGATGCAGGTAATGTACCTTTGCGGCGCATTATTGCAGGGTTTTTTGACGACGACCGGGTCACTAGCCTAGAAGAAGTCGAAAAACAGAGCCGACAAAAAATTGCCGCTAAGGAATCCAAAGTCAAAAAAGGCAAGAAGAAAGCAGGGGGCAAAGAGGAAAAAAACGATAAGGATGCCAAGGAAGAAGCGGCTACAGAGACGCCCGCTCAGGAAGTAGGTGGTGTTTGGAGTGATGCCGAGATCGAAGGGCGACTGGCAAAGTTGCGCCAGATGTGGCACAAGGTGCAGACGGATATAGAAAAGCACAATTATGGGCATAGCAGTGCCAAAGCTTCTATGGATGCTTTTGTCAAAGAGTTTTCAGTTTTTCGGCTGTCTCAGAATGTTTTTGACGAGCTGGTTGCCGTTGTTCGAGATCGCTATACGCGTATCAACAACATGGAACAGGAAATCCGCTCCATGTGTGTGGATGGCGCCGATGTAGATGCAAACCTATTTGAAGCTGCGTATAGAGGTAAAGAAGCCAACCTGAATATGGTGACACAGCTGATTCGCAAGAAGGCCGGCGACAAAGACAAGCTCAGCAATCTGAAATTGAATATTCAGGCTTTACAGCGGGGCATCGGTAATTTGCTGGACCAGCCGAGCCCAGGCATTACCGAGATGCGCGAACTGATGAAAATATTAGTTGCGGGCGAATCCATCATGCGCACCAAGAAAAAGGAGATGGTTGAAGCGAATCTCCGATTGGTGGTTTCGATTGCAAAAAAATACAACAATAGAGGCCTGCATTTTCTCGATTTGATCGAAGAAGGTAATATGGGCCTGATGAAAGCCGTGGATAAGTTTGAATACAGACGCGGCTTTAAATTTTCGACCTATGCGACATGGTGGTGCCGGCAGGGCATTACACGGGCGATTGCCGATCAGGCGCGTACGATTCGTATCCCTGTGCATATGATCGACACCATCAATAAAGTTGCGCGCGAATCGCGGAAGATGATCCAAGAGCTCAACCGTGAACCCACGGCCGTAGAGCTGGCCCAACGCATCAATATGGATGAAGCCCGCATCAATAAAGTACTGGGTATTTCCAAGGATGCTGTATCGATGCAGACACCCATGGCAGAAGATGAAGATCTGACCATGGAAGATTTCTTGGAAGACACGGAGCGCGAATCGTTGGAAGAGCAGGCTATGCAAGATGGTCTGCGTCAATCGGTGGAAGAGGTCTTGGGCGATTTAACAGCGCGAGAAGCTAAGGTGCTGAGAATGCGCTTCGGCATAGGTATGAGTAGCGATTACACCTTAGAAGACGTGGGACGCCAGTTCAACGTCACTCGTGAACGTGTGCGCCAGATAGAAGCCAAGGCCATTCGCAAATTGCGCGCCCCTCAGCGGGCAAATCGCCTGCGCTTTTTGCGCAGTGTCGACGAAGACTGAGCGCCTGCGGCTAAAGCGCCTGCGGCTAAAAGACTAAGCGCCTGCGGCTTAAAAAGAGCACTAATAAAGCTCTTTGAGCCGATCAGCGAGCTTGCTTAGGTGCATCTGCCCTGGGATACTCAGGTTTGAATCTACGTAGCCGAAGGTGATGAGCGAGCCGTAGGCGGGCAGGCTGATCCGAGTGATGGCTCCCATGGCTCCCATGGCAAAAGTGACGAGCCCCTGTTTGCGGCAACAGATGGTCAATTCTGTCAGCTGGTCCAGATCGCTCCACTGTTTGGGTGTCGTCACTATCTTCACTAAATCAGCACCTGCATCCTGCGCTCGTGCGACATGCTCTTTCAATTGATCGAGATCTGGGGTGCGCTCAAAATTATGGTAAGACATAACCAGCGTCTTACGGTTTTGATGGGCTTTGGCAATCAAGGCCTCTGTGCTTTGGGGAGCGCGCGTCAGCCAGTGGTCTTCTAGGTCGATACCGTCTGTAGCAGGGCAGTCTAGGGCTGTATCAAGCCAATCAAAATACTGTGCATCTGTGCCTTTCCATGTGCCATCTTGCGGGCTGCTGTCCGTTCGAATCGTCACCAACGTAGCGAGCTGTGCGCTAGCAAAGCGGTTCAGTTGAAGATTCATGAATTCACGGCGGTCGGTTTGCATTTGCGCCTGATGCGAGTCCGTGAGGGAATCCAGCCGCCACTCTGCTATATCCAGTCCGATAGATTTGAACTGTTGCAACTGAGTTAGAGCGGGTGCAGAGCCAAAAGAGGCAGCAATGCGAGGCATGCCTTGGCAGAGTTTGAGGGGGCCGAATTGAAAAGGCATGGCAGGGGGTAGAACTCCACTCTGGTGGAGCCGAGGGGAGTCGAACCCCTGACCTCAGCAGTGCGATTGCTGCGCTCTACCAACTGAGCTACGGCCCCTCTATGCCATCAGATTATAGAGCCAGCTGCAGTAGACGGCTGGCTAGTCGTGCTACTTGAGTTTGCAATAATTAGTGGCATAATGGATAGGCCGCTGTCGCACTGGCTTTTTGCAGAAACTATTATGTACCCAGGAATTCACGCCCAATCGCAGCCCGATAAACATGCCGTGGTTATGGCTGGATCTGGGGAATATTTGACCTATCGAAGCTTGGATGAGCAGTCGAACCAACTGGCTCATCAATTGCGTGCCAGTGGTATTAAACCCGGCGATCACATCAGCATGCTGATGGAGAACCGTCTGGAGCATTTTGTGGTTGCTTGGGCTGCCCTCAGATCTGGAGTACACATTACCCCTGTTAACCGCTATCTAACAGCGAATGAGGTGGCTTATATAGTTACGGATAGCCAGTCCAAGGTTTTGATTTCCAGCGATGTTATGGTTGGCCAGTTGCCGGGATTGCGGGAGCTGTGTTCTAGCTGTGAATGTTTCTGGACGTTTGGATCGGCTGGATCAGGTTGGTTGCAGTTAGAGCCGGTATTGACATCCCAGCCGACTGAACCGATAGCAGATGAATGGTTAGGGGAGGCCATGATGTATTCTTCCGGTACTACCGGTCAACCCAAGGGGATCAAGCGGCCTCTTACTTGGCAATCGCCGGAAGAGGGCCCTTTTATTGCGCCAACTTTGGCAGCCTTCGGTTTTACTCAGGATACGGTGTATCTCTCGCCTGCGCCTTTGTACCATGCCGCTCCTTTTCATTACTGCAATGGGGTTCTGTCGCTGGGGGCTACAGTGGTGGTGCTGGAAAAATTTGAACCTCTAGAAGCGTTGAAGGCGATCGAGAATTATGCGATCACACACAGCCAGTGGGTGCCGACGATGTTTGTGCGCATGCTCAAACTTCCCCCCGAGCAACTTCAAGGTTGGAATCTGTCCAGTCACCTGCTGGCGATTCATGCTGCTGCACCCTGTCCGGTAGATATTAAGCGCAAGATGATCGAATGGTGGGGACCGATTCTGTTTGAATACTACGCCGCTAGTGAGGCGAATGGTGTCACAGTCATCGACAGTGCCCAGTGGCTGAAGCACCCGGGTAGCGTCGGCCAAGCGGTGCAGAGCATTGTACGTATTTGTGATGAGAGTACGGGTGAAGTGTTGCCAGCAGGCGAACGAGGGGTGATCTACTTCGAGCAAGAAGGCCAGGAGGCGCCGACTTTTGAGTACCATAACTCACCGGATAAGACGCGCAAGGCGCAACACCCGAAGCATGCCAACTGGACGACTTTGGGCGATGTGGGTTACCTGAGTGAAGATGGCTTTCTGTATTTGACCGACCGCAAGGCCTACACTGTCATTTCAGGAGGGGTCAATATTTATCCTCAAGAGATAGAGGATGTGCTGATCATGCACGATAAAGTGGCAGATGTTGCGGTGTTCGGTGTGCCGAATGAAGATTTTGGCGAAGAAGTGAAGGCAGTAGTGCAATTGGCAGCGAATGTGTCACCAAATGCATCGATCGAGCAGGAACTTATGGAATATTGCAGAGAACATTTGGCGGGCTATAAAGTGCCGCGTTCCATGGATTTTGAGCTGGAGTTGCCGCGCCTGCCTACGGGAAAGCTTTACAAGAGACTACTCAAAGACCGCTATTGGCCAGAGGTTGGTACCTGAGCAACTGTTTGGTGAAAGGCGCTAATTTGTGTCAAGGCATCTTCCACAGTCAAAATATTTCTGAGCCCCTGAAAGCGGTTGAGCCAGTTCATCTGGCGCTTCAGGAGAATACGTGAGGCCGTCAAGACTTGCGCTTCCATGCTTTTGAAGCTGCCCTCTCCATCCAGCCACTTCCACACCTGCCGATAGCCAATGGCGCGCATCGCCGGTAGCTCTGGCTCCATATCAGAGCGTTGTTTCAGTTGCAGCACTTCGTCTACCAAACCGTCGCTCACCATTTGATCGAATCGGCGTTGGATGCGCAGATACAGCTGTTCGCGTTCCTTTTGGATACATAACAGCAGTACGTTGCTTGCCGGCGGCAAAAAAGGTTTTTGCTGGCGTTGAAAATGACTCAGGGTGCGGCCAGTCTGCAATGCGACTCCTAGAGCGCGTTCGATCCTGACATAATCGTTGACCCCGATACGTTGGGCGCTTTCTGGGTCGAGTTCAGACAGCTGGCGGTGCAAGCTGTGCGTTCCTTCTGCCTGAGCTCGCATCCGTAGCTGTTCCTTAAGCGCATCAGAAAGCGCTGGTGCTGGCGCAATGCCCTGCAGCAGCAGATAAAAATAGAGCATGGTGCCTCCAACCAAAATCGGTATTTGGTTGGCGTGTTTGGCCCGCGCGATGGCAGGCCCGAGTTGCTGTAGGAAATCACCAGCAGACCAAGGTTGGCTAGGATCAATCAGGTTCACGAATTCGTGTGGAAAGCGGTGCAACCATTCGGCACTCGGTTTGCCTGTGCCAATGTCCATACCGCGATAGACCATGGCAGAATCGACGCTGATAATCCGCAAGGGGATATGCTGGGCTATTTCTAGGGATAGTGCAGTTTTCCCAGATGCAGTCGGCCCGATTAGGCATACCAAATTCCAACCATCTGCCGTCATGGGTGTGTCGAAGAGGGTGCCGGGAGATCGAGCCATGCTAAAGATTACCGTTCGGTTCCGGTAGTGCAGAACTAAAATTCCCAGAACTTTTGGTCGTTTGCTTGCGCCAGCCAGTTGCTGATGCTGAGAGGCTCAGTAAATGCTGCAGACAGCGAAGAGTAGACAAGTAGATACCTATTGGGACTTAGAGAGTGTAATGATGTTATTTAATTTTGGAAATATACTCGAGACTTTGGAAGCGACAGTTGACGCAGATGCAGATGCCCTGATTTGCGGCGACCATCGCATCAGCTGGGAGCAGCTTGGTGTGCGCAGTAACAATCTGGCTCGCGCTATGCTGCAACAGGGAGCGAGCCCGGGCGACAAGGTCGGCTTTTACATGCGCAACTGCAATGAATACATGGAGCTTCTGGCGGCCTGTTTCAAAGCACGTCTGACGCATGTCAATGTTAATTATCGTTATTTGGCTGATGAGCTCTGGTATATTCTGGACAATTCAGATGCGACGGTGGTTGTTTATTCGTCTGAATTTCGCGATCGTCTGGATGAGATTCGACGCAAATTGCCCAACGTCAAGCTTTGGCTAGAAGTGGGCGATGCGGACGTGCCAGATTTTGCTAGCAGCTATGAAAATGCCGCCAGTTCCGGGGATGGAGGTGCACTGAGCACTCCGGAAATTGGTGAGCGTTCGCCGAGCGATTTATTGTTCTTGTATACGGGTGGTACCACAGGTTATCCGAAAGCGGTGATGTGGGAACATAATGCCATTTTCAACGCCTCGGGGCGGACTTTAGAACATGCCAAAGCGAACAGTCTGGCAGAGTACGCAGAGATAGTCCGCCGCAACCAACCCGGTATTCGTCAGCTACCCGCCTGTCCTATGATGCACGGTACCGGTCTTTTTACTGCTATGAATACCATGCTGACAGGAGGGTGTGTGGTGAGTATTCCTTCCGCGCGCTTTGATGCCGAACAGCTGTGGGATACCGTGGAGCGGCAGCGCGTTAATGCCCTGGCCATTGTCGGGGATGCGTTTGCGCAGCCCATGGTCAAGGCTCTGGACGAGCATCCAAACCGCTGGAACCTAGATTCGCTGGTTAGCATTACTTCTTCTGGTGTTATGTGGAGTCCGGAAGTCAAAAAAAATCTGTTGCGTCATCATGAGCAGTTGGTGTTGATCGACACTTTCGGCTCTTCAGAGGCTTTGGGATTTGGAGGATCAGTGACCAATAACAAAGGTGTGAGTGGCTCCGCCGAGTTCAAAATTGGGGAGCGCGCTAAGGTATTCGATGAGCAATTCAATGAGGTGCAGCCGGGCAGCGACACGGTTGGTTTTATTGCCACGGGCGGCCATCTGCCGGTAGGCTATTACAAAGATCCAGAGAAAACCAAGCGCACCTTCTTGGTGATTAATGGTGTACGTTATTCCATGCCTGGGGATTATTGCCGTGTGGGCGCCGATGGTACCATTATTTTGTTGGGCCGAGGTAGCGCTTGCATCAACAGTGCGGGTGAAAAAATCTATTCTGAAGAAGTAGAAGAAGCGCTGAAACGCCATCCTGAAATCGCCGATGCTCTGGTCTTCGGTATCCCGGACGAAAAATGGGGTCAGTCGGTGACAGCAGTGGTCAAATCTTTATCGAACCGTTTTGATGAAGACAAAATCAAAGCGTTTATGCGCGCTCAGTTAGCAGCCTACAAAGTCCCCAAGCGTATTTTGAATACTCAGGATATGGGGCGCGCCGTCAACGGCAAAGCAGATTATGATTTTGTGCGTGCATACGCTTTGCAAGAACTGGGTTTAGCGTCTTGATTGAGGGCCGCTGAGGCCGCGCTTGTGCTGCTCTAGTATTACTTCTCGATGCCGCTTCAGGCTGTGTTGATTGTCGTGTATCAAGCGCTCTCCAGCGCTCAAGGCGGCTTGGCGCTCCTTGGGATTATCCAGCCAGTTCAGCAGGGCTTGCCCCAGTTCAGTTGCATCTTCGGCGATGGCCAGAGCACCTGCCTTTTTCAGTGCATCAGCGATCTGTGTGAAATTATCCAGATGCGGGCCAGATATCGGCGGGCAGCCGACTGCTATAGGTTCGAGCAAGTTATGGCCACCGGACGGCACTAGGCTGCCCCCTATGAACGCCGCTTGTGCCAGCGCATAGCAGAGTTGCAATTCCCCGGTGGAATCCAGCAGCAGTACTTGTGTCGTTGTATCGATCTGATCGCCTCTAGATCTGCGTCTGAAACGAACCTGCCTTTGTTCTAGAAGAGCCGCCACTTGCGCAAAGTGTCGGGGCTGTCTGGGTGCAAGGATCAGAAGCGCGTCTGGGTAGCGGTTCCAGACCATTTGCATGGCCTGAAGTACGATGCGTTCTTCGCCTTGATGGGTACTTCCAGCAACCAAAATAGGGCGATCCGCTGGCACAGCCATGCTTTGCACCAGTTCCTGTGTGCGTATTTTTACAGATTCGATGCCAGCAAGCGTATATTTCAGATCGCCAGTTAGATGAATGCGCTCTGGTGGCATGCCCAGTTGCAGCAGATAATCTACATCCTGCTGGGTTCGGGCCATGGCGGCTGATATCCGTCTGATGGTCGGGTTAAACAGGCTGGGGAATCTGGCATATCCTCTGAATGAAGAGAGGCTGATGCGCGTGTTGGCTAGCAGCACAGGGATATTATGTCGGTAGCAGATATCGATGGTGTTAGGCCACAGCTCGGCCTCAACAAGAATCAGCGCATCTGGACGGCATCGGCGGAGGAATCGTTGCACTGCACCCGGCGTGTCTACAGGTGCATAGCAATGCCGAACCTGATCCGGGAAGTTGGTTTGGATCTGCCAAGAGCCTGTTGGAGTAGTGCAGGTAAAAACGATCGAAAACCCATCTGCTATCAGAGCTTTTACCAGAGGTGTCGTTGCCCGCACCTCGCCTAGCGACACGGCGTGCACCCAGAGCTTCTGTACAGGCAGGTCCGGTTCGGGTGCAATAAAGCCCAGCCGCTCTTTCCATCTATATCGATAGGCGGTTTCCTTGCGGCTCAGCCAAAAGTAGCGTAGCAATATGATGGGTAACAGCAGGCGAATGATGACCCCCCAGACACTGAGAGCCAGCCGTTCTTTATAATGATTCATGGTTGCTTGATTCTGACCAGCATCAAGCATGCTGGCATCGGATATATGATATTTGACATGTCCAGACCCTTTGCTGGTGAATCAATGAGAGGGTATCAGTAAGCGTGACCTTCAAAATACGCTGGTTGTATCCAGATTATTGGCATGTATGGCTGATTATCTTTTTGTGGGGGGCTTTTTCAATAGTACCGCGTTTCGTGCGTTTGGGTATGGGGCGCTTGATCGGCCGTTTGGGCTATGTGTTGCTGCGCCGTAGACGCACTATTGTCGAGGCAAATTTGGCCTTGTGTGAACCGCATTGCAAGGGGCTGAGCCAGCTTGCTCCTGCTTTCTTTGAGCATATGGGTATGAGCATCGTTGAATCTTCCGCAATTTGGTGGGGGGCGCAGTCCGGAGTGCAACGCGTTCCCTGTGAAATTCAGGGTGCGCAGGGGTTAGATAGCCTGAGGCAGGCTTTTTCTGAAGGAACCGGTGTGCTCTTGATGGCCGTACACAATGTCTACCTGGAAGTTACTTCCAGCGTGATGGAATCGATCGAGCAGATCCCCCAAATGGTAGCCGCTCCTCGCCCCCACAATAATCCCTTGATCGAATATTGCATACACAAAGGGCGCCACCGGTGGTTGCCGCATGTTGCCATCAATCCTTCTGATTATTGGAGCATCATGCGCGTATTGCGGCAAGGGCATATGCTGCTCTATTTCCCGGATCAGGACTACGGCGCGAAAAGTAGCGTGTTTGCCCCCTTTTTCGGCATTCAAGCAGCCACGCGGGTGTTGGGTAGAGCAATCGCGCGCCGTTCGGGTGCCAAAGTAATCCTCACCGCGATTAGCATGACCGACGATCGTCGCTATCGACTCTTGCTGGAAGATATCACAGCCGATTATCGGGACGCCGCCTCTGATGAGGATGCTACGCATTTCCTCAACAGCAAGTTAGAAGAAGTAATCACGCAGACCCCTGAACAATGGCTCTGGGCACACAGGCGCTTCAAGACGCGCCCGCCCGGAGAACCGCCGCTCTATCCTCGCAACATTGCAAAGACTAGCACGTTCTGATGATACGAGCTTTCAGCTAATGCCAGCGCAGCAAAAAGTAATGGAATTGCCTGAGTCATGGATGGCGCCGTTGCCGGAGTTTTCGCTATGTCCGCAGAACGTTAAAGGCTTTCTGCATCCGAGTGAGGGCCAGGTTTTATACCATCTGGCGAAGTCGCAGGCCAGAGACTGTCAGTGGCCTGCTCTAGAGATTGGCAGCTATTGCGGCAAATCAACCCTTTATCTGGGCTACGGTTGTCAGAGCGAAGCCGGCTTGCTGTTTACGCTGGACCATCATCAGGGATCTGAAGAACAGCAGCCTGATCAGGAGTATTTTGATCCGGATTTGCTGAACCCCCGTACAGGGCTTGTGGATACCTTGCCCGAGCTGATGCAGAACCTGCGCAGAGCAGAGCTTCTGGATGCAGTTGTGCCGATGATTGGGCAATCCGCTACCGTAGCCCGAGGTTGGCAGACGCCGCTAGGACTGGTATTTATAGACGGTGGTCACAGCTTCCGTGCTGCGTGTCGGGATTATCGCCTGTGGGTCCCTCACCTAGTTCCGGAAGGCTTTTTGGTCATCCATGATGTATTCTTTGACCCTGCAGAAGGAGGGCAAGCACCGGTTACGCTGGTCAGGCGCGCTTTGGCGGGCGGGGCATTTGCATGGGTTGGTCAGGTGCATACCCTGTGCGTGTTGCGCAGAAGAGATCAGGCCTCTCTAGATATCTGTGCCGTAAGTGAATAAAATAGCGAGGAATTCACTTGTTACCCTGTGACCCCATTTAGATGCCTTCAGTTAAGATCCGCGAAAACGAACCCTTCGATATTAGTCTTAAGCGTTTTCGCAGGCTCTGTAACAAGGAAGGTGTTATCAGCAGTGCCCGCAGGCGGGAATTCTATGAAAAGCCTACTGCAGTAAGGCGTCGCAAGGCGGCAGCAGCTGTCAGACGATACCATAAGCGCATGCAGATGGAGAATCCACTGGCTCGAAGCCGCAAGTACTGAGACGCCGGCTGAGACTCCGGTCGAGCGATGTTGGCGAGTAGCCCAGTAGCTTAGCAGCCGAGTAGCCCAATAGATGAGCACGTTCTTTCTATCGGGCGGGCTCATTCAACTCAGTTATCTGGGGATGGACTCCTGAATCAATGTGCCGCCCTCTGGCACATTCAATGGCACCCCTTGTTGTTCGGCATACTTGAGCGCCAATAGTTCGTCTTTGCTCACTGGATGGTGTTCCACGCCATCAAAGAAGACCCGCTCTGCGCGGCTGGATATTTCCAGAGGGTCGCCACTCCACACTACTAGTTCGGCCAATTTCCCTGGTGCGATCTGGCCACGATCAGGGAGCCCTAGAACCTGTGCAGGATAGAGTGTCAGTGCTTTTAGAGCTTCTTCCCAAGGCAGCCCCCAGCTGACCGCGGTTCCAGCAGTCTGACGGACCCGCCAAGGTGCATCTGGCTGTTCGGAACCAAATAAAAGCGTCACGCCACTCTGGTTGAGTAGGCGCGCTGCTTCTAAAGCGATTGCAGGTTCCAGCCCCTTGTGCGCGCTGGCTTGAGGGTTCAGGATGACAATGGCTCCTTGTTCCCTGAGTGCTTCAGCAAGAGCAGACGAATCGGCACCGCCGTACAACATGAGCCGCAATTGTAGATTGCGTGCAAGTTCTAGTAGCCGCTCAATATCTTCTTTTCGGTGGGCTTCTATTGCAATCCAGTTGTGATCGTCCACAACTCGGATCAGAGATTCCAAGTCATGGCGGCTGAGTCGAAAATCGAAATAGCCTCCTCCATCAATGGCCAATCTATTGGAGCGGAATCGTTGCGCGCTGGCAAAAGCGTCATCCAGTTGTGTAATAGCGATGGCAGGTAGCACTTCTAGATCCGTCAGGCGCGCAACCACTGTTTGCAAGCCAGTATCGAACAGCAGCTGAGAATGGTCCGGCCGCAATGCTATCAGCGCACTTTCACCTGAGAACAGTTTCCCGGGATTGCTGGGTACAATCTGCGCCACAGTAAAGCCTGCTGCTATGGCTTCGCCGATTTCAGCTGAAGATGAATCCCAGAAGCGTGCGACTGAAAGCCCAGCAGCCAGTTCGAGGTTTTTGGAGCTAGAGCTCGTTCCAAGATCTGTGTTGGATAGCCCGATCCGAGACCAAGGCAGAATCAGCCCCGGCGTAATTGTTTTCCCAAACAGTGGAATCACTCTAGCGCGGCGCGCTTTCAGGTGATTGCTTAAATCGGGTCCTGTTGCAATGATATGCTTGCCTTCGATCAGCACATCACCTACCAGTAGGGTGCCAACCGCAGTCAGGGTATGTATGGTAGCCCCGCGCAATAAAGACACTTCTGGCAGAATTTCCGTTACGTCAGTGTCTTCGAAACTGCGTTGTGTAGGTTGCTGTGCGTCTGATGCCCCAGTCAGACCCATCAGGCCCAGTAGCACAATCAAGGCAACAGCATGCAGCTGCCAAGCTGTGCGGGTGGAATAAACGCGGTTATGAGGATCAAGAATGTGCATATTAGGCTCAGAACGACTAGGAGTAGCTAGATGGAAGATGGGTAGCCATTTGCTAGGGCTTCGGCAGGGCCTGCGTATTGTCAGGTTGTGGGTTACTGGCCGATGTGGTACGTACGATTCTGGCGCGGGCATTCTGGTCCAGTTCAAATAAGTTGCCGCCTTGTTGCAGATCCCAGACCAGCCGGCCGCCCAGAAGCACTTTTTCGGCACGTGTAAAGGTGCTGAACGGGTTTCCCGACCATAGAACTAGATTGGCCAGCTTGCCGCGCTCGATACTGCCCAGATACTCATCGATCCCCAGTATCTTTGCTGGGATGCTGGTTAGCCAAGCGATAGCTTGGCGCGGCGGTGTGTGTATGCCGATGCTGTTAGCCTGTGCCTGAGCCCTGCCTGCAAGCAGGTGCAACTGACCAAAATCTTCTGATCCTCCAGACTGTACAGCGGTGCAGCTTTTTCTGCCACTTGCACGGGTAATCAGAGAGATGGCTAGCACATTGGTTTCTTTAAGTTCACCGGTGTCAGACCGGTTCATCTGGTTTTGCCCGACAGTCAAAGAGGTGCAGATATTGCGCTGCACCAGTTGAGAGATGATCTTATAAGCCTCGGATGCTTCGGTCATTGCCTGAAATGTCAGCCCGAAGTATTGCGCAACATCCAGCGCCAGCAACAGAGCATCGCGTGAGCTACAGTTCAGGTGTAGCCCTAATTCGCCACGCATGGCGCCTGCCAACAGGTTTAAATCCTCGTTGATGTGTGCATGTTGACCGTTGGCATAATCTTTCGCTTGTCTAAGCAATTGCCGTAGTTGATGCCACCCTAGACTGCTGGATGGGCAACGCATCGATAATACAGGCGGAACGCCAGCAATTGCGGATGCTTTGATGCCCTCGTATGGAACGTTGTGTATGGGCACTGCCAGCGAAAAGTAACTCAGAGCGTCTGTAATTTGGTCGTGGGGCCTGAATAGGCGGTACAGCAGCGTCGTTACGCCTCCGGATAAGGCTCGTATCTGTTCGGAGCGGTAGTTATTGATATCCGGCATCGGCCAATAGAGGGCAGGTGCAGCTTCTGTATCGAGATCGGGAAAACCGAAGCCAAGATCAATCAAGCCAGGCGTCAGCCATTTATCTGAACCATCGATTTCAAGAGTGTTAGCGGGTGTTTTTAATGCGGCACCAATACGGGCTATTCTGCCTTTGATGATCAGTAGGTCTGTGCGTTCCAGCTCATCATTTGTGCCGGTTAGTATATTGGCATTGCGAATGACAACGGCCTGCTCTGCACTGAGTTGGGCATTGGATACAAAAAAGCCGATACCGGGGACTAGCTCAGGTTGGTAGCCGGAGCTTGCCAGCACAATGGGACTGCAGCAGGCCATCAGTAGTGCCATCAAGCAGCCCAGATGCGAGCGTTGGTGTCGGATAGGAGCTTTGGGATGGTATGTGTAGGTGTATAAACTCATGGCGCTAGGTGGTTGACTCTGTAATCGCATGAAACTGAAAAAAGCTGTCGGACTGGCGTTTTGATCTGCTAGCATATTTTGAGCGATTTTGCCCAGCCCAGACATAGGGCAGTATGACGCTGGCTTAGACTGGCTTGAAGTGGCGCTATGGTTATCTAGATTTGCTGGTAATACTGAGATGCTGGTGCACTGCATGCTTTCGTGGTATAAAATCATGCCCATGCAAGTTGCAGTCTATTGTTCCTTCGTTGTTATGATGATGAGATGAATTGGGCTAGGATGCTGTTTGCTACAACTGAATACATATTTAGTTTAGAATAGATGCGTCAGGCGGTCTTGGAAATTTCGAACGATTATGAGCTGTAGGGCGAATGCTCGAAAGCCAAGATCCTGAAGAGATCCTGAGAAAAGTCTGCAAAGATAGAAGATATGAGAAGAAGGCTTCGAGGAGCCGTCGAACTGTACTAAGCCTAAACTCGCTTTGGAAATTAGCGTTGGAGAGTGTTGAAATGATAAAGAAAATTGGTAACAACTGTTTTTCTGCACTATGCATGTTAGGTGCATTGGTATTGACCGTGTCGTCTCCAGCTGGAGCCCAAGACACTAGTTCTTTGGCCGATGCGTCATCTATCAGCCCTAATATAGGCTATTACTACTGGGATCTTGTTGGTATTAAAAGCCGCAAATCCTTCACTACGGTTGCAGTCGATGGAAGCTTCGCCAATGCAAACGAAGAAAACTATGACGTGCAGCTATCCTCTCTTAACAATTGGGAATATGACAGTACCAAGATAGGGTATGTTTATGATTTCTGTGGCAAGACCAACTATCTTTTAGGTTTTTCGCTAGAGCGTGTACGCCCTCGCCCCGATGCGAAGCTTATTAATAGCCTTGAATCCGAACACATTGAGCTTTTCTTGGGACACCACTGGAAAATCAGCGATTTTGCCAGCTTTTACTTCAAAGCGGGTCAGATCCTGTCCGAAGGATTCTTTACAGATTACTATGGTATCGAACAGCGTAGTTCTTTAGAAATCGGGTTCAGAAGCCGAGTCGGTGATCGTAAGAATCTGGAACTGATCAATACAACCCGTTACGACGAGTTCGATCAACTGCAGGTTTCGGTTGGCTGGCTGTACCATTCAGCCGGTTCTTTCAGCTTCGGTTTTACCTATAACCTGCGTGGTGATACGGAAATCGAACACTTTGTGAACTCAGAGGAAGCTCTTACCACTCTGGAAGGTCAGGACGACGTATCGTTTACCTTCCGCATCAACCTCTGATTGTTGTTGCTTAGAGAGGCAATACAGCCTAGCTTCTGAGGACTTTTACTCCTTCTCTAAAGGCGGACTGGTACTCTTTCTCTAAAGGCGTCTTGAGTCAAGCTCAAGACGCGTAGTAGAGTAGAGGGAATCTGCGTTTAAGTGCGTAGTGGAGTCAGAGAGGGTTGTGTTACAAGCTATCTAGTACCCACCGCTGACCGATACTGCGACTACGCGCAGCATTGGGCAACCTTTAGTAAAAAGTGCCAGTCAGGCGGACTATTACTCTTTCTCTAAAGGCGTCTTGAGTCAAGCTCAAGACGCGTAGTAGAGTAGAGGGGATTGTGTTTATGGCTATCTAGAGCCTAACGCTAATAACCACCTCGCCCTAACGGGCACCCCTACTTTTACTTTTTTTCTAAAGGCACTTTTACTTTTTCTCTAAAGGCGTCTTGAGTCAAGCTCAAGACGCGTAGTAGAGTAGAGGGAATCTGCGTTTAAGTGCGTAGTGGAGTAGAGGGGATTGTGTTTAGAGCTGCCTAGAGCCTAACGCTGCCTGAGCCTGTGACTATTACTCTTTCTCTAAAGGCGGACTTTTACTCTTTCTCTAAAGGCGTCTTGAGTCAAGCTCAAGACGCGTAGTGGAGTAGTGGGAATCTGTGTTTAAGTGCTGGGAGTGCCCCCCACCGCGTCATTCTGCGCGTAGTGAAACGAAGTCGCAGAATCCAGCCAA